>JAPOKO010000100.1 GCA_029977615.1 bacterium
ATCTCAACACGTCTCTCTGCGTTCTAATGGCAATTTCTTCCATCCCTTTCCTCGTCTCCCTCGCAACGCTTTCCAACGTCTTCTCCACCGCGCTCGTGATGCGTTTCGAAATATCCGACTCATCGATGCTCTTCCCACCGCTTGTCGTTAAAGTCACCGGCGATGGAGACATCCCGGCGAGTCGTCGGCTTTGGCGCGCCTTATTCGCGTTCGTCCCATTTTTGTTGTTGTTGTTGTTGTTGTTGTTGTTGTTGTTATTATTCTCGTCCGTCTGCGTACCGGCAACCGCCACTCTCTTCTCCGCCGTCAACACCGTACCGGTTCCATTCGTAAATTCCGGCGGTGACATTGGTCTCATCGCGAGCGCTTCGACGTCGTCGTTGTTCGGAATCATTCCTCCTAGTCCTCGTTGATACGTCGCGGTTGGCGCGAGAGGTGGAGGGGAGAGAAGAAAATCGCTCTTTTGTTGGTGCAACGAATACGTCGCCGCTCCTCCTATTC
>JAPOKO010000101.1 GCA_029977615.1 bacterium
GCATCTTGGCGCCGGTCTCCGCCTGCAGCTTCTTGATCGACGCGCCCGACTTGCCGATGACGCCGCCCATGTGACCGCGGGTGTCGACGTGGCACTCCCACCACCTCTCACCACTTCTCCCCTCTTGGCCCCACTTCTCCCACCGACCGAGGTCGTTGACGGCGTTGAGGGGGGACCCGCCTACTTGAGGGGGACCCGCCTGTATGTGTTGTTGTTGTTGTTGTTGTTGTTGTTGTTGTTGTTGGGGTTCTGTTCCGTTTCTAACGTCGTTCCTCGGATCCGGCGTCCAACCCGGCGCCGCGAGACACGGGATCCACCGCGGCCTGTCCATTTGTCTCGGCCAGTCGTGCAGGAACGACGCCGACAGCGCGCAGTCGCGGAAGGTGATCGGCGCGCCCCGGTCCGCTTTCCTCGTGAGCGTGTCGATGACCAGCCTCGCGTCGCCCTCGGTGGCGAACTGCGCAAACGCGGTGACGTCCCCTCGCCGGCCTCGAATCAGC
>JAPOKO010000010.1:0-40554 GCA_029977615.1 bacterium
CCAACTCACCTTTCGCGAGGAAAATCATCACATTCTGATGGTTGGATGGGTGTTCACAGTGTTGCGCGATGTGTTTCAGCAATCAGTGGTGCGTGCATGGCCTTTCGTCGTTCCGATTTCAATACCGTCGGAGGATTTTCGGAGAACTATCGCGTCTCGTACGCCGACATTGATTTTTGTATGAAACTTGCAGCGCAAGGTCTACGAACAGCATGGACCCCACAATCTCGTGTTTACCATTTTGGAGCGCGCACGCTTGGTGCAACTGAAGACGCAAGTGATTATGCAATGCTGAACAGTCGTTGGGGCCGATTTATCGGTTCTGATGCGTATGCACGAAATAACGCCTAGAATAACTACGTGTTTGCGATCGCCCGTCGGCGCGGAATTCGACCTATCACTATTGGCCGCCAACTCGTTGCGACCATGGACGACATCGCACTTGGCAACAACGGCAAAGTTCCCTCAACATACAAAGTTCTGGTGAGCCCGAGTAATCTTGAATTACTCAGCCCAACATTAAAGCCTCTTGCACACGAGCTTCGTCAAGCCGTTACACATCACGCGACATACGAGGGTTATTCACTTTCTGGCGAAGCAGTCATCACCTTCGAACATGATGAAAATCTTGGGCCATTTGAATGTGCGATCAGGCCTTCCAAGGTGTCTTCGGTGCGCAATGCAACAACCAACCCAGTTGAGGTCAAGCCGGCCGAGCGTCAGATTCACGCCTTGGTGCTGGACGATGGAACTCGATTTGAATTAACCAACGATAAAAACATCATTGGTCGGCAAACTACGTGCGACATTGTGATTGCAGATCACAATGTAAGCCGTGTTCATGCCGAAATTCGAATTGTTCAAGGAACGTGGCAAATTGATGATCGGGGAAGCACAAACGGCACCCGGGTGAATGGCACTGTGATCGTTGAACCCACCCCACTTGCATCAGGTGATGTCATTGCTTTTGGTGCAGTGAACATTCGCTTCGAGTGAATCGCCAACACACTCCCGGCGTACTCGCATGATGCTGTTGAAGCACGGAGTTGCAACCGATACGGGAAATGTCCGACCTCAAAATGAAGATGCCTATGTGGCATCCGACCAACTATTTGCTGTTGCAGATGGCATGGGTGGCCACAATGCTGGCGAAGTTGCCTCCGCACTGGCCACCACTCTCCTTCTTGAGCGTGCAGCAGGTCAGACGCTTACCCCAGAGTGGTTCGTAGAAGCGATTACATCGATCAACCGCATCATTCACGAATCCGCAGCCGAAAGCACCGAGCGTCGCGGCATGGGAACCACCATTTGTGCATTGGCGTTAGTGCAGCCACACGCAGAAGCCTCAGGTCAACAACAGGTTGCTTTGGCAAACGTTGGCGATTCACGCATTTATTTAACGCGCTCTGGCAAGTTCCGTCAGCTCAGTGTTGACCATTCCTACGTGCAAGAACTGGTGACAGAAGGCCTCATTACCGAAGAAGAAGCACGGGTTCACCCGCGTCGCAATATTGTGACTCGCGCTCTTGGCATTGATGATCGTGTGGCCGTTGACTCGTGGCTAATTCCTCTTTTTTCTGGGGATCGCTTCATCCTGTGTAGCGACGGACTTGTTGACGAAGTACCAACTGCTGACATCGCAGCACTCGCCGCACAACACCGTGAGCCGCAAATCATTGCAGATGAGCTTGTTGCTCTCGCAAAACGCAATGGTGGCCGAGACAACATCACGGTGATTGTGGTTGATGCTGTTGGCGATTCAACACCAGCACCCGTTGCTGAACCAGTTGTTGACACTCCTGCACATCGTTCAAAAAAGCAGTGGCTGATTGGTGTTGGAATAGCTTTGGCGGTACTTATTTCTGTTGTGACTACTGGACGCAACGCTCGATCGGGTTACTTTCTTTCGTTTGAGAATGCGTCACAGAACTCATCGGTGTGTATTAATCGTGGTGCAAGTAGCCAAGTGTTGTGGTTTTCGCCAACCCGCGAACTTTGCACCGACCTTCAACGCAATGATCTCTCTTCTGTTCATCAACAGCGAATCCGAGAGCACATTCGTTTTTCCTCATTCATTGACGCACAACGACACGTAGAAGCACTAAAAGAAATATCCGCGCTCAATGACTAACGAAAGCATTCCTCTGGTTAACGACCGATACCGAGTTGAGCGGAGTATTGGTCGAGGCGGCATGGCTGAGGTATTTCTTGCTCGCGACATCTTGCTTGATCGTCCAGTTGCTTTAAAGGTGTTATTTCCCGAGTTCGCAATTGACCCCAATTTTGTTGAACGATTTCGCCGAGAAGCGCAGTCAGCTGCCGCACTCACCCACCCAAACATTGTTGCTGTGTACGACTGGGGAAAGGTGAATGCCACATATTTCATTGCCATGGAATACGTCGAAGGAAAAACACTTGCAACATTGTTGAAAGAACGTGGCCCACTAACTCCAACTCATGCATGCGATGTGGTAGCTGAAGTAGCAGCAGCACTCGGCTTTGCTCATGAGAATGGTGTTATTCACCGAGATATCAAACCCGGCAACATTCTGATTGGCCTTGGTGGTCAAGTGAAAGTCGCCGACTTTGGAATTGCGCGAGCTCTTGGCTCAAATGTTGACGAAGCGCTTACTGAGATTGGTTCGGTAATGGGAACCGCAACATACCTGTCTCCCGAACAGGCTCAAGGCGCACAACCCGACCCACGCAGTGACATTTATTCGCTTGGCGTCATGATGTACGAATTAGTTGCTGGACGGCCACCATTTATAGGAGAGTCTGCGGTTGCCATTGCATATCAACATGTTCATAATTTTCCACAACCTCTGCGCGAATTAATCGCTGATTTACCGCGCGGATTCGAATCTGTAGTTGCCAAATGTATGGCAAAAAATGAAATGCGTCGTTATGACAGCGCTGTGCTCGTACGCGAAGACGTGCGTCGAATTCTTGATGGCGAGGAGACTCTTGCGCTCATTGAGGCTCGTGGTACTGCAAGCTCGACGAGTCTTTCCGATACCGCCGAGATTCCCACAGTGGTATTGCCTCCACTTGAAGACAGTCTTGAATCCCTTGACCCAAGGAAGCCAGCGACCATGGTGTTTGGTGGAGCGGTATTAGTAATTGCACTACTCGCCATTGTGGTGTTTGCGGTTCGCTTCATGGGAGGAGGCAGTGAATCAACCCTTCCATCGGTGGTGAATATGTCTATTGATGCTGCGCAGGCACAGCTCGCTGCACTTGGTCTCACTGTGGTGCAGAACGAAATTCCAAAGGATGGAGTCTCTCCAGGCGTGGTGTATGACCAGAGCCCGGCCGCTGGAGAGAGTTTTCAGGCTGGCGACTCAATCACGCTCACCTTTACACCGCGCGCGGGAACCATCATGGTGCCGCCAATTCAAGGACTGCTATATGACGCTGCGGTTAGCCAAGCAATTGCCGTCGGCTTGACCATTCAAATCATCGAAGAACGCGTTGACCCCACAACACCTGCTGGTCAAATCATTTCGCAAGACCCTGCAGCAACCGTGATGCTTCCTGCAGGTGCAGCAATTCGTGTTGTCGTTTCCAAGGGTGGACCAGAAGTTGCCATACCTAACGTTGAAGGCCAAGTGGTAGAGGCCGCACAACAAGTTCTTGTTGGAGCGCCGTTTTTGCTGAACGTAACGCTTGCAGAAGAAACCAGTTCAACGATTGCCAAAGGACGCGTCATTCGCACCGACCCCGCAATTGGCACCACCGTTGCTTCTGGCAGCAATGTCACGCTCGTGGTTTCCGGTGGCGGCAATCAATCAACAGTTCCCGATGTTGCTGGTCAATCCGAGGCTGATGCAAAATCATTACTCAACGCTGCTGGATTGGTGTGGGAAGTTCGCTATCAAAATGTGCCAGCAAGCGATGAAAATGATGGCTTGGTGATTTCGCAAAGTTTGCAACCCAACACCCAGGTCAACCCAGGTTCAAAAGTGATGTTGATTGTGGGTCGCGCGTTATCGAATTAATTTGCGAATGCAGCAACGCGCTGCACAAAGTTGCCGATCATGTCGTGACCCGAAGTAGTCAGAATGCTTTCAGGGTGAAACTGCACTCCCTCAATGTCGAGTTCGCGGTGACGCACTCCCATAATCATTCCTGATTCTGTTTGTGCAGTTACCTTCAACATTTCTGGAAGTGATTCGCGTTCAATAATCAGCGAGTGATACCTGGTTGCAGGCATCGGGTTTGGTAGACCTGCAAAAACTCCGTCGTTGAAGTGATGAATCGGTGAAGTTTTTCCGTGCAATAACTCGGGTGCTCGCACAACGTTTCCTCCGAACACTTGACCAATTGCCTGGTGTCCGAGACATACTCCAAACACAGGGACCTTGCCTGCAAATTCACGAATGGCGTCGCACAGTATTCCTGCGTCTTCTGGGCGACCAGGACCAGGTGACAACAACACTCCGTCTGGTCGCAATGCAGCAGCATCGTGCACCGACATTTCGTTGTTGCGAATGACAACAGGCTCTGTTCCAAGTTCACCCAAGTACTGCACAAGGTTGTACACGAAACTGTCAAAGTTGTCGATCACCAGAATCCGTGTCACGCAGTAAGCCTGCCAGAACAAAGTCTCGGGTCAAACCTCATTTTTGCCCTACACTGAAAGTCTCATGGCGCCAAACAAACGACGTACCGGCGGACGCACCACTCCAAAGGGAACGAAACCCAATCATCGCTCGCACGAGACTCATCGTCTTGATCACGCCGACCCGAAATCAATGCACGGCAACAATATTGCTGAAGCCTCGTCGCGTTATACGCCACCGATTTCCCGCCAAGTACGCGTCAGTCCTCCGTGGGTTCCAATATTGATGTTCGTACTGCTTGGTCTTGGTGCACTCGTTATCTTGTTTTATTACCTCGGTTTTGTTCCAGGTGGACGCAGCAATTGGTATCGATTCGGCGGACTTGCATGCGTTCTTGGTGGTCTGTTTACTGCCACCAAATATCACTAGCCCTCAATCAATAGGGGCAACGAAGTCCATATCTTCTAGGCAGTGCCGCGGAGGCGGAGGGTCTTGGTCTGGTGCCATCACCATGCGTAGTTCCACGCCACATACGCCACAGCGATAACGCACGTTAATACGGCGCATTTCTCCAGCTGGAGGAGGTGCCGGCAACGGCGAAGTCATACTGCGCAACATGCCAATACCGGTGCGCCAAATAATCATTAGCAAGAACACGCCAATAAGGAACCAGATGATGGTCCCGAACATCTACGTAGCCCTGTTTAGAGGCGTTCGATGATCGTGGCGTTGGCCATGCCGCCGCCTTCACACATGGTTTGTAAACCGTAACGACCACCGGTGCGCTCAAGTTCGTTCAACAATGTGGTCATGAGGCGTGCGCCGGATGCGCCAAGTGGGTGGCCGAGCGCAATTGCTCCACCGTTCACATTTACTTTGCTCATGTCTGGGTGCAATTCTTTTTCCCATGCCAAGACAACTGATGCAAACGCTTCGTTAATTTCAACAAGGTCGATGTCGTCCATGGTGAGTCCTGCGCGCTCCAACACTTTCTTTGTTGCTGGAATTGGTGCGGTCAACATGTAGCGCGGATCTTCAGCGGCCATGGCGAATTGCACAAATCGTGCGCGTGGCTTCAATCCGAGTTGCTTTGCCTTTTCTTCGCTCATAATGAGCAGTGCTGCAGAACCGTCAGTGATTTGTGATGAGTTACCAGCAGTAACGCGACCGCCCTCTTCTACTGGACGGAAGGAAGGCTTCAGTTTTCCGAGTGATTCCATGGTGGTGTCACGAAGACCTTCGTCTTGGCTCATCATGTTGCCTTCGGCGTCTAGCACCGGAATGATTTCGTTTTGGAAACGACCTTCGCGCGTTGCGCGTGCGGCGTACTCCTGTGAACGAACACCAAATGCATCAAGTTCATCGCGGCTGATGTTCCACTTTTCGGCAATCATTTCTGCCGAGATACCTTGACCAACAAGACCACCTGCTGCTTCGTAACGTGCTTGCACGCGTGGGCCGAATGGGAAACCAAAGTTGCGATCGGCAACCGATGCACCCATTGGTACTCGCGACATCACTTCAACACCGTTGGCAACAACAATGTCGTATGCACCAGCAATAACACCCTGGGCTGCAAAGTGCGCTGCTTGCTGACTTGAACCGCACTGGCGGTCAATGGTCGTGCCAGGAACGGTGTCTGGCCATCCTGCGGCAAGAACTGCGTTGCGTGCAACGTTGAGACTCTGCTCACCAACTTGCATCACACAACCCATCACCACGTCATCAATAAGTGCAGGATCGAGATCATTGCGCTGAACAAGCTGTTGCATGATCTCTGACGCGAGATCGACTGGGTGCCAGTTCTTCAACTTGCCATTGCGGCGTCCGAGTGGGCTGCGAATTGCATCAACAATTACTGCATTAATCATGACTGTCTCCTTACGGTTGTAGGACAAGCGTAATGCGAAGGAGCCTGAAGCGTATTGGTGGAGACGATGGGACTCGAACCCACGACCCTCTGCTTGCAAAGCAGATGCTCTAGCCAACTGAGCTACGTCCCCGTACGGCGGTCACTAAGGGTAGCGGTTGAAGTGGCCAACACTCCACATGGCCATCGTTAAATCACGGGCTTCGCCAAACAGTCGCAGGTAGCCTTCGGTACATGGTCGGCGAACTCATTTACGCATTTCGGGTCATGCGCCTGCCTCTTCTCGACACAGGCGGGGCCCCCATCGGCAAGATCGACGACATAGTGGTGGTCTCTGGCCGCGCCACCGAGGCCCCTCGCGTGCTGGGTTTCGTTGCTACCAGCCAGCGCCGCAGCATTTTTGTCAGCGCCAGCCGTATTGCTTCACTCGATAATTCCGGAGCCCGACTGAAGTCGTGGGACGTTGACCTCAACCCATTTCGCGCCCGCGACGGCGAGCGTTTGCTTGGTCGCGAAATTCTGGATCAAAAAATGGGCGATGAAACTGTCAGTGACGTCGCACTTGCATTTCAGTCCGGACGTAACCCGGGTTGGCACATCACTAAAGTTCGACTTGCAAAGCGCAGTTTGTTAAATCCGCGTCCAAGTTATCGACTTGTCGATTGGGAGCACATTGCTCACATGTTTGCGCCGCAAACTGCAATGGCTGCAGAAGCTGCTCGATTGCGGGACATGCACCCAAGCGATGTTGCTGCTGTCATTCGCGCACTTCCACTTGAACAACGCCGACTAGTCGCCGCTGCAATGGATGACGAGCGTCTGGCTGATGTACTTGAAGAACTGCCAGAAGATGAGCAGTTGCGCTTGATTGAAGGCCTTGATATGGAGCGTTTGACCAATGTGTTCGAAGAAATGGAATTCGACGACTTGGCCGACCTGCTTGCACAAATGCCTGGCGAACAACGTAGTCGCGTACTTGAGGCCATGGATGACGACGATGCCGAAACCATGCGTCAATTGTTGTCGTATGCCGAAGGCACTGCAGGTTCGCTGATGACACCAGACATCATTGTGATGTCCCCCGATGCAACGGTTGCCGATGCGCTTGCTCGAATTCGCGAGCCAGAAATTTTGGTTTCGATTGCTGCACAGGTTTTTGTTGCTCATGCGCCGCACTATCCACCAACAGGAACATATTTAGGTGTGGTTCATTTCCAGCGATTGCTTCGTGAATCACCACAACTGACTCTTGGTCAGTGTGTAGAAATGGAAGCAACCATTAGTCCAACCATGACCGAACGCGAAGTTGCTGAACGACTTGCTTCGTATAACTTGCTTGCTGTTGCTGTGTGCGACGCGAACAATCGCCTTCTTGGCGCAATCACGGTTGACGACGTACTTGACCGAACACTGCCCGCTAACTGGCGTCGTCGTCCAATAGCTGGAGCAACATCATGAAGCGCAGCGATCTCGCACGTCCTCGCAAGCGCCGCCCGGTACTTGGTATTCACTACGACCCGGATGCTTTCGGTCAATTCAGTGAAACGATTGCTCGCAACTTGGGTTCTGCACGGTTTCTTTTGGTGCAGACCGTGTTGGTCATCTTTTGGGTCATTCTCAACGTTGCATTCCTTGCGTTGCAGTGGGACCCATACCCTTTCATTTTGTTAAATCTGATGTTTTCGGTGCAAGCCGCTTATGCAGCGCCGCTCATTTTGCTCGCCCAAAACCGTCAAGAAATTCGCGACCGCCGACAAGCAGAAACTGACCGGGCAATGGCAGCTGCAACACAAGCAAATGCTGAGTTTCTTGCTCGCGAACTTGCCAGTGTGCGGTTTGCCTTGTCGAATGTGGTGACAGTCGACGAACTACGCGATCAGATTGAGGTGCTTATTCGCGCACTCGACGAATCGCGTCAATCACCGCAGCAGTAAATAGTTCTGGTTTTTGCCAGTTCACTAGGTGATCGCCATTAATTTCAATCACTGTTGCCTGCGTTGCCCGTGCAAGTGCTTGTTGTTTATTCGGTGCCACCAAGGAATCGCGTGATGTGACAATGCTTGCTGTTGGTACTCCAAGTGTTGTCGCCCAAGGCCGCGCGTCGTGTTTTGACAATGCCCGACCGGCTTGGTTCATTGCCCATGAATCGTTCCGGCGAATTTCCGACACCAACCATGGTCGAAGTGTTGCAGCCGAACTTGCACGGGGAATTTTGCGCTTAATGTAACGGTCAATAAGTCGCGGAGTGGTGAGCAGGCGAAACACTGGTGACACCGCACGACCAATTTTCCACCGTGCGCGTTCACCGCGCGTTGCGCTCCACTCAAGCGCAGTTGCACACAACACCAATGAATGCACACGGTTTGGGTGTTGTTTGCTCATCAGCATGGCAATAGGGCCACCCATTGAATAACCCACCGCGGTTACTGAGGGAATGCTTAATTGATCCATGACCGCAACCACGTCATCTGCGCAATCTTCAAGTGTGAATCGGTCATTAGTGCGCAACCCCCGCCCGTGCCCGCGATGATCAATGGCGAGCACTGAATACTGCTGAGCAAGCCCTGCGTACACGGGGAAAAAGTTGATGTCAGCGTTTCCTGTCCAACCATGAAGCAGGGCCACCACTGGCGCGCTCGCGTTTTCGTGTTTGGCATAACGCACGAAAAACTCACCTCGTTGCGGCACAGAAACAATGCGGCTATCCGGCATCCACGGCAATTCTGAAAAGGCTTTGGAATACGCGTTTACCGGCATGATGCACACCGCCCAACGAGATCGAGTCGGTGGTGATCGAGTGCAAACCCTTCGCTTTTTGCCAACTTAGCGAGAGCGCGATCTAGGTCGTGTTCCAGTGCATCGGGCACCACTACGTCACGAACCACTCCACAGGCTGAGCACACCAAGTGGTGATGATGTCCAGTGAGATGTTCAGCCAGTTCGTATAAACCGCCGTCTTGAGACGACATTACGCGTGCAACTACTCCTGCTTCTTGCAACACCGTTAGGTTTCGATACAACGAGCTCTGCGGCAAATCATCAACTGAACTCAAAAGCTCTGCGATGCCCACCGGTTGAGAAAACTGTGCAATGGCATCAACTATTTCTTTTCGTTTTGTGGTGTAACGCTGACCACTCTGTTTCATTAACTCGCTGGCATGCTCATGCACATCGCTATGAGTTGAATGGTTGTGGGACGACACAGCAAAAATCTATCTCTGTTATGCGCCAACAAATTGGTGCAGTCGAACACCAGATGCCAGCACTAATTCAAGAAGTGCGGCGTTAGGTAACTCGGGTTCGCCAAGCACGCGTGCTCCATGCACCGAAACCCCACCAGTTGCAACGGCGTGTGCGCTTGCTGCACTGACCACACCTGCAAGTTGTGCAATGCGTTCAGCGATTCCCGCAATTTCTACAATTCGTGATCCACCACGATTCCCGCGCACTTCAATGCGCACTGCACCCATTCCGCCTTCAGCGTGAGGAGGAGCGAGCATTGGCAAGCGAGCCGTAAATCGATCACGTCGTGTTGCAGACACGCGGGCTGTAATGCGTTCAAGTTCTGGCATGGCTTTTTTCAACAACACGGGGTCGGGTAGTTCTGCTCGATAGCAGTCATATGCCCCAACTGGTTCAGGAAACCAGCACAACTCTCGACCACTACCGGAAGGGCGACGGAGCCATTCGTTGTCGTGCCAGCCAATAGATTGGCCTGATAACGCGTCGTGGTGTTGGCGCGCGCACTCCGGTCCACCAGTGCCATGCATGGCAACATGAGCTTCATCAATGGTGTCAAATCGATCGGTCATGGAACGCAACAACAATCCAGTAACCCCTGGGCTTGACGCAGCACCAACAATGATGACGGCCTTGTGTTCTTTTGCCTGAACATCAAGTGCCAACAAATTCATGCAGTCGGCAACAGCGTCGGAAAGCGAGACCACCGAAACACCGCGCTGAATGAACTGTGACGCTGTCTGTGCGTGCGGTGAACCAAAAGCAAGCACCACCACAGCGCACTCAAACAGTTCTTCGCGAGTCACTGCTTCAACGCGAATGGTGTTCGTTGAATGAAGCGCCGATAGTCGTTGTGCGCGAGCTGAAACCTTGTCATTAACGAAAATATTGGTATGACCGAGCGCACGTAAATGTTCAACCACCCGAACACCGGTGACACCCGCTCCAAGCACACCAACTTTGGTGGTCAACACAACCGTTACTTCTTGGTGGAGAGTGGGTTTACTGAATCGCTCTCTGACGGATTCATTGGGCGCCAGCCGCCGCGAGTGGTGGAATGCTCAGAACGACCCTTGAGGCGCAGAATGGCTCCGGCGGCTCCCGCGATGCCAAGCACCATCAGTACGCGTCGGATGAAATTCACTGCTTTACCTCCGTGGGGCTAACAAGAATCGAACTTGTGACCTCATCCTTATCAGGGATGCGCTCTAACCAACTGAGCTATAGCCCCGAATTGTTCTCGGGGCACATGAGCCTACTGCCGCTTTCCGTCACCCTCAACCGTGGATACCAGAACCTCTTCTTCCAGTACTGATACCCGAATTCCGCCTACAAGATCGGTAATCAAGTTGAACATGGTTGCTCCAAGTACCCACACGATGGTCAGTAGAGCCACCAGCAACAACCCAAGCAATATCTCGTTGACCAACAATTGCCAACCATTGAACTCAAACGTTTCCCACCCAAACGACATCATGAAACGTTCAATGTTGTCGATGGTTCCCGTTGCCGACGCCACGCTCCACAACAACACCGACGCGATCAACACGGTGAAGTACACCACCAAGTGAAACGCGAGACCAACCTTGAAGGCTGACCATGGATCAATTTCGCGAATAACTCTGGTAACTCGACGCACCCGTGGTGCACGTGCAGATGTTTTACTCACGGTTCCAGTGTAGGCACTGAAATTGTCCAACTATCGACAGCACGTGCAGACCGTTGTGTGCCTTGCACATCAACGCACACGGTGAAGAATGCTGTGTCGTTGGCTGGATTGCGAAAATCACACAACTTTGCGCGATTCAGTTGCACTACTTCGCGTGTACTTGGTTCACCGCCGTACACGGCAGCAAGTGCTCCGACTTGACTGATGATTCGCGCACGCTCGGCATTAATGAGATATGCGCCAACTCGACTTAATGCAGCAAGCAACAACACCAGCACCGCAAGAGTGAGCGCAACGGTCAACGTCGCACTACCTCGCTCTGTTTGATTTTGTGTGTTTATGCTTCGTCGTGAGAAAGGACGAGCGCTGCCGAGGCCACCACTTGTCCGTCGTCCATGCTCATGATGCGCACGCCGGTTGCCGCGCGACCTTGACTGGAGATTTCCTTCACTGGGGTGCGAATGGTGGTTCCACCCGAAGCAACGACCACGATGTCATCGTCGATACCCGCCATAAATGCAGCCACTACGTGACCTTTTTTGCCGGTGAGTTTGATGCCAATCATGCCCATGCCGCCTCGACCCTTGCGGGCAAAGTTGCTGACTTGGGTGCGCTTGCCATAACCCGACTCAGTGATGATGAGAATTGCTGAGTCATCCTTAGCAACATCACACGACACCACTTCGTCGCCTGCACGCAACTTCATTCCACGAACACCTGCGGCCGAACGACCCATTGGGCGAACACCCTTTTCGGAAAAGCGAATAGTTTGACCATCACGTGTCACCATGAAGACATCGTCGCTGCCTGAAGTTTCAATCACACGAACAAGTTCGTCCTTTGGACGCAACTTCAAGGCAATCAGACCATCTCGGCGGCTTGAGTCGTACTCGTTAAATGGAGTCTTCTTGACCTGTCCCTCTTTGGTTGCGAAGAACAAGAAGCGTTCGCCAGGGAATTCGCGAGTGTCAATGATTGCCTGAATGGTTTCACCTTGGTTCAACGGCAACAGGTTGACAATTGGAATGCCTTTTGCGGTGCGATCGCGCTCCGGAATGTCGAGTGCGCGTAATCGATACACACGTCCGCGGTTTGAGAAGAACAGCAAGTACGAGTGTGATGTAGTGAAGATGACGTTACTCACGATGTCGTCCGACTTCATCTTCGCGCCGCTTACTCCTCTGCCACCACGACCTTGTGTGCGGAATGAATCTGCAGATACGGCCTTGATGTATTGAGCTTGGGTCATCACAATGACGAGTTCTTTGTTGTCAACCAAGTCTTCAACGCTCATCTCACCAACATCGGCGGCAATTTTGCAAACACGTGGAGTGGCAAAAGCTTCGCGAACTGCTGACAGTTCTTTTGAGATAACTGCACGCAACTTCGTATCGGAATTGAGAATTGACTCAAGTTCCTTAATGCGAGCAAGCACATCTTTTTGTTCTGTCTCAAGATCGATACGCGACAATCTGGTGAGTTGGCGCAACTGCATGTCGAGAATGTCAATTGCTTGACGCTCGGAGAAGCCGTACTTCTTGCCCATCAGCGCCGCCTTGGCAGATGCTGCGTCTTCGCTCGCACGAATCAGCTTGATAATTTCGTCAATGACATTGAGCGCCTTCAGGCGACCTTCAAGAATGTGATTACGGTCGGTTGCTTTTTGCAGACGGAACTTTGAGCGACGTGTGGTGACTTCAATTTGGTGATCGACATAGCCAACAAGTGCATCGCGGAGGTTGAGTGTGCGTGGAACTCCGTGCACAAGCGCAACCATGTTCACAGGGAAACTGGTTTGCAGTTGTGTGAGCTTGAACAAGTTGTTCATGACCACGTTTGAATTCGCGTCACGCTTCAGCGTGATAATGAGGTTGGTTTGACCGCCGGATGAGTTGTCGTTCACGTCGGCAATGCCATCAAGTTCGCCGCCGTCCACCAGTTCCTGAATTCGAGATGCAATGGCTGAACAACTTGCTTGATATGGAAGTTCGGTAACGACGATGAGCATTTGCCCACGCTTGCCTTCTTCAATGCTGACCTTTGCGCGCATCTTGATGCTTCCGCGACCAGTTTGATACGCGTCTTTAATTCCGTCACGGCCAAGAATGAGACCGCCTGTTGGGAAGTCTGGGCCCTTTACAAACTTCATGAGGTCGCCAGTTGTTGCTTCCGGGTTGTCGATGAGATGCAATGTTGCATCCACCACTTCTCCCAGGTTGTGCGGCGGAATACTGGTGGCCATACCTACTGCAATGCCTTGGCTGCCGTTCACCAAAAGGTTGGGGAAACGTGCTGGCAACACAATCGGTTCTTCAGCAGTGCCGTCATATGTGGCAATGAGGTCGACGGTGTCTTCGTCAATGTCTGCAAGTAACTGCATGGCAAGTGGGTGCAAACGAGATTCTGTGTAACGACTGGCTGCCGGTCCAAAGTCTGGTGATCCGTAGTTACCGTGGAAATCAATCAGTGGATGGCGTAATGAAAACGGCTGAGCCATACGAACTAACGCGTCATAAATTGCACCGTCGCCATGTGGGTGATAACGCGCCATGGTGTCGCCGGTAACGCGAGCACACTTCACGAATGGACGGTCGGGGCGGAAACCCTGTTGGTCCATGTCCCAAATGATTCGACGGTGGACGGGTTTCAAGCCATCGCGAACGTCGGGCAATGCACGCGACATGATGACCGACATTGCATAGTCAAGGAACGAGCGTTCCATTTCGTCTTGCAACTGCACTGGTTGAACAGAGTCTGGATTGACAAATAAATCATCCTGCTTTGCAGGTGGTTTACGTGGCGGAGTGCCCGAAGCGGTTTCTGCTGCTTGAGCAGACTTGTCGCTACGCGGAGCAAGCTTTTTGGCTGCTGCTTTTTTTGCTGGTTTTTTACTGGCCATTACACAAGTCCTTTACGCCTAAGTGCTCGCTAGAAGTCGAGGTTGCGCACGTCGCGCGCGTTGGTTTGAATAAATTTCTTGCGGCTTTCCACGTCGTCACCCATAAGCACGCTCATGATGTCTTCGGCGAGAGCAGCTTCGTCAACTGTTACCTGCAACAACGTGCGTGAGTCGGCCGACATGGTGGTGCTTCGAAGTTCTTGCCAGTCCATTTCACCAAGACCCTTTAGGCGCTGGAATTCCTTCTTGTGGTTTGGGTGTTCGGAAAGGAACTTTTCTTTTGCTGCGTCGTCTTTGAGATAAATCTTTTCTTTGCCTACTTCGGTAGAAAACAAAGGCGGTTGCGCAATATAGATAAATCCGTTTTCGACCATTGGCCTCATCTGTCGATAGAAGAACGTGAGCAACAAGGTGCGAATGTGGCTGCCGTCCACGTCGGCGTCAGCCAAAATGACCACCTTGTGATAGCGCGCCTTTGATGCGTCGAACTCTTCATTACCAATACCACCGCCGATAGCGGTGATGAGCGTTTGAATTTCGGTGTTCTTCAACATTTTGTCGAGGCGTGCGCGCTCTACGTTCAAGATCTTTCCGCGAATTGGCAAAATTGCTTGCGTGCGTGGATCGCGTGCGTCTACTGCTGTGCCACCTGCTGAGTCACCTTCAACGATAAAAAGTTCAGTTTCGCTTGCATCAGTACTGGTGCAGTCTTTCAACTTGTCAGGCATACCCGCACCCGCGAGTGCAGTTTTGCGACGCACTGCATTACGTGCATTCTTTGCGGCAAGTCGAGCTTGTGCTGCAGCAATCGCTTTTTTCACAATGCGATTTGCCTCAGTTGGATTTTCTTGCATCCACTCTTCAAGTCGCGCGTTAGTTTCTTTTTGCACAAACGAACGGATGGATACGTTGCCCAACTTCGCTTTTGTCTGACCTTCAAACTGTGGTTCACGAAGTTTTACAGCAACGATTGCAGTAATTCCTTCGCGAATGTCTTCGCCCAGCAGGTTGTCGTCTTTTTCTTTCAGCGCATTTGTTGCACGTGCGTATTTGTTGACCACCGAAGTGAGTGCGGTCTTGAAACCTTCAACGTGCATGCCGCCTTCAACTGTGGAAATGCCATTGGCATAACCATAAATACCTTCGTAATAGCCTGTATTCCACTGCAGTGCGATGTCGACGGTTTGTTCGTCGTCGCTGCCTTCGTAGTGTGCAACTTTGTTGAACAACGCTTCGCGCGAAGCGTTCAAATGCTTAACGAAGTCAACAATTCCACCCTTGTATTGATAGGTGATGGATTGTTTTTTGTCGGCTCGTTCGTCATTAAAAACGACTTCCAAGTCCTTATTCAAAAATGCCATAGTTTGCAAACGCTCAGTAACGGTGCGAGCAACAAACTCCACACCTTCTGAAGCGAAGATGGTTGGGTCTGGCCAGAATGTAACAGTGGTACCTGTTACTGATTTATTTGGTGATGCACCAATCTTTGACAGTTTGCCTTTTGGTTTGCCACCATCAACAAACTCTTGGCTGAAGCGTTCGCCACCACGATCAACGACTGCGACGAGTCGTTTAGATAGAGCATTCACGACCGACACACCTACACCGTGTAGACCGCCAGAAACTTTGTACCCTTCGCCACCAAACTTTCCGCCAGCGTGCAACACGGTAAGCACCACTTCGAGTGCACTCTTTCCTTTGTGTTGGCCAGATGTGTATGGGTCAACTGGAATTCCGCGGCCGTTATCGCTCACTGCGCAACCGCCGTCGGCAAGCAAAGTAACCGTGATTTTGTTGCAGTATCCGGCCATTGCTTCGTCAACAGAATTGTCCACAATTTCCCAAATGAGGTGATGTAATCCAGTGAGTCCTGTGGACCCGATGTACATACCTGGGCGCTTGCGAACAGGGTCGAGTCCTTCAAGAACTTGAATGTCTTTTGCGCCGTAAGACGCAGAGCCGGCAGTAGCCGATTTTTGAGCTTTGGTGGTTGCCATCATTTACCTTCTGAGAGAGCGCCGAAAAAGCGGCGAGACATACGATTGAGCAACATAAATAACACAGTCCAGTCTACCAATTACTTGCTACGCGAATTGCGCTTTACGCGCACATCGATACCAACAATGTTGCTTGAAGTTGCTGCTGACAATGTTGCAAGAAGTTGAGGTTCAAGAAATCGCATTTGTGTGGCCCATGCCGCTTCAGTCACTTCAACGAGTAATCGGGAATGTTCAAGTTTGATTGGAGCAACATGTTGTGCAACATGTTCGCCAACGAGTGCAACCCAATCGGTGAACACACTGCTCACCACCGATGCCGGTTCAGAGCCAAGGCGAGACAACAGCGCGTTGAGCTCGGTGGACAGTCGACCAAGGCCGTCCATGCTGGCATCAGTTTGTCGATCTTCGTCGAGTGCCTGCTCGGATGGGTTACCAAAATTGCTCATGTGGGAAAAATGTCCTCTGCGATGCTGTCTTGAACCACTGCACCTTGTTGAATACGCACAATACGGTCGGGGTGAGCGGTGTCAGGAAGGTAGCCAGCCGTAGTAATGAGTACCTGACCCTCCGGAAAGTGACGCAATAAGGCTGCGGCCCGGCCGGGGTCGAGTTCCGACAGGACGTCATCCAAAATGAGCACCGGCGGAGAGCCAAACTCCTCGGTCACCATGCGATGGACAGCCAGTCGCAAGGCAAGTGCAATGGTCCGTTGCTCTCCTTGGGATGCATGTGTTCTGGCAGGCAATCCGTTAATCAGCAAATCAATGTCATCACGGTGAGGCCCGACCGTGCTGGTTCCGCGACGAATGTCATCGAGCCGGCTTGATATCAACTCGCTCGCCAATCCGATTCGTCGCCATTCGGGTTCGTAGACCAAGCCAATGGGGGTGGCTTTTTCAGCCAACTCTTCATACGCCTTAGTAACGCGAGGCAAAATGTGAGCGATAAGTCGCGCTCTTTCGTCACCAAGTTGGGTTCCAAGTTCTGACAACTTTGCGTCCCACACATCAAGTGTGCTTGCAATATCGGGTGTCAGCCTGCCTCCTGCTTGTTTCAACAGTGAGTTTCGCTGACGCAACACTTTTTCAATTTCACTACGCAACACATCAAGTTTGGGCTGCAATGCCACCAACGCGTCGTCAATAAAATCGCGACGCACACTTGGTGCAGCTTTTACCAGCTCCAGATCTTCTGGTGAAAACACGGTGGTGCGCACTACTCCAAGTAGGTCTCGCGAGCGGGCAAGACGCTGTTTGTTGACCAAAGAACGGTTGCGCCCTGTGCGGACCAATTCAGTTTCGATCAACACTTCTCGTCCGTCGGCGTGCACGACTGTTGCTCGCAACACTGCACTTTCACAGCCAGTACGAATGAGTGCTTCGGTTGGCACGCCCCGAAAACTTTTTAGTGTTGCAAGATATCCAAGTGCTTCAACCAAGTTGGTTTTGCCTTGACCATTGTTGCCGACAACTGCAGTAACACCTGAAGTTAAATCAATGGTCGTTGCCGCATAGTTGCGAAAGTTTGTGAGTTCAAGGTGTTGAATGATCACACTGTTGCTCGGAACATTGTGCTTATACGGTGAGACGTTGTGGCATCACCAAGTAGAGATAGTCCTCTGCACCAACGCCACGAAGCACTGCAGGCCGTTGCGGGTCTGTGGTTTGAATGGTGATTTCATCGCCTGTCACTGCTTCGATTCCTGCAGCAAGATAATCCGGGTTGAAACCAACAATCATTTCAGTTCCTTCCAGCGAGCAATCAATTTCTTCCTCGGAGTTTCCAATGTCTTGAGTGATCACCGACAACTTCAATGCGGTGGCTGTCATCTCCAAACGAACCGGGGTGGTTTCACGTGCAAAAATTCGACAGCGACGCACAGCTTCAAGTAATGCTTCGCGAGCAACTGTGAGTGTGTTCGGATAAGAAGGCTGAATGAGTTGTCGGTAGTTAGGAAACTCAACTTGTAACAAGCTGGTTGACAATGTTGCGTTTCCAACAGCAAACGTTGCCCGATCTTCTGCAAGACATAACGTCACTTCGTCGCCCTGATTGAGTAGTCGTTGTAGCTCTCCAAGTGCACGACTTGGGATTACCACCTTTTGTCCGTGACCCAACACGTTTGTCCCCGGTAAATCACGAACAGCCAGACGATATGAGTCAGTCGCGACTAGACGAAGTCCTTCAGGTTCGGCCGACATAAGAACTCCGGTAAGAGGAAGGCGTTGCATGTCTGAACTTGCTGCACGAACAACTTGTCGAAGCGCTTCACTAAGTAGCGGTGCCGAAAGCGTTACTGGCGGAGCACTTGCTAACACAATGTGAGGAAAATCGCTCGCAGCAAATGTTGCAACTGTTGTTTGTGCACGACCAGAAGAAATATGTACCTCTTCTCCCGAAGATTCAAACGTAACCTTGCCGTCTGCTCCTGCGCGAACAATATCGCTCAGGAGTTTTGCGCTTGCCACCACCACACCGTCTGCTTGCCCTCCCACAGGCAACACGAACTGAACGGATAAATCATTGTCGGTGCACGACAGCGTCAGTTGATCACCAATAACTTCAAGCTTCACGCCTGACAATGCAGGCATGGCGTTGTTGCGCGTTGATGCAACACGAGCTGCTGCACCTAGTGCTTCTGCCAATACTTCGCGCTCAACTCGAAATTTCATCACCATGCTCCTTGGCCAACGTTGTTCATTGTTATTTGTGGATGTTTATATAAAGACTTAATAACGGTAATAAGGGATGTGGATTGTGGATGAACACCACGAACACCAAATGACATATAGAAATGTTCCTCACAAGCCTGTGGGGTGACGAACACATCTTGCAAATGTGTAGTTCGCGCAGCCGTGCATAACTTCTGGTTATCCACTGGTTGCTGCAGTGTTGCCCACATGGTTGTCCCCAACATGATCTACGAAGTCTTAAATTTCTGAACGAGCTCGGTTACCTGGTCGTAGACCTGTTTCCGTTCGCTCATCATGCGTTGAGTTTTATCGACAGCGTGAATCACGGTGGTGTGGTCGCGACCACCAAACAACCGAGCAATTGCCGGATAACTCAGGTCGGTGAGTTCACGGAAGACATACATTGCGGTCTGGCGTGCTTGTACCAACGGTCGTTGACGGCTTTTGCCACGCAATGCTTCAACCTCAAACCCAAGATATTCGGCAATTTCAGCCAACAGTTGTTCGTCGGAACGAGGCTTCACTGTGGCTCGAGTGAGCAAATCGGTTAACAACTGCTGTGCTAGAGGCACATCAACCTGGGTTTTGTTCAAACTGGCATAGGCGGCGACCCGGATGAGAGCACCTTCAAGTTCGCGAATGTTGGTGGTGACGTTGCTGGCAATGAATTCCAAAACCTCGTGAGACACAGATGTGCGCTCTCGTTCGGCTTTGTTGCGAAGAATGGCCAGTCGGGTTTCCATGTCGGGTGGCTGAATGTCGGTGATGAGGCCCCAACGGAATCGGCCACGCAAGCGGTCTTCCAGGGTTGGAATGGCATCTGGCATGCGGTCAGAAGAAATGACAATCTGCTTGTTGGCGCCGTGGAGCGAGTTGAACGTGTGGAAGAACTCTTCCTGCAATCCTTCTTTACCCTCCATGAACTGAATGTCATCAATGAGCAAGACATCAACTTCGCGGTAGCGACGCTTGAAGGCAGCGATGGTGTTGCTGCGAATGCCGTCAACGTATTCGTTGAGGAATGTCTCTGTTGAGACATAGCGAACTTCGTAATGGGCATAGTTCTGATGCACGTAATACCCAATGGCGTGGAGGAGGTGCGTTTTGCCCAGTCCTGCCGAACCATAAATGAACAATGGGTTGTACGAACGACCAGGGGTTTCGGCAACACGCTGAGCAGCTGCAAGGGCAAATTGGTTCGAGGTGCCTTTAACGAAGGTTTCAAATGTGTAGCGAGGGTTGAGCCCGACAGCCATGCCTTTACCCGTGCGGCTTTTGAGAGTAGTGGTTTCCGATGGTTGGTGGAGCGAAGTGTTTAGTTCGGCCGGCAACTGATCTGGAGTGTTGTTTGTGGACAACTGCTCGTTGACGTCGGCCGCGGTGTTGGTCTGGACATCGATCAGCAGTTGGCGCTCGCTGGCCCCAACTTCGTCTAATGCGTCACGAACAAGGGACATGTAGCGAGTCAAAATTCGTTCGCGAACATAGGTGTTGGGAACCTGCAGACGAAGACTCATTTTGTCATCGGCAACAGCAACGGCGTCGTTGAATGTAGAGAACCAGACGGCCTCGGAAACTTGGGCTCGTAAAACTTGAGCGGTTGCACGCCACACGTCATCATGGTTTTCGGTGCTGCGAGAATCGACTTGTAGCTCGTTTTCCATAGTTCCTCTGTACTGATATGTGTGCTTCACATGGTGTGAAACCCAATGGTGTCAAGCGTTTCCGACGAGCGGAACCCGTGTCATATGCCGTCCACAGCACTGTCCACAGGGTGTGGACACCCCCGCCGACACGAGGCAGGGGAAGCGAAGGTAGCAGGTTTTCCACAGGCAGAAAAAACCGAGATTTGCCTGTAGAGTTCTTGCCGTTGTAGTCCCATCGTTCAACCCAATAGGTTGTTCGTCCAGAGCTGTCGAGGTCCTCTCGGCACCGAACCGAGGAGGCGTGCGTGAAACGCACTTTCCAGCCAAATAATCGCCGTCGTGCCAAGAAGCATGGCTTTCGCCATCGTATGAAGACCCGTGCTGGCCGCGCCATTTTGAAGTCCCGTCGCGCCAAAGGCCGACACAAGCTTTCGGCTTGATCGGCCGGATACGCCAACGGGAGATCTTCTCCCGACTCTCCAAAGAGGGAACATATGTTCGCTCCAATGGATTGTGGTGTCTGATGTTGACTGACTCTTCCCTGCAGAACGCCCATGTGGGCTACGCCATTGGCCGAAACGTGGGTGGTGCCGTGCTGCGCAACCGAATTCGTCGCCAAATGAGGTCGCTACTAGAGGCCAGGTCTGACCAATTGCCAGCAGGCTGGTATTTGGTTGGAGCCCAACCACGTGTTGGAACCATGTCCTGGATGGAATTGGGCACCACCGTTGATCAACTGATTGCCAAGGTGGTGGTTTCATGACTATGACCACCCCACACGAAACCGTCACCACAAGTGAGCGTCTCACTACAAAAATCCAAAAGGCCATGTTGCGGACGATTCGTTGGTATCAGTCGCTTCGCCCCGGGTACCCCTCAAAGTGCCGATTTTTCCCGACTTGTTCAGAGTATGGCCACGAAGCCATTGAGGTATTTGGGGCCTGGCGAGGTGGACTTTTGACTGCCCGTCGCCTGCTTCGATGTCGACCATTTGGTCCGTCTGGCTTTGACCCTGTTCCACACCCCGATGATTCAACTCCGGTATCGCCTACCGTCTGTTGCACCGATAACACGAAAGATTGCTAACCCATCATGTTTGAACTCGCCGCACGCCTTATTGCCACGTTCTACGCCTGGACCCACAACTACGCCATTGCAATTGGCCTTGTTGCCGTGGTGGTCATGTTGCTCATTACTCCGCTCACATTGAAGAGCACTAAGGGCATGTTGGAGATGCAACGCCTGCAACCAGAAATGCGCCGCCTGCAAGCAGAGTTCAAAGGCGATCGCCAGAAGATGAACGAAGCAATGATGAAGATGTATCAGGAACACAAGGTGAACCCGATGGCATCGTGTTTGCCAATCGCGGCTCAAATGCCTGTGTTCATCATTATGTTCCGTGCACTACACGGTTTGATTTCTAAAGCAGCAGACGGAGTGACGTTTGCACCGCAATATCTAAACAAAACTTCCGAGCTGTATCAGTCGTTGGTTGGAAAAACCGAGATGGTGTCATTTGGTATTGACCTCGCATTGAAGCCGGTTGATGCAGTGAAAGAAAACTTTGCCACCGGTTTGATTTACGTGTTCCTTGTTGCCGCTCTTGCTGCTTTGTATTTCGCTCAGCAAAAAATGGTTGCATCGCGCACCGTAAGTCCAACCATGTCTGCAACACAAGCAAAGATCATGCAGTATTTACCAGTATTTTTTGCAGTTTTTCAGCTGTTCCTACCAACCGGTTTGATTGTGTATTACATGGTGCAGGCAGTCATTCGAATTGGCCAACAGCAATACATCACAAAACGTTTTTACGGGAATGATTCCTCTTTGGGACGACAAGCTCAAGCAGCCGGTGAACGTGCACGTGAAATGTCGAAGAGTGACAAAGACTCAAAGTCGTCAAAGAAAGAAACAACCGACCCAAGCGCTCCATTTGTGAGCAAACGAGTAACACCTCCGAAGGGTGGTGCTTCGTCGGCAAAGCAATCAACTCCTCCGGGAAAAAACCGAAGCAGCGCGATTCCGCGCAAACCAAAAAAATCGTAAGTCATCACACGTAAGGACATTGTTATGGAATGGGTAGAAACCACAGCAGAAACCATTGAGTTGGCGAAAAACTTGGCACTCGATCAGTTGGGTGTTGCAGAAGACGACGCTGAATTCGAAGTTGTTGAGGAACCGAAGCAAGGTCTCTTCGGTCGCACTCGCGGAGAAGCACGTGTTCGCGCACGGGTTCGTCCGAACAGTGTGCGAAATAAGAGCGATCGTCGCGACAAGTCGGCAAAACGCGGGCCTCGCAAAGAAGGCGAAGCCAAAGGTGGACGTCGTGAAAAGTCCGCAACGCCTCGTCCGAAGCGTGAAGCTGCTCCGCGGACCCCCCGTCCAGATATGCCACCTGTAGATCCAGCCACTGTGAGTGCTGCTGCAACCACATTTCTTGAAGGAATGCTTACCGCTGCTGGTCTTACTGGCTCGGTTTCGGTTCAGCAATCTGGCGAAGACATCGACATCAACGTCAGCGGCACTGAGGTTTCAGTTTTTGTAGGCGCAAAGGGCGCCACATTGATGGCCGTTCAAGACTTGACCCGTGTTGTCAGCCAGCGCCGCCTGGGTGATCATGACACTCACCTGCGAGTCGACATTGCCAGCTACCGGGAAAAACGTCGCGAGGCCCTTAGCCGCTTTGCCCTGAAGGTGGCAAATGATGTACTTGCGAGCGGACAACCTCGGGTTCTTGAGCCGATGAATTCTGCAGACCGCAAAATTGTCCATGACACACTCGTGGATTTTGCAGGCATTGCCACCCGTTCGCAAGGACAAGACCCACACCGCCGTGTTGTGGTTGCCCTTGCAGACGACCAGCCAGAAGAGGCCTAACTAGACTGCCCTTGTGGCAGATCCCCATCCAGCCGAGCACGAGGGGCTGATCCGCGTCTTTAGTGCGGCTCAACGTATTGGTGCTCTTGGTCCACAACCGGTGAGAGACATGATCTCTCACGCATGTGCTTTTGCTGATGCTCTCCCACTAACGGTCCGAACTTGCGTGGATTTGGGCAGTGGAGCCGGGGTTCCAGGTCTGGTCATTGCCATTGCCCGTCCCGAAATTCAGCTCACTCTGGTCGATCGCCGCTCGAAGCGGACAGATGCTTTGCACCGAGCCGTGAAGGCTTTAGGTATTGAACAGCAAGTGTCGGTGGTGTGCGCGGATGTGGAGAGTTTCGCGCGCGCCGCTAACACCAAACACTCCTTTGATGCAGCCTGCGCTCGAGGGTTTGGTCCACCCGAGTTCACCCTTCGGTGGTCGGCTGAACTCGTGCAAACCGGCGGGGTTATTGTGGTTTCGGAACCTCCACCAGGCTCCCCTGATCGCTGGCAAGGAATGGATCTTTCTGCTTTGGGGGTCTCTGAACCCACTCGGATCGGTCCTGTTGCATTGTTCCACGTGGAACATTGACGGCCAACCCATCTACACACCCAAGTATGTTCCACGTGGAACATTCTGAAATGCCATCCCCCCAAAGTCCTTACGTCGGCGGTATTCTTGGCTCATCATGAACACGCCAGGTACCACCCCAACTGGTCCATATCCAACTCCCCGAATTATTGCTATGGCCAACCAAAAAGGCGGCGTTGGCAAGACGACGACCACCATCAATCTTGGGGCTTGCCTGGCCGAACAGGGCTATCGGGTGCTGCTCATTGACCTTGACCCACAAGGAAATGCTTCAACCGGCCTGGGCTTAAACACTCGAGACATGGAAACCAGTGTTTATGACGTACTCCTTCATGAAACACCACTTGAGGATTGTCTGGCACCAACTGCAGTAAAGAATCTTTTTGTTGCGCCATCAAACCTGGATTTAGCGGGTGCTGAAATTGAACTTGTGCCTGCAATGGGCCGAGAAACTCGTCTCAAGAAGGCGATCGAAGCCATTATTGATCAGTTTGATTATGTCCTTATTGACTGCCCGCCTTCGCTTGGATTGCTCACCGTCAATGGTCTTACAGCCGCCAAAGAAGTAATCGTGCCTATTCAGTGTCAGTACTATGCACTGGAGGGATTAGGTCAGTTGCTTCGCAACGTTGACCTGGTCAGCAAAAATCTCAATCCAGGCTTGGGTGTAAGTCGAATCATTTGCACCATGTTTGATACCAGAACCAAACTCTCCGGTGACGTGGTGAGCGAAGTGCGTGAACATTTTGGCGACAAGGTGTGTCAAGCGGTCATTCCGCATAACGTTCGCCTTGCCGAGGCACCTTCACATGGCAAACCAATTACCACATTTGACTCAAACTCAACAGGCGCAAAGGCATATCGAGCAGTGGCATTGGAGGTGAGTGGTGGTGCGCAAATCGGGACTCGGTAGAGGTTTAGATGCGTTGATTCCAACAGGATCAACGGTGACGGCGCCGCGCAATGGCGGCGGTTCGGGAACAGGGTTACAGGAAATTTCCGTTTCCTCCATTGACCCAAACCCAAATCAACCACGAAATCACTTCGACGAAGACTCACTCGCTGAACTCTCAGCATCTATCAAAGCAATTGGTTTGTTGCAGCCGGTGTTGGTTCGTCCGTCTTCAACGCCAGATCGATTTGAACTGATTGCTGGTGAGCGTCGTTGGCGGGCTTCAAAACGGGCCGGACTGTCCACTATCCCAGCGATTGTGCGCGTTACCGATGATGTTTCATCGGTAGAGCAAGCGCTGGTCGAAAACCTTCACCGTCAAGACCTCACTCCACTTGAAGAAGCGGCCGCATATCAGCAATTGCTTGAAGATTTCTCCATGACACACGAGCAAGTAGCTGCCAAGGTAGGAAAAAGCCGCTCGGCAATCACTAATTCGCTTCGCTTGCTGACACTGCCACCAACAATTCAGCAATACCTTGCTGAGGGGCGACTGTCAGCGGGGCATGCCAAAGCATTGCTTGGTACACCCGATCGTGCGCTCCAAGAGTCACTTGCTCGACTGACAGTTGAACAAAGCCTGACAGTGCGTGGCCTTGAAGAGGCAGTGCGGAATGCAGTGAACCCAGCCGCGAATACCACCACAGTGATTCCAAAACCTGGAACAACGGGTGTTAAGCCAAAGACAGGAACTCCGGGGCGAGTCAGTCTCGTTAAAGAACCTGGTCTCCATGAGCTTGAAGAGTTGTTATCCGAACACCTTGCTACACCGGTAACGGTGACATTGTCGGGTAAGCACGGGAAAATGGTGGTGGAGTTCGCTGACCTCGAGGATCTCGAGCGAATTTACCGACTCATGACCGAAGGTCCAGACCTCGACGAGTAAACCCATGTGAGTCTTGGGTAAAGGTTTACCGTGAAGACAAACTTGAGATTGTGCACAGAGTGTGTATAAGCCTGTGGATAACTTTTATAGTGGCTGATTGCTCCATTGGGTAATGGCTTGAGCCAAAGCGGGAACTATTCCGAGGGTTCGGTCCCCATCATCGATAAACCCAATGGCGCACATCACCGCCGGCATACGTGTTTCACGGAGAATTGGAAGCTGCATTCCATCGACCGCAATTTGGAGTGTCCCATCTACTAGTCGGACGTTTTCGGCACACAAACTGGCCGCCACTTTGCCTCCCGCAGAAACAAACGAATCAGTTTGGTAATAAGCGAAATGAATTTCGTTCGACATAACACTTGACACGCCAAGATACAGATCTGCAGCGAACGAGTTTGCAGTTCGCGCATGTGCATGGGGATCTGCATTCTCAATAGTCATCACATCGTCACCGCGGTTGCGTAACTCACGTACTAGCAGGCGAGTGAGACGAGTGTGGTTGTCGAAGCAACCAATCACAATGCGCGGTCGTTCAGTGTTGTGTTGCGCAGTAAGCAGAGTCTCATATTCACGCACGATCACAATGCCGGGGCCTTCACCACTTTGACTACTTGTTCGTTCCAGTGCGCGAATTGAATTCACTCCACAAATTCCGTCAGCAGTAATTCCATAATTTTGCTGAAACTCGGTGAGAGCGCGGAGTGTGTTCGGCCCAAAAATTCCGTCCGCGCGACCACAATCAAAACCCAACTTAGCAAGCACTGTTTGCATGGCTTGAACGTCGTCGCCACGCATGTGTGGAGAAGTTAAATACAGCAGACGTGCACCCAACACCCATGAAGATTCAACAAGAGTTGTCCACGTGAGCTGGTCACAGATTCCCGTTGCAGGCAATCCACGGAGTTTTTGAAACTCGGTAATAACTTCAGATGTGCGCTTGCAATACACACCTGATTCAAATGTGTTCTGCGCAAGCAGGTTTGCAGTAACGAGTCGACGCTGAAGATCGTGTACAGCTACGCCATGACTACCTTGCGTTAGTGGGAGTTCGGAAGAAATTCTGCAAGCTCCTGTAGCAATTTGCCTTTACCAACAGCCCCAACTAAACGCTTTGCAACTTCACCCTTGTTGAACACAATGAGTGTCGGAATGCTCATGACATTGAAGCGCATTGCAATATCACCAAAATCATCAACATTGAGTTTTGCAATCGTGATGTTTCCTGCCTGTTCAGTTGCAATTTCGGCAAGCACAGGGGCAATGGCCTTGCATGGTCCGCACCATTCGGCCCAAAAATCAACCAAAATAGGTGTATCTGAACTGCCGATTGTTTCGTCAAAATTTGCTGATGTAAGCGTGGTAATTGATTGAGCCATAACGAGTCCTTCGTTGTTGTGTACTGAAATAGTACTCAGTGCAACACGCGAACGCGTGAAATTGGCTGAAGTGTGACCGATTAGTGCTGGTGTTCTAACCAACGCTCACTATCAAGTGCAGCCATACATCCTGAACCTGCAGCGGTTATCGCTTGTCGGTAGGTGTGGTCTTGCACGTCTCCACAGGCAAACACACCGTCAATGTTGGTATATGTGGAGCCTGGTTTTGTAATGAGATAACCAGAGTCCTCCATATCAAGCACACCCTTAAATAAGTCGGTGTTTGGTCGGTGTCCGATTGCAATAAACAATCCGGTGACTCCCAGTTCACTAGTTGCACCAGTTTGCGTATTGGTCAGTTCTACTCCAGCCACTTTGTCGTCGCCATGAATTTTTGAAACAGTTGAATTCCAGATAATTGAAATCTTTTCATTTGCCAATGCTCGCTCTTGCATGATTTTTGAGGCACGCAAAGCGTCGCGACGAACAATCAAATGCACCTTTGATGCGAACCTGGTAAGAAACTGAGCTTCTTCAAGTGCGGAGTCTCCACCACCAACAACGGCAATTTCTTGGCCTCTGAAGAAGAATCCATCACAGGTGGCACATGTTGAAAGACCATGGCCAATCAAACGCGGTTCTTCGGGAAGGCCCAGCATTAGCGACTGTGCACCGGTACTGACAATGACACTGTCGGCGCTGTATTCCGTTTCTCGAACCCATGCACGAAATGGTCGGCTAGAGAAGTCAACGCGAGTGACCTTTTCGGTAATGAATTCCGCACCAAAACGCGCCGCTTGTTCGCGGCAGCGAGTCATGAGCTCTGGTCCCATTATTCCCTCGGGAAAACCCGGAAAGTTTTCAACTTCGGTGGTGAGCATGAGTTGTCCACCTGGTTGGTCTGATGTTGAGCTTGGCTCACCTTCAATAACTAAGGGAAGCAGTCCGGCCCGCGCCGTATAGATGGCAGCAGTAAGACCGGCTGGGCCCGAACCAATGATTAACACTTTGTGATGAATTGCCATAAAAAAACAGCGCCTTTGTCGTGAGAGGTGACAAAAACTTAGTCGCGCGAGTGACGTTTGCGCATGCCCAATGCTCCAAGGGCCAAGAAAAATGCACCGAGCACGAAATAGGCAACCCATACGGCGGTGTCATGGCTTAGCCATACATCACCAAGCGAAATGAGGGCACGCATGATTCCAATGAGCAGAATCACGACACAAAACAACACCCCGACAAGGGCCATCGTTCCAAAAACCAGTCCGCGAATAATCGCAATCAGAGGCCGCGTGGTGTGATCGCGCACGAAACCAAGCCATCTGTCGATGAAATCAACGACGGCAGTGGACCAGTTGGGGTCGGAGAATGGATTGGAAACCATTGAGTTCAGGCTAACCCTCGGTGAAGGCCACACCAGCGAGGACACCCTGATACGGGTTTGATGCACTGCAGTTAGCACTCTTTCCCACTTCGCGAATTTTTATCAGGATGAATTGAGCAGGTGTAGAGACAGTAAAACTTGCTCGTTCGCGTTTGGTGTTGTAACCGCCATCAATACTGGCGCCCCATTGATTGATGTCAGTTGGCGCAGACTCAGTAGAAGTGAAGACATCAATAGCCCATGGCGCATTCTGCATTCCCACACGCAGAGTACCCGTGGCTGCACGGTTGAGTTGAATCACTAACCCAACAAATTCTTTACTACCGAAGTATTGATTGTCATAACACGATGTAGACCACATGGTTGCCGCGTTCCCATCGAGCAGGTTGGGGAGCAACTCATCATTTTCCACACCATCGTCACCCAGTGGATCAAATGTAGAAATTGACGTAATGGTTGCTGGTTCGACAACGGCTGCTGGTTCGGGAACAGTTGTGATTTGTGTCGTTTCATTGCCAGATACTCGCCATAACGCCACACTTGCAATCAAGCTGAGTGCAATAAGACCAACAAACATTCTGCGAAGTGCGAATGGCGGTGCGGACTGCAGGTTTCGTTGCTCTCCACGTGGTGGTGTCATTGGGCGAACCGGTTCACGAGGAGTAAACACCGCCTCTGCTTCAAGAGCGATTCCCGTAGGCGGTGTAAGTTCAGTGGTTTTATCGTGTGCGCCAGTGAGTGCAGAGTGCAATGCAACTTTGGTTTCATGCCCGGTTGCGTAACGATGTTCTGGGTTTCGCGACAACAGTTTGTGAATGATTTTGACAAGTTGTGGCGACAGCGAAGGTCGAAGTCGAGCGAGGTCTGTTGGCTCGCGCTGCAGTCGAGCGAGGGCAGTGTCGGCATCCGACTCACCCAGAAACGGAACCTTGCCGGCTAGGCACTCATAGAGCACAAGACCTAATGAATACAGGTCAGATCGACCGTCCAAAGGTTTTCCACGAACTTGTTCAGGGGCTAAGTATTTTGCCGTTCCCATCATGATGTTGTCATGAGTGAGATCGGCTTCGGTCGATGTCATCGCTTTTGCAATTCCAAAGTCCGTGAGTAACACACGTCCCTCTGGAGTGAGCAAAATGTTTCCCGGTTTCACATCTCGGTGAATGAAATTCTTGTTATGTGCTTCTTCTAATGCAGCAGCAATCGACATACCAATGTGGATCGTAAGTTTTGGACCCAAGCGTTGTTGTTTGTCTAGCAGTTCACGCAGACTTTTTCCCTTGACGTACTGCATGATGACTGCTTGCTGACCGTTGTGTTCGATGCAGTCATACACAGCGACAATGTTTTGGTGAGTAATTCCGGCACAAGCAATTGCTTCGCGTCGAAAACGTTCCGCCAAGGTTGCATCATTAACCAAGTGTGGGCGCAATAATTTCACTGCAACTTTGCGATCAAGGAATGTGTCCTTAGCAAGCCACACCACAGCCATTCCACCGTGTGCGATTTTGCTCTCCAAGAGATAGCGGCCTCCAATGAGACCAGGGAGTACACCTTTTTCATTCATCGCTGTGAAGCGACGCTAGTGCTGCAACCCCTTATGAATCGGGGATATCTCAGCTGAAAACGAGAGTTTCGTCGTTATGGTTTGGTGTGAAATGCAACGCCGATAGTTCCAGCACCCGTGTGTGTGCCGACGATAGGTCCGATGTCGCCGACAACGATGTCGCCTGAATAGATTTCACGCAGGTTTTCAACGAACGCAGCAAAATCTGTGCAATTTGCCTGCAAAACCGCAAGGTTTTCAATGGGACCGGCTTCCCGAACCTTTTCGAGCAAAAAAGCCAAGGCTTTACTGCGTGTGCGTTGCTTTCCGCCTTCTTCGATTTTGCCATCTATTACTTCAATGATGGGTTTGATTGATAAGGCAGATGCAAGCATCGCTTTCGCTCCACCAATTCGACCACCTTTTTTCAAATTCTCCAGAGTGTCAAGGGCGCCCCACACCTTTGATCGCTGGGCGAAAGTTTCTCCAGCAAGTGCGACTTCATCAAGTGATGCGCCGGTCGCCGCAAGTTTGGCACACGCAATAACGGTGATGCCTTGGCCCATACTCGCTGAACGGCTATCGACAACACGAACTGAAATATGCCCAGCAACTGCTTTGGCAGCGAGTTCGGCACTTTGCATGGTGGCGGAAAGAACACCAGACAAAGCAATCATGACAATGCCAGTCGCCCCTTCGGCAGCCAGTTTCCGAAATTCTGCTTCAAATTGTCCAGGTGATGGCGCGGCGGTTTCAGGCAGTACTTGCGAAGAGTCGCAACGAGTCCAAAACTGTTCGGTAGTTAAATCTTGTCGGTCAATGAATTCGTGTTCGCCAAAACGTACAGAAAGCGGAACGATGGAAATCTTGTGTTGATCGACGAGGTATTGAGGTAGGTCGCAAGCACTGTCGGTGACTATTCGAATGGTCATGTATTTAGCGTACTGCAGGATGGTTTTCGACCGCTTTCACGCGGTGCTGTTTACGCCAGTGTGCAACCCACCATGATGCGAGCAGTAACAGCGCAACTCCAGTGGCCAATTGCCCCAGACCAGCTAGTGCACTTACTCGTGCGGAAAGGCGAATTCGTTTTCCAACTTGTGCCGTTCCGTCGGGCGTATACAGCACTACTTCAAGAGGAAATGTTCCGTTTGCACGCGCGATGACGGGAACGATGAGATCAACTGCAGAATTTGCCGCAACGGTCACTACCTGTGGTTTTTCGGGAAAAGTGAGCTTTGCGCTTGACAAGGTGACCAGTACTGACAATGGCAAGTTGGCACTATTGCGTAACTGCAAACGAAGATCGCTTGTTTTTCCACTCAAGGTAAAGGTGAGTGATTGAGGCACGCTCACCGATGCACGGAAGGTTCGAATTTGCGACCTAAAACCTTTGAGGTATTGATCAAATCGTTCGGAATTGAGCGTGTCACTTTGAATGAGAAGAAAGGAATCTTCCCACCACATGCGCGATGGAGCATCTGTTGTCAGCATCGAAGATGTAGACAGAATTTCATCGACAACAGATTGCAACTGTGGACGCCGAGATCGAAGGTCAATTGGTGCACCACTCGGCATTGTGACCGGAGTTGACGCTTCGGTTGCGCGTCGAATGGAACCAAGCGGTCGAAGTGTTATTTGTGGTGCGTTTGCCAAAGCAACAAGCAGTGAGTTCATCAGAACCGGGTTGGGGAGTGACCCATCCCTTGTGGTCACAATGAGATGTTGGTCAAGCGGTCGGCGCTGACCAACAGCCAGTTCGCTTTGCTGAGCAATGATTTCTGCTGCCACAGCCATGCTCGTTTGCACAGGGTTTGCGGTGTTGCCAGAAATTGTGGCCGCCAGTTGAGGGTCTGCAACCGCAATTGACACTTTCTTTGTTGCATCATCGGCATACATCGCTCGGTATTGCTTGGTATAGGTATCAAGTGCACCAAATGATTGTGCTGCTTGAGGGGAGAAGACCACATTGGTGAAACCGGCGCGAGCGAGCAACGCTATTCCGTCGGAAGTTAATGGTCGCGTAGAGAACCACGTGCGGAGGTTAAGTACTGCGTCGCCGTTTCGCGAATCCAGAATTTCCACACCCCGGGCAAGTTGTTTTTCGAAATCATCACCAAGTTTTGCTTTCTCTGCACTAGATGGATCAAAAGGAACAAAGGTCGATGCGAGCACTTGATGTTTAGCAAGAACCGTCTGAAGTTGTCCAAGCAACGATGCATCTTGTGGATTAGAGGAAACCGCGAGGCTATTCAACGTTTCAGGTGACAATCGCAGTGACATCACACCACTATTTCCATTTAACGACGAGACCACATTGTTTAACGTCGTGCGAGTGGAGTCAAGAAGTGAAGTTTCACCACCAGGTGTCTGGCTGAGTGGAGGATTTACTTCTGCAGCGAGCGAAACAGAGAGCGAATTTCTACTGGTTTGGACAGTAATGAAGTTGACAAAGGTCAGCAGACGACTCGCTTCGCGCTCACCAACTCGTATAGATAACGACACAGGGTAAATACCACTTTTTCGTAATCGCACTGATGACCCACCCGCGTTGCTGCCGAGAAGCGCAATAACCTCACCCGTGTCATTTGATCCCAGATTTGCAAATGGAAGATCGTGAGTTTCAATCACGCTTGGAGTGATGTCGCCCTTAGCGGCTTCGCGAACGGCCTCACGTGATGCGACAGCAGCATGCACCTCTACACGAAAAACAGCGTTTTGAGTAGCTCGCAATTCACTCAGCGTTGCCTTGTTGGGAATCGACACCACAAAGCGAAATTGCTTTCCAATGGTGACATTGAAGTTTTGAGCAATGAGCCGAGCCTCAATTGTCGACGGAAGCGATCGTGGCGGGGCAAACTCTGCGTGTGTAGGAGTAGTGAACACCATTGTCGAGATCACGAAGAGCAGACTTGCCCACCGCAAAATACGGCGATTGGTAGTGCAAGACATCACTATGTGACGGTAGTCGGCAACCTCGTTGACGGTGGAGCAACCTCTAACCTACGAAGTGTGATTCCTGCGCGATTTGAGCCCGTACTTGCCGAACTTCGGCCACTTGGCAACATGTTTCGCGAAGCATCCTTTCGCTTATATGTAGTTGGTGGCACTGTTCGTGACCTCTTGCTTGATCGTGCAACCGAAGAACTGGACTTTGATCTCACGACAGATGCGACTCCACCAGACATTAAGAAACTGCTATCGGGATGGGCGGATGCGGTGTGGACTGCAGGTGAACGATTCGGAACGATTTCTTGCCAGAAAAATGGTCGAACCTATGAGATCACCACTCATCGAGCCGAGGCTTATTCGCCTGATTCACGGAAACCGGACGTTGTCTTTTCTACCGACATTTCAATGGACCTGTCGCGGCGAGATTTCACCATTAATGCAATGGCGCTCGAACTCACCACCGATAACCCTGAACTCGTAGACCCATTTGGTGGAGCTGCCGATTTGGTGTCAAGAGTGTTGCGCACGCCGTTGTCACCGACAGAAAGTTTCAGTGACGACCCACTGAGAATGATGCGAGCTGCCCGATTTATTTCTACATTAAAACTTCAACCAGTCGAAGAGTTGGTCAGTGCAGTGAAAGACATGCATGAGCGGCTGAAGATCATTTCGGCCGAACGCATCCGCAACGAACTGGATCGGTTGCTCGTTACCGAGTTTCCGAGCTTGGGTTTGTGGTTCTTGGTAGACACCGGGCTCGCAGAACACTTCTTTCCAGAACTGCCAGCCATGAAACTTGAACAAGACCCAATTCATCGTCATAAAGATGTGCTCACTCACACATTTGCTGTTGTCGAAAATGTGCAGCCAAACGCTGCACCGAATTTTGATTTCCGAATCACACGATTAGCAGCGTTGTTTCATGACATTGGCAAACCTAAAACTCGTTCCTATAAAGACGGCAAAGGCGTGACGTTTCATCATCATGAGGTGGTTGGTGCTCGAATGTCACGCGATCGATTGAAAGCCTTGCGCTACTCATCGGAAGATGTGACGGCTGTAACCGAACTGGTTGCACTGCACTTGCGTTTTCACACATACCAAATGGGCTGGACCGACTCCGCTGTTCGTCGTTATGTTCGCGATGCCGGAAAATATCTCACCGAGCTCAATGTATTGACACGTTGTGACTGCACAACTCGCAACGAAAAGAAAGCGCTCATGCTTGCAAAACGCATGGACGAACTTGAAGCGCGTATTGCCGAACTTGCCAAAGAAGAAGAAATAGCAGCACTACGACCTGAAATGGATGGTGCAGCAGTAATGGAGTTTTTGGGAGTGAAACCTGGGCGGCAAGTTGGAGCGGCTTTAGATTTCTTGATGGAGATCAGACTGGAAGAAGGCGTGCTGGGTGACGAAGAAATTCGGCGACGACTAACTGAGTGGTGGACAAGCCAATCGAAATGATTTGGACTAACGTTCGCTGACATGTTCATGCGTCGCCGTGTCGGTTGGTTGAGTGCACTCAGCATCACCGATGACGACGGAGAAACTATTGGCGGTGTCATTGACCACCGCCTCAGCCGAAGAGTGGTGATCAACGAGTATCGACGCGGAAGATTGCGTCGTGATCAAGTGTGTGACGCGCACCCCGACCTCATGCGTGCCGCGCGAAACTTCGGCGATGAAACTCAAGTGCGTTGTCCAATCTGCCAAGAGGACAATGTTGTGTTGGTGACATATGTGTTTGGTCCACGCTTACCTCATCACGGAAGATGCATCACTCGTCCTCATGAGTTGGAGGAGTTTCGGCAACTTGCTCAACGCGAAGCGGTTCACGCTCAAAGTTATGACTCGTCATACACGGCTTATGTAGTTGAAGCGTGTAGGTCGTGTAAGTGGCATCATCTCCTGCGCTCGCTGCCTCTCATGGAGCCGTCGAATGTTCCCGAGCGTGAGCCTGCCCGCCGAAAACAGTCTCAGCACTAATTGGTATTGAGGTTTCAGGGCACTCCGTGACACGGGTGTGGCACGATCCGATTGTGCCGATACGATCCAGAGTCCTTATCCACCCTGCCCCTTCGGGGGCTCCAGCCTCGGCTGGATCCGAAGGGAGTTATCACGTTCATGCGTGCATATGAATTAATGGTCATTGTGAGTGGTGCGTCCGAAGAGTCGGCTGCTCACGCGTGGATTAACACGATCTCAAAGGCAGTTACTGCTGCCGGCGGTTCGGTTCACGGCACACCTGATTGGTGGGGCAAGCGTCGTCTTGCATATCCAATCAATAAGCAATCAGATGGGTACTACGCGGTGTTTAACCTCCTAGCCCCAGGTGGCGCACTCGACGAAGTTGAGCGCACACTGAAGCTCGCGGACGATGTTCTCCGCCACAAACTTCTCCGTTTGCCAGATCAGGAAGCAGCTAGCCGCGGCATGATCGCTGCTAAAGCCTGATCTCCATTTATTCATTCATTAACTAGGAGCCCTTCATGGCAGATAACACCATCACACTCGTGGGAAATCTCACCCGCGACCCAGAACTTCGTTTCACCACTTCCGGTCGTGGAGTCGCATCATTTGGCATAGCCGTTGGTCGTCGCTATCAGGTCAATGGCGAGTGGCAGGAACAAACGTCGTATTTCAACGTCACCGCATGGGGCCAATTGGGAGAAAACGCTGCAGCGTCACTCACCAAGGGTGCTCGCGTTGTAGTCACTGGTCGACTTGAGCAGCGTGAATACACCACGCGCGAAGGCGACAAGCGCACTGCAATTGACGTCATTGCAGACGAACTCGGACCAAGCCTTCGTTGGGCTACTGCGCAAGTTGAGCGCACCCCACGAACCGATGGTCAGGGTGCAGCCAAGGGTGGTTCAAGCCCAGTTGGCGAGTCGAACCCGTTTGACAGCGGCGAAGAACCATTCTGAAACACTCTCCACTCGAACATCACTCATCGCATAAAGGAAACACACCATGACCAGTAAAAAGAACAAAGAGCGTGCAGCCAAAGCGGCGATGCGCAAATACAAAAAGCGTCCAAACGTACTGCACGCCGAAAAGGTTGGCTTCATTGATTACAAGGACGTCAACTTGTTGCAGCGTTTCATGTCAGATCGCTCAAAGTTGCGCGCGCGCCGCATGAACGGAAACACCGTGCAGCAGCAACGTGACGTTGCTCTTGCAGTGAAGAACGCTCGTGAAATGGCTCTGTTGCCGTACACCAAGCGTGTTGCTTCAGCGCGAGCACCACGTCGCGGCGAAGAAGACGGTTCTTACAACGACCGTCCGCGTCGTTCACGTGACAAGGACTCGTCAGAATCATTGGCAGACACATACAAGGACGTCATCGAAGCAGCCGTAGAGGCGCCACTCGGTGACGACATGGCACTCGACGACGCAACAACAGAGGAGGCATAAATCATGAAAGTCCTGCTTCGCAAAGACGTCAATGGCCTTGGCCGTCGCGGCGACATTGTGACCGTGTCTTCTGGGCACGCACGCAACTTGTTGCTTCCTGGCGGACTAGCAATTCTTGCCACCGATGGTGCTGTAACTCAGGCGAATTCCATGCGTCGCGCTCGCGACTTGCGTGAAGCAGCAGACCGCGATTCAGCATTTGCGGTTTCTGCCGAGCTCGCCAAGCACACCGTTACGGTAAAGGCAAAGGCTGGGGCTGAAGGCCGTTTGTTCGGATCAGTTACTGCAAACGACATCGTTGCCGCAGTTAAGGATCAGACATCTGTTGTTCTCGACCGCAAAGTCATCAACATCGAAACGCCAATTCGCACGACCGGCGCACATCAAGTGAGCGTTGCGTTGTTTGATGGCATCACCGGTGTGGTGAATTTGTCGGTAGTTGCACAATAGGGAAGTGTCGCTAGCCCACAACAAGGCCCATCGGGCAAGGTAGTTGCATGTCGAACACGAGCGAGAATAGAACCGATTCGCGGTCTGGCTCTCGCGGTGCGCAGCGTGTTCCACCACACAACCTGGATGCCGAAGCGTCATTGCTCGGCGCCATGCTGCTCTCGCGGGAAGCAGTTGGCATTGCGGTAGAACGCGGAGTCCACCCAGACGAGTTCTACAAGCCGGCGCACCGACACATTTTTGATGCGATTCGTTCGCTCAACACAGCCGGTGAACCAGTTGACCCCATCACAGTTGCCGACGAACTTCGTCGTCATCAGTTGCTTGAAGGAATTGGCGGACTTGAGGAACTGTTATCGCTGCAAAACGCAACACCAGCAGTTTCGAGCGCTGAACGGTACGCAAAGATTGTTCGCGATACTGCGCGCCTTCGACGACTCATTAGTGCTGCTGGCGACATTGCAGAAATTGGTTATGGCGAACCAGACGATGTTGAACGCGCACTAGATGAAGCAGAAAGCCGAATTTTCGATATTTCGGAGAGCAATGTTGGCGATAGTTCAGAGCGTCTTGACGTTTTGATCAAGAAAGCTTTCGATCAACTCGAAGACCGCGCCAACAACAACGATGTCATGACTGGTGTGCCAACTGGTTTCGTCGACTTGGACAAAGTGCTACTCGGACTGCAGCCAGGAACACTCAATATTGTTGGTGCCCGACCTGCAATGGGTAAGAGCGCCTTCGCGCTTGGCATTGCAGTTCATGCAGCCCAACATTTAAACAAACCAGTGCTCTTTTTCTCGTTGGAAATGGGTAAAGCTGAACTTTCGCAGCGTATTTTGGCGAGTGAGGCACGTGTTGAAGGAACCGTATTTCGTACTGGTCGACCAACGCCCAAAGATTGGACCAAAATTGGTCACGCAGTGGGGCGACTCGACATCCCTCTCATCATTGACGACAGCGCTGGCACCACCGTTGGACAAATTCGTGCCAAAGCGCGACGTGTGTACAGCCGTGAAGGCGGACTCGCGCTCATTGTTATTGACTACTTGCAATTGATGGGTGGCGACGGACGTCCAGAAAACCGCCAATTAGAAGTGAGCGAAATCAGTCGAAAACTGAAATTGCTTGCCCGCGAATTCAATGTTCCTGTTCTTGCCTTAAGTCAGCTAAGCCGCAGCTTGGAAAGTCGACAAGACAAACGTCCGACACTCTCCGACTTGCGTGAATCTGGTGCACTCGAGCAAGACGCCGACGTGGTGATGTTTTTGTATCGCGGTGAAATTTACGAACAAGACCCGAACCTCAAGGGTTTTGCAGAAGTCAGCGTTGCGAAACACCGTGCTGGTCCACTGGGTCTTGCGAAACTCGCATGGTTGGCTTCGTACACGCGTTTCGAAAACATGGCGATGGACAATTCCATCGAAGACGTGCTTGGTGACTAACCGTGTTTCTGGGAGAAGACATTCTGGTCTGGTTAGTGCTGGCTTTTGGTGGTGCAATGTTTGCCGGAAATGTGCTGGCAGTTGTCAAACCACCGAAAAAGGTGGCTGAAGGATCTCTCCCGCAAGCACCTCGCAGCCGTTCGCTCGCCATGGCCGCGGTCGGTTTGCTTGCAGCGCTTTGGGCATTGCTCAGCTTGGTTTCATAAGCCCCGTTTTTCTTGAGGTTTTTCCGCTGAGGCATTCGTTCACTAGGGTGCTTCGTTGTGATCTTGTCTGACAGAAGTATTCGCGAGGCTCTCCACGAGGGCCGCATCATTATTGACCCACTTGACGAATCGTGTATTCAGCCGTCATCAATTGATGTCAAGGTGTCAAACCTCTTCCGAGTGTTTCGAAACCACACATCAGCAGTGATTGATGTCAAAAAAGATCTCACTGATTTGACCGAACTTGTTGAAGTTCCACAAGACGGTGTGTTCATGTTGCACCCTGGTGAATTTGTCTTAGGTTCCACTCTTGAGCGCGTTGCGATTGCCGATGATCTCGTGGCACGAGTTGAAGGAAAAAGTTCACTAGGACGACTTGGACTACTCATTCATTCCACTGCCGGCTTTATTGACGCTGGCTTTGATGGCCACATCACACTGGAGTTATCAAATGTGGCGAACTTGCCCATCACGCTGTATCCAAATATGAAAATCGGTCAAGTGAGTTTTATGACCATGACAACTCCAGCCGAGAACCCATACGGCAAGGGTGCGCGTGGATCAAAGTATCAGGGTCAGCGTGGTCCGACACCAAGTCGGTATTTCGAAAACTTTTTAAAGTAACGAACTATTCGCCAGCAACTGGCGCGCTGAGTGGCGCAGCACCAGCAGCACGAATTCGCTCGCCGTTTTCAATTGCGTCAAGCAGGTGAATCGAAATGTCGGCAACCTTCACTTCGTTCTCTTCCTTGCCAGCACCCTTCACGCCGTCATCCAACATGATGTAACAGAACGGACATGCAGTAGCCACACGGGAAGCACCAGTTGAGATTGCTTCAGCAGCGCGCTCGTCATTCACCTTTGTTCCGATGGTTTCTTCCATCCACATGCGGGCCCCGCCTGCACCACAGCACATTCCTTTTGTTCCGTTGCGTGGCATTTCAACAACATCAACACCCTTGATGGATGCAACGACGTTGCGTGGAGCCATGTAGACGTCGTTGTGACGACCGAGGTAACACGAGTCGTGATATGTGATGCGCTCTTCGAGCGTTGCGTCACTGATGTCAAGCTTGCCTGAATCGATGAGGTGTTCAAGCAACTGCGAGTGATGAATCACTTCGTATGTTCCACCAAACTGCGGGTACTCGTTAGCAAGTGTGTTGAAGCAGTGCGGGCACTGCGTAATGATTTTGCGCACGCCCATGCCATTTAACATTTCAATGTTTGGCATAGCCAACATTTGGAAGAGATACTCGTTACCGCTTCGACGCGCACTGTCACCCGTGCACATTTCGCTTGGTCCAAGAATTGCCACATCAATGCCGGCGCGCTTCAACAACTTGGCCATTGATTGCGTGACTTTCTTATTCTTGTCATCGAAGCTTCCTGCACAGCCAACCCAGTACAAGTACTCGTGGTTGAACGCAGCGCCTGGGTCAAGCACGGTGACGTCAAGGTCTTTTGCCCATTCGCCACGATCGCTCTGGCTCATTCCCCATGGGTTGCCCTGGTTTTCCATTGCCCGGTATGCGTTACCAAGTTCTGCAGGGAAATCGCTTTCCATCAGCGAGAGGTAACGGCGCATGTCCAAAATCTTGTCAAGAATTTCAATGTTTACTGGACAAATTTCGTCACACGCCTTGCATGAAGTACAAGCCCAAATTTCTTCGCTGGTGATGCGTTCGAACAATGAGTTTGCAGAAATAGTGATTTCACTGTCAACGCTGAGAGGCGGTGAGACCTTTCCACCACGAGCATGTGACGCTGTTGCAGCCATGACTTCACCGCTCTTCAACACAATTTCGCGTGGGTCAAGTGGCTTACCAGTTGCATGTGCCGGGCACACGCTGGTGCAACGGCCGCACATGGTGCAGGCATCAAGGTCAAGTAGTTGC
>JAPOKO010000010.1:40564-42440 GCA_029977615.1 bacterium
GAACGTTTCAAGCGAAGTTTCGGTGAGGTTTGGCATTGCCTTCATCGCACCTTTCGGACGTTCGCGATCTTTCAAGTACATGTTCAACGGTGACGTAAACATGTGGCGCAACATGGTGATTGGCAAAATGATGAGGAAGGCAATGAAGGCCAATACGTGAGCAACCCACATCACTTGGTGGGTGGTGTCAAGCGTAGAAACCGACCAGCCATTGACGAGCTGCGCTAACGGATATCCAAGCACACTCCATTTTTCGTGGTCCATGTTTACGCCTGCTGCTTGCGACTCGGCGATTCGGAACATTTCAGTTGTGAAACCCGTGATGCCAATAGCCAGCAATACACCAAGACCAATTGCGTGTTCAGGTTTTGATTTGATGCGAATGCGGTAAGGGCGTTGTACGTATCGGCGAATGATTGCCCAAATCACACCACCGGTAAACACGATTCCAGCAATGTCGCCCACTGCGGCATACGCGCGATACACGTCACCATGCAAAAACTTGAGTGCTGGTGGTAATTGGTGGTCAACTTCAAGCACGGTGGTGACACCCAGAAGCACCAAGAAGCCGAAATAGATCATGGAGTGCATGAGTCCAGCAGCGCTATCGCGAAGCAGTGTGCGCATGTACACACCGGCGCGGTAGTCGGCTAGGCGTTGCTTGAAATTCTTCTTCGTTGTCTTGCGACGATCAGGCGCGCCACGCTCCCAATTGCGGATTCGGTTTGCAAACTGAAATGAACCAAACACCAAGAGAGCAGGAATAATGGTGTAGAACGCGATCTGCAAATAACCAGGAATTCCTTCAAACACTTCGCGATGTATTGGTGAATCGTTATGCCAATGAACGATGTGAGGGAGGATTCCCGAAAGCATGGTGAACGTTCCGATGCCAATACCAAGAGCAATGGAAAGTTGATATGGCTTGAGACCCTTGCGAGGTGCAGCGGAGGTCTCTGAGGATGCGTTTGTCGTATTCATGCGGAACTTACGCTAGTCCGCAGTAGGGAGAGACCAAAGACTGGTCAGTGATTGCCAGTCGCTTGTTTCGCCACGGCCTCAGCGGCTGCAGCGATTGCCTCTTGGTCCCCCATGTATTTGACTGCTTTCACCGCGAGGGTGTCAGAAAGTTCATAGAGGCGAGGGACGCCAGTTGGAATATTGAACTCCACGATGTCATCGCGCGAAATCTGTTCGAGGTGCATCACGAGCGCACGAAGCGAGTTTCCGTGTGCGGTAATCAAAACATTTTTCCCTTCAAGTAACTGCGGAGTAATGACATCGTTCCAATAAGGCAATACACGTACTAATACGTCAGCGAGGCATTCGGTGGCGGGGAGGAGTGAAGCGTCAAGTCCTTCGGAAATGAGTTGCTGGTAGCGAGGGTCATTTGCTGGATGCTCTGGACTGGTTGTGTCAACTGGCGGTGGGGGAACATCGAAACTGCGTCGCCAAATCATGGTTTGTTCAGCGCCGTGTCGAAGTGTGGTTTCCTTTTTGTCGAGACCTTGTAGTGCGCCATAGTGGCGCTCGTTCAAACGCCAGGTTCGCTCAATGGGAATAGTGAGCCCCATTGCAGACAACGCCAATCGATTTGTTTCTATTGCCCTGCGCAGCAAGCTGGTATGGGCGATGTCGAAATCGAGACCCGCTTCTTTCATCGTGGTGCCTGCGGCGGCGGCCTCGCGAACCCCTTGGTCGGTGAGTTCCACATCGTGCCAACCCGTGAACAGATTGAGCTCATTCCACGTGCTTTGGCCGTGACGAAGAAGGACAAGGGTGCCAGTCATGGTGTAGATGGTAGGCGCAGTGGCGAATTCGACGGAATTTGCCAAAAATATGGCATCAGGACAATGGTGTGACAAATGTTGAGTGT
>JAPOKO010000011.1 GCA_029977615.1 bacterium
TTGGCGAGCGGCGCGTATCCAGGCGTGACTTTCAACGGGTTTACCCAGATAAGTCGGTGCGACACACGCTGCAGGCGTTTCATCTGTTCGCCCAATAGTTCTGGGTTGCCTCTGTCCCAACCGTCAGACAGCACAATCACAATTGCGCCACGTGCCATTCCACGCACACCCCAGGTGTCGTTGAACTTGCGCAGGCTTTCTCCAAGTCTTGTTCCGCCGCTCCAGTCGGGAACTTGCTCTGCTGCTCGTTTTATTGCCTTATCTGGGTCGCGGCTGCGTAGTTCTTTTGTGAGTCGTGTGAGTCGTGTGCTGAATGCAAAGGCTTCCACTCGTTGTCTGCCGGCAACTGCTGCATGCATGAATCGAAGTAACGCGCGTGCGTATGGTTCCATGCTTCCTGAAATATCGAGCAACACCACAATGCGACGTAAGCGATCGCTCGGTTGCTTCCAATGCAATTGCATGGGCTCGCCGCCATGACTAATTGACGCTCGGACCGTGCGTCGCAAATCGTGACGCGAACCGTTTCGTTTTGCTGTTGTTAAACGAAGTGATCGTCGTGGCGGGCCAGCAAACCGCAGAGCTTGCATGAGGCGTTGTGCTTCTGCAAGTTCCGAATCGTCGTATTGGGCGAAATCTTTTTTACGTAGAGCTTCGGAAGCAGAGAAGCGCAGATGAATTGCTGGGTTTGAGTCGTAGTCACCTACTTGCGGATCAGTTTCAGTCTCATCATCGATAAGGAGCGAGATCTTTCGCGGCGGAAGTTCTTCGGTGACGCCATCGCTTGACCGATGTTCCCAAAACACGGCGAACGCACGATCAAAGAGCTGATGATCTTCTGGCCGGCGCACCAGCGTGCTGCGACCAGCCCAGAACACATCGCTGCGTGATTCAAGCGACACCACATTCAGGGCGTTAACAAATGTCAGCACTGAATCGAGAGGCACTTGTAAACCGACTCCACGCAACACTCGCGCGAATGACACTGCCATTTCTTCTGGCGAAGAGGAAACAGCAGTGGTCATGAATTATCCGTGCAACAAACCGCGATCAAACGCCTGAGCAACGATTTGACCGATGCCTTGCTCGCGCACGCGGTCGTGGTCTTCGCGGTATTTCAACACGGTTCCAAGCGTTGCTGAAACAACCGATTCGTTGAGTTCGCGAGCGCCAAGTTGGGCGAGTGCAGTTGCCCAGTCAATGGTTTCAGCAACTCCAGGTGGTTTGTACAAATTGAGTGAGCGCATGTGTTCCACTGCTGCTGCAACTTGCTTGGCAAGTGATTCGGCAATTTGTGGAACGCGTAGGCGCACGATTGCCACTTCACGATCAAAACTTGGATGATCGACCCAGTGGTACAAGCAGCGGCGCTTCAATGCATCGTGTACATCCCGCGTGCGGTTTGACGTAAGAATCACGATTGGTGGAGTAGCGGCCTTAAATGTTCCTAATTCGGGAACGGTTACTTGGAAGTCGGAAAGAATTTCCAGCAAATATGCTTCAAACTCATCGTCAGCACGATCAATTTCGTCAATCAGTAACACAGCCGGAGTGTCACGCTGATCAATTGCGCGCAGTAATGCGCGTTTAATAAGAAAGCGCTCGTTATACAACTCGCTCTCAAGTTCGTTTGCCTTCTTGGTGGTTGCTTCGCCGCTGGCTTCCGCTGCCCGAAGGTGCAACAGTTGGCGGGAGTAGTCCCAGTCATAGACGGCTTGAGCCGCGTCAATTCCTTCGTAACACTGCAAGCGAATGAGTTCGCCGCCAGTCACTGCGGCAATCACTTTGGCAAGCTCGGTTTTACCAACTCCAGCTTCACCTTCAAGAAGCAATGGTCGCTTCAGGGTGAGCGCCAAGTACACAGCGGTGGTGAGACCATCTTCGGCCAGGTAGTTCTGTTCGGCGAGGGCCGCTCGAACGTGCTCTACCGAAGTGAATCCTGCTTGCGCCATGCGTTCAGGCTAGGGGCAAAGGGATTATGAATCGAAGCCAAGGCCCAATCGATCGAGGCTGCGGAGCCAGAGATTTCGCTTTCCTGTCTTGTCTTCACGGTTCAGCGCCCAACGAGTGGTCTGAATGCCAATGAATCGGAATGGTTCAGGAGGAAATGGCAAAGGTTTGCTACGCACGAACTGTGTTTGCGTTGCTGGAGTTTTGCGACCATCAATCATGTCGAGCATGACTTCGGCACCGAATCGAGAACTGGCAACGCCTAAGCCGGTGTATCCAATTGCATAGGCAACACGGTCGCGCATGGCTTGGCCCCAAAACACGCTGTAGCGGCTGCATGTGTCGATGGCTCCGCCCCATGCATGGGAGAAGCGAACGCCTTCAAGTTGAGGAAAGGTTTCAAAGAAGTGTTGTGAAAGCTTTGCCCACGTTTCAGGACGCGATTCAAGTTCGGCGTTCACCTTTCCGCCAAAGAAATACACCGCGTCGTACCCACCCCACAAAATTCTGTTATCAGCAGTGAGTCGGTAGTAATGGAATTGATTCGAAATGTCGGAGAGACCTTGACGATTCTTCCAACCAATGCTTTCTAACTGTTGCGGAGTGAGCGGCTCTGTGGTGAGGCAGTAGTCGTATACGGGCGCGATGTAGTTATGCATTCGGCGAAGTAGTGGCTTAAATGCGTTTGTCGCTAGCGCTACGCGTTTTGCGTGCACTTTGGATAGCGGTGTTTCCACAACAATTCCGCCTGGCGAGTAGTCAAGACCTACTGCTTTGGTGTCTTCGTAAATGCGCACGCCAAGTTGTTCGGCAGCACGTTTCAGACCCCATGCCAGTCGAGCAGGGTCAACAAGTGCTGCTGTGTCTTTGCACCACATTCCGCCAGTGAAAATTGGTGACGCAACCTCTTTGCGTAGCGCAACCTCATCTAGCCACTCCACTTTGTGACCGATCTCGCGCAACTGGTCGTAGTCATCTTTTAGTTCGTCTAAATACGTTGCTGAATGTCGTGTGCTTGCAATTTCAATTACGCCATTTCGCTCAAAATCGCAGTCAATGTTGTAGCGCTTAATTGCTGCTTCAATTTCGTTAAGGTTCTCAAGTCCTAAGTCTTCAAGCAAGCCAACTTCGTCAGGGAAGCGTTGCTGCGCATTGGCAATGCCATGCGTGAGGCTGGAGTCCATGAATCCGCCGTTGCGACCACTTGCTGCAGATCCAATTTCGTGAGCTTCAATCAGCACTACGTCTCGGTCAGGGTTGCGCTCCTTGGCCAAGATTGCAGTCCACAAGCCGGTGTAGCCGCCTCCGACGATGCACAGGTCGCACGTTTCAGCGTGCACCAGCATCGGGTTCGACTCTGGTTCGTCTGCATCGTCAAACCAATACGGAAACGAATCGGCGTCCGCAATCGCGTCAAGAAAACGCTCGTCTTGTTGATACCCACCCATGGGTTTCTCACCACCTAACAAGGTCAAGAGTAGCAGTGTGGCAAGTATTGTTTCCCGCATGGATCTTGGCATTTCGCAACGTACGGCAGTAGTAGCGGCGGCTTCGGCAGGGCTGGGTTTTGCCAGTGCTCAAGCACTTGCAAACGAAGGAGTGCGCGTCGTTATTTGCAGTCGCGATGCAGACCGCGTTGCCGATGCGGCGAAGAAAATCGGTAATGGATGTGTGGGGATTGTTGGCGATGTTTCCACTTCGGAAGGCGCACTTGCGTTTATACGCGAAGCGAAATCAATTCTTGGTGATATTGACATCGTTGTTGCTAATGGTGGTGGACCACCTGCGGGAAATTTTGCATCAACTGACCTTAATTTGTACCCAGCAGCAATTGAACGAAGCATGTTGGCAACTGTTGCCATGTGCAAGGAAGTCATTCCACGCATGCAAGAACGTGGTTGGGGTCGCATCGTGGCAATTACTAGTACCGCAGTTCGTCAGCCGTTTGCAAATCTCATTTTGTCCAGCACAGCGCGCGCAGGACTAACGGCATTTTTGAAAACTGTTGCCACTGAAGTTGCTTCAAACGGCATCACCGTAAATACGGTTCAGCCGGGTACGCATGCCACCGATCGCATTAAGCAGTTGTACGGGTCAATGGAAGGCGCGGCAGAAGGAATACCTGCTGGCGTTGTTGGAGATCCGAAAGATTTCGGAAGCGTTGTTGCGTTTCTGTGCAGTGAGCAAGCCAAATTTGTCACCGGCACTCACTTGCAAGTTGATGGTGGCTCGTACCCGGGGTTGATCTAGTGCTTCAACATGTTGTTGCGCTGACATGGAACGAATCAGTTCCAGAAAACTATGCAGAGGTAGTGAACAAGGCTCTGCTCGACATGGCAAAAACTATTCCTTCGGTGCGGAGCTATCGCTGTGGAGCCGATTTGGGAGTGAGCTCGCATTCAAATGCCGATTACCTCATTGTTGCCGAGTTTGATGATGTGGCGGGTTGGCAGGAGTATGACCAAAACGCTCTACACAATGAAGTTCGAACGAAGTATTTTGCGCCTTACGTTGCCTCACGCGCTGCCGCGCAAATCACTTTCTAGCTTTGTATACGTGTTTGTCTTCCCAACGGGTTGACAACACACAGGCGATCCACACATATGCAAAACCAACGATGATGTCGGCAACGTAGTGTTCGCCGAAGTACACCAAACAGAAGGCCATTGCCGCGGGTAGAACGAGCGCAATTGGCTTCATCCAGATGCGCATCTTGCTCCAGAAAAACACGACGACTAGCAATGCACATGCGGCATGGAGTGATGGCATTGCTGCGACAGGATTTGAAATTGCAGCACCACGTTCGAACACCTTTGAAACGGTATGCAGGCCCATATGGCTCCAACCGCGCGCGGTAATGCGCTTAATTGGGCCAATGAGACCTTCTTTGGAGATCATCCACGGGGGAGCAACGGGAAGCACGACATAGGTTGCAACTGCCAGGAAGAACAAGATGCTGAGTCTGCGCACGTATCGCACCCATTGTTCGCGACTCACCCACCACAGCAGCACAGCAGTGCCCATAGGCAGGATGAAGTGCGTCATGTACGTGACCGCAAGCGGGTATTCATACCAAGCAAGCTGTGCGGAAATGTTGAGACGCTCCTGCAACCACACGCTTGGGTCAGCACCAAAAAATATGATGCGATCAATATTGCGAACCAGAGTTTTTTGAACAGGCACTCCGAACTGGTCGGCAAGTCCACGGCTGTATTCGTATGCAAACAACATTGCTGCAAAAACCGACCAGTCACGCAACATATTGCGCTGTGCGCGAAGCGGTTTGCCTACATTGGCAAAGACAAATGCACCAAGAATCCAGAGCGTGACTGCAATGCGGTCAACGGGTACGCCAAAGTGTTGCGCAGACCACAAAAAAATGGCCACATACAGGCCAATTGAAATCTGTCGAGTGCGAGAGTTACTTAGTTGATTCTTCAAGTGCTCGCCGTACCAGCACCTTGGCTAGGTGCGTGCGGTATTCGCTCGAAGCGTTTAAATCGCTCTGGGGTTCTGCCTCGGCTGCTGCAAGCTCTGCTGCTTCAGCAATTGAAGCGCCGCTTGCAAGCGCTGCGCTGACGCTGGTTGCAAGAATTGGAGTTGATCCCATGTTGACGAGTGCAACGCCAGAGTCTTTGCCATTACGCCAAGCTGCTACTCCAACAATTGCCCAGTCCTGTGCACGGCGATTGAACTTCTGGAAACTCCATCCGCCCAAGGTCTTTGGAACTCGAATTTCAACGAGCATTTCATCTGGTGCAAGAGCACTTTCAAGAAATCCTTTATAGAAATCTTTCGCAGCAATTTCACGCTGACCGTTTGGTCCTTGAACTACATATGTTGCACCAAGAGCAAGCGTGGTGGCTGGTAGGTCGCTGGCCGAGTCGGCGTGGGCGAGTGAGCCACCGATTGTGCCGCGATGACGAACCTGGGCGTCACCAACATGGCTTGCAGCGTGTGCGAGCAGCGGCACATGTTGCTTCACGATGTCGGACTTTTCAACATCCATGTGGCGCGTAAGTGCACCAATGGAAATGTGGTTGCCGGCATCTTTGATGTAGGACAGGTCAGTGATGCGACCGATATCGATCAACATGCTCGGCTGAGCCAAACGAAGTTTCATCAATGGAATAAGGCTGTGTCCGCCGGCTAATAGCTTTGCTTCATCGCCGTATTCACCAATGAGGGAAATGGCTTCTGCCGCCGATGATGCTCGCTTCAGATCAAACTGTGCAGGAATCATGATCGGCCCTTACTTCTTTGCCGCTGCAAGAACGGATTGAACGATGTTGTGGTATCCCGTGCAACGACACAGGTTTCCTTCGAGACCAATCCGAATTTCGTCTTCGGTTGGGTTGGTGTTCTCATTGAGCAAACTCACGGCTGCCATCACCATTCCAGGTGTGCAGAAACCGCATTGCAGCCCATGATTTTCCATGAATGCTTGCTGCATCGGGTGCATCACACCGTCTTTACTCATGCCTTCAATGGTGGTTACTGCACAACCATCAGCCTGTGCGGCCAACATTGTGCAACTCTTTACTGCTTCTCCGTTGAGGTGAACGGTGCATGCGCCACAGCTTGAGGTATCGCAGCCAACGTTTGTGCCAGTGAGCTGCAGTGTTTCGCGAATGTAGTGGACCAAAAGCGTGCGAGGTTCAACGTCATGTTCGGTCGCTTTTCCGTTGACAGTAATGCTGACCTTCATCAGTTTCCCTTCACTTTCTGCTTTTGAATTTCAGACCACACACGTTCTGCGGTGGTTGGCATGTCGATATGTCGAACTCCAAGATGGGCGAGTGCATCAATCACCGCAGATTGCACTGCAGGGGTTGAGCCAATCGTTCCTGATTCACCGATGCCCTTTGCACCGAGTGCGTTACGCGGCGTAGGAGTTTCCATGTGAATGACTTCAAAACTCGGCAATTCTGCAGCAGAGATGAATGCGTAGTCAGCAAAGTTTGACGTAATTGGGTTGCCGTCACCGTCGTAGCGCACTTCTTCTAGAAGTGCTTGTGCTGCGCCTTGGGCAATTCCGCCGTGAATCTGTCCTTCAAGTAGCAGCGGGTTCAATACTTTGCCGGCATCGTCGCATGCCACATGTCGAAGCATTTTTACTTGACCCGTTTCGGTGTCTACCTCTACGACTGAGACGTGTGCACCAAATGGGAATGTTGCGCCTTGTGAGACATAGTCAGTTTCCTGAATGAGTCCGCCGTCGCTTGCCAACGCAATGGACAAATCTGCCCACGACTTTGCAACTGCTGGCGTACCCGTCACGTGAAATGAAGCGGACTCTTTGTCGAACACCACGTCTTCTTCGTTGGCTTCAAGTAAACGAGCCGCATGTTTGCGAGCTTGCTCAACGAGTTCTCCTGCAGCAACGTGTACTGCAACGCCTCCTTGCTGCAACGAGCGCGAACCCATGGTTCCGCCACCCTTTGGTACGAGGTCGGTATCGCCCCACACCACATCGATCTTGTCCATAGGAATTCCGGTTTGATCGGACGCGATCATGGCCCACGAAGTGACGTGGCCTTGTCCGTGAGGAGAGGTTCCGGTGAACACCACTGCACGGCCATCCTGTGTGATTTCGATCTTTGCGGATTCACCAGAGCTGTTTCCCGCAGTGATTTCTACATACACGCTGACGCCAATGCCGAGCTGCTTCACGCTGCCACTAGCACGACGTGCTGCTTGTTCTGCGCGAAGCTTGGTGTAGTCGGCAGCGGCAAGAACGCGATTCAGTGATTCCTCGTAATCACCAACGTCATATGTTTGACCAATTGTTGTTGAATGCGGTTCAAGGAACTTCGGAATGAGGTTGACGCGACGTACTTCTGCGGCATCTTTTCCAATTTCTGCAGCGAACATGTCCATCGCTCGTTCAATTGCAGCGGTTGCCTCTGGTCGGCCGGCTCCACGATATGCAACCACCGGCGTGGTGTTGGTGGCAACCGAGGTAGTGCGAACTTCAATCTTTGGAATGTCGTATACACCTGATGCCATTGGGCGAGTCATGAATGGGGCAAGAATTGCTCCAATATCAACCCATGCGCCGGAGTCTTGCAACACGTGCATTTGGTAAGCCGTTACTTTTCCTGCTTTGGTTCCACCAATAGTCACGTATTGAATTTGCGCACGACCATGGCCAAGTGCGGTCATCGATTCGCTGCGGGTTTCAAGCCAGCGAACTGGTTTGCCTGCCTTCTTTGCAACTGCACCAAGAACTAGTTCCTCTGGGTAAGCGGCGATTTTTGCTCCGAATCCGCCGCCAACATCTGGAGTGATGACGCGGATTTTTTCGGCATCGAGTCCGTTGGCTGTTTGGATGGTGTCACGCGCGCCTTGTGCGTGTTGCGTGGACATCCATTGAGTAAGTCGTCCATCGTTGTCCCATGCTGCGGCAGATGCACGAACTTCTAGTGGACATGGTGCAACTCGCTGGTTGACAAAACGACCCTTCACCACAACTTCACAGTCTGCAAACATTTCGTCACCTGTGTTGTCGGGCATGCCAATTGCGGTGCTGTCAAACACCACGTTGCTGCCGCACTCTTCAAAAATATGGGTGGTGCTGGTCATCGCTTGTTCAATGTCAATCAAAACTTCGAGAGTGTCGTAATCGACGATTACCTTCTCGGCTGCATCCTCGCCTTGGTTGGCAAATTCGGTAAGCACTACTGCAATTGGTTCGCCTACGTAGCGAACTTTTCCACTCGCAAGCAATGTGCGTTTTGCCATTGGATTGAATGTTGCCGCTACTGGTTCAAGGCCCAAGTCTGCAGCGGTGTAAATAGCAACAACCCCAGGCGACTCAAGCGCATCAGATACATCAATACTTGTGATGTTGGCATGAGCAACCGTGGAACGAACAAATGTTGCATGAAGTGCGCCAACAAGAAGTGGTTCGCTGTTGAGATCGTCTACGTACACACCGCCCGTGGTGAGAAACTTCGGGTCCTCTTTGCGGAGCACGCGGTTACCAAGAATGCTTCCAGCCACAAATTCTCCTATCGCTCTGCCTGACGACAGGTTAGGGGGTAAAGGGCTGAAGGGAAATTTCTCCTTGGGCTGCCTTTTTCGCAGATTCAAGACTGCGCACTAACAACATGGTGGAAACGATGGTGTAGGGCCAACGTTCTGGGAGGGTCGTAGAAAGGGCTGGCATATCCATCATGGGTAGGCGGCGCTCATTGAAGCGGAGGTAGCCAAGTTGGGTGCGAATGGCATCCTGTAAACCTGCCTCTGTTTTCAGGTAGGTCACCTGGTCTTGCAGGTTTTCAATGACATCTTCGTACTGGGCGAATTCAATTTCTTTCTGCGCGATCAAGTTGCGCTGATTGATATATGAACGTACGGGGAATACCGACATGGCAACGACGAGCGCAACGATCACGGCAATGGCGAGAGGAGTGCTGGCCACACGGAGTTTGCGACTGCGAACGAGTCGAATCTCGGTAGTTGCCATCCCTCTATTCTGGCCTTAAGAGTTGATGCAATTGCGTCATCTCTGAATTTCGGCTGGCTATTTGCGCGGTGCGAGAGCGTCCTTGCCCATGAATTGGGCTTTCGATCCAAGCTCTTGTTCGATTCGGAGCAGTTGGTTGTATTTAGCTACACGGTCACTGCGGGCAGGAGCGCCAGTTTTAATCTGACCACAGTTGGTAGCCACTGCAAGGTCGGCAATGGTGGCGTCTTCGGTCTCTCCACTGCGATGGCTCATGACGCTGGTGTACTTATTGCTGGTTGCGAGGGCGATGGTGTTTAGCGTTTCGGTCAATGTTCCAATTTGGTTCACCTTCACCAACACGCTGTTAGCAACATGTTCGGTGATACCACGCTGCAGGCGTGAGACGTTGGTGACAAATAGGTCGTCTCCAACTAACTGAATCTTGTTGCCAAGTTTTTGAGTGAGCGTGGACCATCCCGCCCAGTCGTCTTCTGCCATTCCATCTTCAATGGACACGATTGGATATTTGCTTGCAAGCATGTCCCACCACGAAGCCAGTTCGTCGCTAGTCAATACTTTTCCTTCACCAGAAAGGTGGTACTTGCCATCTTTAAATAACTCGCTCATCGCAGGGTCGAGTGCGATGGAAATATCTTTTCCGGGAGTGAATCCTGCCTTCTCAATTGCTTCCACCAAGATTGCAATCGCTTCTTCATTACTTGCAAGGTTTGGAGCGAATCCACCTTCGTCGCCAACTGCTGTTGCCATCTTGCGCTTATGCAAGATTGATTTGAGGGTGTGGTACGTCTCTACGCCCCAACGCAATGCTTCAGAAAACGACGATGCACCAATTGGCATAACCATGAACTCTTGTAAGTCGACGTTGTTATCGGCATGTGCGCCACCATTTAACACGTTCAACATTGGAACCGGAAGCACACATGCAGATTCGCCACCAATTGACTTGTATAACGGCAGACCGCGTTCGTTGGCCACTGCGTGAGCGTTAGCAAGGCTTGCTCCAAGAATGGCGTTCGCGCCAAGTTTTGACTTATTTGGAGTGCCATCTAGCGACAGCATCAATTCGTCAACTACTTGTTGGCTCGATGCGTCTGCACCAAGCAAAGCAGAAGCGATTGGACCATTTACATTGGCAACCGCATTTTGCACACCTTTGCCCAAGTAACGAGTGCCGCCATCGCGAAGCTCAACAGCTTCGTGTTCGCCGGTAGAAGCACCTGATGGAACAATTGCTCGTCCACGCGCACCAGATTGCAAAGTGACTTCAACTTCAACGGTTGGATTTCCACGCGAGTCCAAAACTTCGCGTCCAACTACTTGCTTGATTGTGCTCATGGCTACACGCTAGTCAGCGCACGAATTCACGTTCACTTTTGTGCTTTGGCCTCATCCCACAGTGCGTCAAGCGTGGCAAGGTCAACAGCGTGCAAGTCAATGTTCCGCTCACGTGCGAGTGCCTCAACGTGTTCAAAGCGAGCACGGAACTTGTCGCTGGCAACCCGCAACGCAGTCTCGGCATCGTGACCTAAGTGGCGTGACAAATTGACCACGCTGAACAGCAAGTCGCCAAGCTCCATGCGCACGGCTTCCGGATCGGCCTGCTGGCTTATGGCGTCACGAATTTCGGCTGACTCTTCACGAATCTTGTCGAATGCGCCATCGGCATTTGGCCAATCGAATCCAATATCGGCTGCGCGCTTTTGCAACTTTGTTGCGTACGACAATGAAGGAGCTGCCTTGGCAACACCGCTGAACACCGAATCGGACTTGGCATCGTTGGACAGTCGTTCTTGGCGCTTCACTTCGTCCCATGTGCTCACCACATCGTTCGCGCTGTCTGCAACTACGTCGCCGAATACGTGTGGGTGTCGGCGAACCAGCTTGTCGTGAATGGAACGCGCCACGTCGGCAAGTGTGAATCTGCCTTCCTGCTCGGCAATCGTGGCGTGAAATTCCACTTGATACAACAGGTCACCAAGTTCTTCAATGAGCGCATCGTCGGTAGTTGGATTTTCAGGATCAAGTTCATTGATGGCATCAACGACTTCGTACGTTTCTTCAAGCAAGTGCTTGATGAGCGACTGGTGCGTTTGCTCAATGTCCCATGGGCACTGCTCGCGCAGTGTGCGCGCAAGCTGGTGAAGCTTCACCATTTCACCAGCAATGGGCTGAGCGAGTTGAGGTATGTACAGCGTGGTGAGGTGATCGGCAGGAAGCACGCGATCGAGTTCTTGCCATGTGGTGTGTTCTACTCGTTGATCGGGAAGTCCAAGGTGATGCAGCAGCACAACTGGCTCGTCACCAACTGCGTCATCAAATGACAACTTCACATCAGACAGCACCCAGTCGGCGTGCACTTGCGCAACAAGCAGTGGTCCGCGCTCATTGGCTGCTTCTGCTGCAAAACGATGTCCGTCAATCAGTCGAACTCCGGCATTCACAGGGTCAATGCCGAGTGCTTCCCATGCAAGATCGAGAAAACTCATGGCTGGCAGAACCTGAACTTCTATTCGTGTGTCTGTACGAAGTTGAGACACGCTCGTTTCCAGAAGTAATGGAGAGCCAGGTACCGCATACAGCACTTCGCCGTGTTCGTTTGCGGCGGCAATCAAGGTTTCAGTAATTGCTGAATAGACATCGTCAAACGTTGGTAGCGATTCGTAAAGATGATCAAAACTGTGTGCTGTAGGAAGCAAGTCTGCTGTCGGGTGTTTCCTGGTGCGAACAAATTGATGCGGAATTGATGCAATTGCGTGCAGCGTTGCTTCAGTAACCGTGTTGCGCGGGCCTGGCCCTAAACCAACTATGACGACGCGACCAACCGAAGTGCGATTGCTCATGTCATTTGCAATTTACAGGTCAGTGATTTTTCCGGTTGCTGTGTCCCAGCGACCGTACTCAGACGCAATAGTTACATCGCGTGTAGCAAGTACACCTGACATCAACAGCATTCCAGGAGACTTTGACATCATGAGTGCAAGTGATGCCTTGATGTCGGCGAAGGGGCGAATCATGATGACGTGGTAACCAAAACTTGATTTCACTGGACCGGTCGGAACGCCAACCTTTGCAGTGAGCGCACCAGTGGTAAACGCTGAGTCAAATTGTGATTGGTAGTCGGAAAGGGCAATGCAATCGCCGTCTGTGGAGCCAAGGATGCCACCCGTTGTTGCTGCGTTTGGTTCAGTGCTGTATTCGCCGGCAAGTTTCTTGAAGTCGCCGCCATCGTTCAGTTTCTGAATGACTTCAGTTGCCGTAGCTTCATCTTTTACCAAGATGTGTTGAGCGCACATCACGCCGACTGATGCAGGTGCAGTGTTGTACATCTTTTCAAGGTCGGCTTCAGAGGGTGCTTTTACTCGTGTGAGTGCGAGGTCTCTGCTGTTCAGACCAATGATGAGGTCCTTCAATTCTTGACCCAATGTGTCGTAACCAGCGTCTTTAGAAATTTGGTCAATTACTGCTTTGGTGTCTGCATCGGTAACAGTCACGTTGTTTTCGGTGAGCACGAGTTTGGTTGCTTCGCCACGAATGATGGCAGCAAGTACGGAGCGCACTGCATCCATCGGCACTACGCCGTCTGTCAGTTCAATTTGACCTGCATCCGATAGTTGAGAAAGCGCAGTTTCAAGCGTCTTTTTTGCAATTACAGATCCGTCAACAGAAGCAGCATCATTTTTTGAACTTCCACCGCAGCTTGCAAGAGAAATCATTGCAACACATGCAATTGCGAGTGAACGAACAGGCTTACGGGAGGTGCGTGACATTTGGTAAAGCCTAGTTGTCGTCAAAGAGTTCCTGCAGGAACGACACCAAATAGTCAACAGTTCCAGAGTCTGCTTGTTTGCCTTGTGGGGTACGGGGCAGCGTGACAATGAGTTGTTTGGTCTGCTCATTCCATTCGCTGTTCTTTGCAATTCGAGTCAAACGCATGTGTTGGCTTGCCTTCAGCGAAACAGGCAGTAGACGTGCTCTGCCGTCGGCGACAACGAGTTCACGTAGACCAATTCGATGGCATTCAGCTCGCAATTCTCCAACGCGAATGAGCGCAAGCGCTGCTTCAGGGAGTGGGCCGTAACGGTCAATCCATTCATCGCGAATGTCGGCAACATCTGACTGAGAGGTGACCGCAGCAAGCCTGCGGTAAGCATCCAAACGCGATTCTTCCTTCGACACATAGTCGGTTGGCAAGTACGCATTGGTGGCAACGTCGAGCTTGAGTTCCGGAACAATTGGCGGAATTTCTTCGCCCTTCATTTCTGAAACCGCTTCCGTTACCAATTGGCAGTACAAGTCGTAACCAACGGCTGCAATGTGGCCGCTTTGCGCTTCGCCCAACATGTTTCCTGCGCCTCGAATTTCTAAGTCGCGCATGGCGATTTTGAATCCGCTTCCTAATTCGGTTGCTTCACCGATGGTCTTCAGTCGCTCGTATGCGTCTTCAGACAACACCTTGTCGCGCGGATGAAACAGATATGCATATGCACGTGAACCACTGCGGCCTACGCGACCGCGAATTTGATGCAACTGTCCAAGCCCGAGCAGGTCGGCACGTTCAACTACAAGGGTGTTCACGGTTGGCATGTCGATGCCGCTTTCAATAATGGTGGTGCACACCAAAACGTCAAACTTTCCTTCCCAGAAATCAAGCACAATTTGCTCAAGTCGGCCCTCTTCCATTTGGCCGTGCGCAACTGCAATACGCGCCTCGGGAACAAGCTCGCGAAGCTCTTGTGCACGTTGCTCAATGCTTTGCACGCGATTGTGCACCCAGAACACTTGGCCATCGCGCAACAATTCGCGACGTATCGCTTCAGTAGCGACGCGCTCGTCATCTTCACCAACAAATGTGAGAATTGGTTGGCGATCCGCAGGTGGTGTTTGCAATAGCGACATATCGCGAATTCCCACAAGGCTCATTTCAAGTGTGCGTGGAATTGGGGTAGCAGTCAGCGTGAGTACGTCCACGTTGGTCTTCAACTTCTTCATCATCTCTTTGTGAGTAACACCAAATCGCTGCTCTTCGTCAACTACAAGTAGCCCAAGGTCTTTGAACTTCACGCCCTCTTGCAACAAACGATGAGTGCCAATCACGCAGTCCACCTCACCACTTGCAACGCCTGCAAGAACCTTTTTTGCTTGCGAGTTAGTAAGAAAGCGCGACAGCGACTCAACGCGAATTGGATACCCGCGAAAACGTTCAGCAAACGTATTTGCGTGTTGCGATGCAAGCAAGGTGGTTGGCACGAGCACGGCAACCTGCTTGCCGTCTTGAATTGCCTTGAACGCTGCGCGCACGGCAACTTCAGTTTTTCCAAAACCCACGTCTCCACAGACCAAACGGTCCATCGGAACATTGCGTTCCATGTCGCCCTTCACCAATTCAATTGCGGCACGTTGGTCTGGGGTTTCCACAAAAGGAAATGCACCTTCCATTTCGTGTTGCCATGGTGTGTCCTCGCTGAATGCATGACCAACCGCGTTCACTCTGCGCTGGTAAAGCACCACAAGTTCTTGGGCGATTTCGCGAACTGCTGAACGCACGCGCTGCTTTGCGCGCGCGAAGTCGCTTCCACCCAGTCGGTGCAGTGTTGGTGAGTCGCCGCCTATGTATTGACGTACTGCATCTATATGGTCGGTCGGTACGTATAGCTTGTCGCCGTCTTTGTAAGCGAGGAGTAGGTAGTCGCGCTCTGAACCACCGATAGTGCGCTTCACCATTCCTTCGTATTTTCCAACGCCGTGATAATGGTGAACCACGTAGTCGCCAGGCTTTAAGTCTTGAAATACCGACGTGGTGTCTCGTTTGCGCACGCGTGGCTGACGGTGCGTGCGACGTCGGCCGGTGAGATCGGTTTCTGCAATGACGGCAAGCTTCACCTGCGGCAAGGAAAAACCGTGATGCAACGGTGCAACAACCACAGAAGTGCCGGGCTTGCTGAGGTCTGCTTCTTTGCTCGCACTGAGATCGCGAACAATCACGCCATTTTGCGTGAACACTTCGATTAGTCGCTGCGCCGAACTTTCACCTTCGGCGGCAATAACTACGGTCCACTTGTCGGTGATGAGTTGTTGCACGCGCTTGGCAGTTGCTTCAGCATCACTGGTTGCTTGACCCCAACCAGTTGATTGCACGGTTGGCGCATCGATGGCTTCAGATGGAAGCGAGAGCGATAACGCATTCAACGATTGTGAAGGACCAAACAATTGATCAATGTCTAGGTGTAGACGAGGAAAAGAACGTTGCGCATCGCGCGCCCAGGTACTTGCTAACGCTTTTGCTAGGTCGTCTTCTTCTGCAAGCAAATCTTTTGCACGATCACGCATGCGCTTCGGGTCAACAAAAATGAGTTCGCTTGCTGCGGGCAAGATGTCGGTAATGAGTTGTTCGCGTTCAATAAGCCATGGAAGCCAACTCTCCATGCCTTCAAAATTGGAACCATCGGCGAGCCTGTCCCAGTGTTCGCGACCCCACGGTTCGCTTCCCACTAATGCGCGCGCACGTTCGGTAACTCCTTCATCTAGTTGCAACTCGCGTGCTGGAAAAATGATTGCCTGCGCTAAGTCTTCGGTGCTGCGTTGATCGTTTACGTTGAACGACGTAAGACGCTCTACTTCGTCTCCCCACAGGTCAATACGAATAGGTGTGTCTGAAGTGCTAGGGAAAACGTCAATAATTGAACCACGACGAGCAACTTCGCCGCGATGCTCAACAATTTCTTCGCGGCGATATCCGTCGTGCACCAATTTGGCAAGCAACTGCTCGGAATCAATTTCCTCACCCGGCTTAATGATGATCGGTTGCAACGTGGTTGCACCTGGCCCAAGTTTTTGCAACAGTGCGCGTACCGAACCAAGTACTACCCTCGGGGGGTTTTCGCTGCGCAAACGCCACAACACTTCAAGTCGACGACCCATGGTTTCTACGCTTGGGCTTACTCGTTCAAACGGCAGTGTTTCCCATGCAGGAAACATCAGTGCATTGTCGGCGCCAAGAAACTGCACGATGTCATCGTGAAGTTGCTGTGCGGCTGTGCCAGTTGGCGTGGCCACCACCAGGGTGCTGCCAGGCGACCTTGCGCTTAATGCCGCGATGATTGCTGCGCGTGATTGCTCTGCACATGCAAGCACCGAGTTTCTGCCACCAATTGCGGCAAGCGCAGGCTCTTGGCTGGCAGTAAATGCAAGGTCGTGTAACAACATGTTGAACGCGCCGACTATCGGCCGTTTATTTGCTGCATAGCAGCTTGTGCGCCTTGCGAAAGGATGAGCTGCACTGCATCGGCAGCAATTTCTACAGCAACATCAAGAACTTTCCGCTCGTTGATAGGAACGCGAGACAGCACATGGTCGGCTCCATCTTCTTTTGAAGGTGGTTTTCCAACACCAATGCGTACACGCACGAAGTCTTGAGTTTTGAGATGCGATGAAATACTGCGCAGACCATTGTGACCGGCAAGACCACCACCAATTTTTACCTTGACAACACCAGGTTCTAAATCCAATTCATCGTGCACAACAATGATGTTTGCGGGTTCGTCAATTGCATAACGACGGGCGAGTGGTCCAACTGCGTTTCCCGATTCATTCATGTACGTAGTTGGCATTGCTAACACGAATCGATTTCCATCGTGATTGATCTCAGCAACAAGTGCGCGGTCACGCGATGACTTCATGGACGAGTTGAATCGTGACGCAAGCAATTCAATGGCGTCGAAACCAACATTGTGTCGACTGCCTTCGTATTTACGCCCTGGGTTTCCTACGCCTACAACTAATGCGCTGTAGGGAGTACCTCGCCGCTCGTGTCGCTCACCGCGACCGAACAGCGCCATACAAATTAGGAAGCGGCTGGCTTATCGCCGGCAGCTGGAGCACCGGCTGCCGGAGCTTCACCAGCAGCGGCTTCACCAGCAGCAGCTGGCTTGTCAGATTGTGTGCTCGTTACCAACACGGTGACTACTACCAAGTCTGGGTCAGACACTGCGGTCACGCCCTTTGGCAAGGTGATGTCTTCCATGCGGATGATGGAGTTCATGTTCATGTTGGTGACGTCGATGACGATTTCGTTTGGAATGTTGTTTGCTGCTGCGCGAATTTCCACGCGGTCAACTGCAGGGTCAACGAGTCCGCCCTCTTGCACAACTGCTTTTGCTGTACCTGTGAGGTGAATTGGAACCGACATGACGATTTCCTTCGAGAGGTCAATCTGCATGAAGTCAACATGGCTTACGTTGCGCTTCACTGGGTCGCGTTGCATGTCCTTCACGATTGCTGGGTATGTCTTGTCAGCAACTTGCAATTCAAGAATGGTGTTGGTGCCTGCAGGGCCCGACAACGCAATGCGCAAGTCGCGGCGCTCAACAGTGATTGCCACTGGTTGCATGCCTGCTCCGTAGATGACCGCAGGAATGTGGTCGGCTCCGCGCAAACGACGAGCCTCTGGGCTGCCAGTCGTGCGGCCAACGTTGGTCTTCAATGTGGTGGTCATGTTCGAAACTCCGTACTTACGTAGTGAAAATCAGCAGATACAACGGCTGGTCAGTGTACAGCCGCCCAGGGCCATTGCGAAGTGGGCGTTATGACTGGTTTTCGCCGTCGAACAGGTCGCTGACGCTGGTTTCGTCAAACACTGCCGACAGGGCATCGGCAAGGATTTTGGCCACAGAAAGCACCTCGATCTTGGCGATTCGCTTTTCCTCTGGGAGAGGCAAGGTGTTGGTGAGCACCACGCGCGTTATTGGCGAGTTTTCCAGTCGCTCAATAGCTGGGCCCGAGAGCACCCCGTGAGTTGCCATTGCCCACACTTCTTTTGCCCCGCGGTTCATGAGGAGTTCTGCAGCACTCACGATGGTTCCACCAGTGTCAATCATGTCGTCGGTCAAGATGCACAAACGTCCTTCAACTTCACCGATGACTTCTTTGGCAACTGCAACATTCGCGGTGTTCTTTGGGCGACGCTTGTTAATGAATGCAACGTCTGCATTCATGTCTGCAAGGTGTTGTGCGAAACGTTCTGCAACCTTCACGCGACCTGCGTCTGGTGAAACGATGACCACACCGTCGCGCGCATTTGAGCGCACGTACTTTTCAAGAACAGGAATTGCAGTGAGGTGATCTACAGGTCCTTCAAAGAATCCTTGAATTTGTCCGCTGTGCAGGTCGATTGACACCATGCGCTTTGAGCCTGCGGCCTTGAACATGTCGGCAATAAGTCGCGCAGTGATTGGCTCGCGGCCTTCTGCTTTGCGGTCTTGGCGGGCGTATCCGTAGAACGGGCACACTGCAGTAACGCGCTTTGCCGATGCGCGATACGCGGCATCGATCATGATCAGCTGTTCCATGATGGAGTCATTCACGCTGCGACCTTCGTGTCCGCAATGCGTTTGCATAATGAACACATCACCGCCGCGCACTGATTCTCCAAAGCGTGGACGAAGTTCGCCGTTTGCAAATTCAACAATGTTTGCTTCGCCTAATTGCACTTCAAGATGCTGTGCTACTTCTTCAGCGAGCGACGGGTGAGTGCGACCCGTGTACAACGCCATTCTTTTCGTAGTGACCTTGTCAATTGTCTTATTCACGAGGCCCCCTCAAGAAATACGCCGGCGCTTTTCAATTGCAAGCATAGATCGGTAGGCCAATTCGGCTTTATTCCGAATTCATTCACGAGTTCCGGGGAGAGGACTCGAACCCCTATAAACGGGACCAAAACCCGTTGTCCTGCCATTGAACGACCCCGGAATGGGTTTGGACTGACGCCTCTACGGTAGCGAATTTTATGTGTCGTTTCCCATCTGTGTCAGATATCGTATTGCGAGTCATGGGATCACTGGTCAAGCGCCGCCGCAAGCGGATGCGCAAAAAGAAGCACAAGAAGATGCTTCGTCGCACCCGTCACCAGCGCCGCAAGTAACCCGGTTTTCGCCCCTCGCCTTTGCGGTTACAAAGAGCGAGTGCGGGTGACAACGACGGTTGCTTCGCTTAACGCTTCATGAATGCGTGGATGCGCACCGTCTAACCACCAAGTGGCGCCGCTACCTGCCAGCACTGGCATTTGTCCGCTGGCTTCGCGAATGCGATCGCGCCACCGTGCGAGTCGAGGTTCTACGGCAACCGCAGCAGGTTCTAAATCGTTAGGTCCGTCATGCTGTGCATGAAGTGAATCAAAAGCTTTGTACACCGCTGGAGTGGAAACCCCAAACGGCGGCACCACGAGTGTGATTTCGCGCGCAACATGTGGCAGCGATTCAAGCACTTCGCCAATTCCTGTCACCCGTGCACGACCACCGAGCATGCAGAACGGAATATCTGCGCCGAGGTGAGAAGCGGCGACGTAGTCGGAGTATCCGGCCCAGCGCAGCACTGCTGCTGCGTCTGACGAGCCACCGCCAAGTCCGCCACCGTGTGGAATATTTTTTTCGACATGTACGTGAGCTGTTTTCCCACAGAGATGCAATGCGCGGTTCACAAGATTGCTGTCATCGGTTGGGACACCACGTGCAAATGGTCCACTTACCGACATTCCTGATTTGCCTTCTGAAATGGTGAGTACGTCATGTAACTCAAGCGACACCATTTCGGCATCAATCAGATGAAAACCATCTTCGCGCAAGCCAGTGACTTTGAGCGACAAGGTGAGTTTCGCTGGAGCAATGATGTAGGTCATGTCAGGCTTCCTGAGAGGCGATACACAGTCTGCCCCAAGCAGCAACATCAAGTTCTTCAGCGCGCGACTCTGGTGAAACACCTGCAGCAGCAAATTGCACCGGCGTAACCATGTTGGAGAGACATCGTCGCAACATTTTTCGACGTTGACCAAAACCTGTGCGCACCAGTGCAAAGAGTTTCTGTGGGTCGACGTTTTCAACAGCTGGTGTTGGCCTGCGGCGAATGTCCACCATTGCTGACGACACATTCGGTTTCGGTAGAAACACTGTTGCAGGAACATCGGCGGCAATGAATGCCTCTGCCCAGTAAGCAATTTTTACGCTGACTGCTCCGTATGCAGGTGTGCGCGGTTTGGCAACGAAACGTTCGGCAACTTCTTTTTGCACCATGACGAGCATGTGGTCAACTGCCGGTGCGCCATCGAGTAAGTCGGCAACAAGCGGAGTAGCAACGTTGTATGGCAAGTTGGCAATGACGTGCCACTTTGGCGAACGAGCAACGAGTGGTCGCCAATCTAAATTCATCGCATCAATGTGCAATACCTCAACGTTTGGTAGGTCTTTCACCACTTCGCGCAACACCGCAACAACGCCGTTGTCAATTTCAACGGCGACGATGGTGGCTCCGGTTTCGGCAAGAGCAAGCGTGAGTGATCCAAGGCCGGCACCAATTTCAAGAACAAAATCGTCTGGTCCAACGTTTGCTAATCGCGCAATTTTGCGGACCGTGTTTGGATCAACAAGAAAGTTCTGGCCGAATGCTCGTCGCGGCGCAAGACCGTGCTTGGTAAGCAGGTGCGAAATGTCGTTGTGAGAGTGCGTCACCAGGTGATCTTTACGGGAATTGGCGCATCAATGAGGTCGGCTAGTTGCGTGAACTGAGTGGAATTCAATTGAACCGTCACACCCACGGGGACACTTACGCCAAATGCACTGGTGCACTTGACGGATCGACCATTGTTGATGTTGGTGATGGTGAGTTGAACTCCAACTGGGGTCATTGCAGAAAAGCACACTGGGTTTGACGAATAGCCAAGCGCGGTAAATGTTGCTCGGCCGGTTAGAGAATTTGGGCTTGTTGCTGGGTAGGCGACTGCTGCCGAGCCAGATGGGGCAATTGGCGGAGGTCCACCAAGAATGACTGATTCGGGAATTTCGTTTTCAACTACTGGCGGGACAGTGGTGGTTGTTGTTGACGTTGTGGATGATGATCCACCGGCAGCAAACGAAAACACCGTGAGAGCAAACAGCGTTAGGACGGAGAGTGCTCCAATTCGTCGACGCTCGTAAACCGAAAGAACCACTGTCTAAACGCTACGGAGCAATGCCGGGAAACGCAAGGTATGCATTTTGCGTTGTGCTCTGCGCAAACCGCGCAACGGGTTCACCGCGAAGGTCGGCAATGAACGTGCCAACAATTGGAACAAGAGCTGGTTGATTTGGTTTTCCGCGATGAGGAATTGGTGCAAGGAATGGCGCATCTGTTTCGAGCAATACGTGATCGATAGGGCACCACTGTGCTGCGCGACGAACGTCATCTGCAGTTTTGAATGTGACGATTCCACTGAATGATAAGTAAGCACCGCGTTCTACGCACGAGCGCGCTTCCGCTTCGTCACCAGTGAAGCAATGAAAAATGGTTCGCGCAGGAACACCCTCGGAATCAAGCACATCAAACGTGTCTTGCCATGCGTTGCGTGTATGAATAACCAGTGGAAGATCGAGCTCATTTGCTAACTGAATTTGAGCTGCAAATACCTCGCGTTGCACAGTTCGGTCCGAGTGGTCGTAGTAATAGTCGAGTCCACATTCGCCAATTCCGACAACTTTCTTCGAACCAAGAAACGGCGTAACAGTGTCAACTCCATTTTTTGCATCGTGTGGGTGCAAGCCAACAGTTGCCCACACCTTCTCGTGTTGAGCAGCGATAGCAATTGCTTGTTGCGTTGTCTCGGCATCGGTGCCAATCACGATCATTTTGCTCACACCAGCTTCGCGAGCAGCTTCAATTGCGCTTACTTGTCCGCCTGGAATGTTGTCTTCGTAAACATGGCAATGAGTGTCAATCCACTCAAGTGTTGGACTCATACGGTGAGACGAGGGAAGAGTGGCTGACCCTTCACCACTGTTGTGCCGCCTGTGTATTGACCCCACTTGGTGTCCGCATGAATACGCAAGTCGGTGATGTTGCCGGTGAGACCAATGCGATTCCAAATTTCTTGCGTGGTGGTTGGTAGAGCAGGGTTCGCAAGAATCGTGACAATTCGTAGCGCTTCCAGTGCATCGCCCATCACCGTGTTCACCGCGTCGCCCGGTTCCATCTTCCATGGTTCGTTGTCTTCGAGGTAGGAGTTTGTGGCGCTGATGAGTTTCCACGTTGCTTCAAGTGCCTTACTCGGTTGTACGGTGGCCCATGCTTGAGCAGTTTCCGCAACCGCAGTTGCTGCAATTGCTGCAAGCGGGCTGTTTGCTGACGAAGCTGGACCAATTCCTCCACATTTCTTTTCGACAACAGTTGCAACACGCGCCGCCAAGTTGCCAAGGTTGTTCGCAAGGTCGCTATTGAAGCGTTTAATCAAACCTTCGTCGCTGAAGTCTCCATCGTTGCCATATGTGGTTTCGGCCAACACGTAGTAACGGAATCCATCAACACCAACAACGTCAATAAGGTCGAGTGGATTCACCACATTTCCCGTTGTTTTGCTCATCTTTTCGCCATCAACTAGCAACCAGCCACCAACGGCCCAGCCTTTCGGCGGTTCAATACCTGCACTCATCAGCATTGCTGGCCAATACACGCAATGGAAACGAATGATGTCTTTACCGATGAAGTGGTAATCGACTGGCCAGTTTTCGGCGAATGCTTTGTCGTCAGTTCCGTAACCGACTGCAGTGATGTAGTTGGCAAGAGCGTCAAACCAAACGTAGGCAACATGCGATGGATCCCATGGCAACGGAATTCCCCATGTGAGTGTTTTGCGACTTACCGAGAAGTCGTGCAGCCCGCCCTTAATAAAACCAATCACTTCGTTCATGCGAAAGCCGGGAGTAATTGCGTTCGGATGATCCTCGTACCACTTCAACAATCGATCTTCGAAACGTGACAGACGGAAGAAGTAATTCTCTTCTTCTACGTATGTGGTTTCTTTCATGTGGATAGGGCACTTGCCGTCAATGAGTTCTTCTTCAATGAAGTACGCCTCGCATGCAACGCAATACTGACCGCGGTACATGTCGGCTTCAATGTCACCAGCGTCGTAACAAGCCTGCAGCAACTTTTTTACGCCGGCAGCATGTCGAGGTTCAGTGGTGCGAATGAAATCGTCATGTGTGATGTTCAAGCGTTCCCATGCTTGAGCGAACAGCGGGGCAATGGAGTCGGCAAACTCCTTCGGCGATACCCCAGCAGAGTCGGCTGCCTGCTGAATTTTCAGGCCGTGCTCGTCGGTGCCTGTAAGCAGGTGCACATCTTCGCCCAGCAGGCGGTGCCAGCGGGAAACAGCGTCGGCCACGATGGTGGTGTACGCGTGACCCAAGTGCGGTTTGGCGTTGACGTAATAAATAGGGGTCGTCGCGCTGAACTTTGTCACGTATCCACACTAATAGTCTGACTGGGTGACTTTTGCCTTTGATTTAGCAACTGCAGTAACCGATATCGGCAACGGCGTGTACTCGGGTGCAGTGCATGACGGATGGGATATTCGCGGGAACGCAAATGGCGGATATGTAATGGCGCTACTTGCGAATGCAATGCGCACTGCAGCAAACCGACCAGATCCAATTTCTCTCACGTTGCATTACCTTGCTCCGCTGCCACCAGGTGATTTTGAAATTCATGCACAAGTGGTGAAGCAAGGTCGCAGGTTCACCACTGTGAGTGCATCCATGATGTTTGGCGGTCGTGAAGCGGTGAGAGCACTTGGCGCGTTTAGTGAAGCCCCTGCAGTTGATGGTGCAATGCGACATAACGGCACGCCATTATGCGACCTACCTTCATACGAAGAGTGCCTGCGCCGAACACCAGAAGGCGAAAACATTCCGCTTGCACTGATGAGCAAGTTGGATTTGCGTTTACACCCTGACGACCGCGGTTTCGCAATTGGTAAGCCAAATGGCGTTCCACGCATTCGTGGATGGTTTGCATTTGCCGACAGTCGCCCAAACGACACCTTGTCTGTGTTGCTTGCTGCCGATGCATTTCCGCCACCAGTGTTCAACTTGCTTGCCGTTCCGGGTTGGGTGCCAACGGTGGAGTTCACCGTGCATATGCGGGCAGTACCTGCTCCTGGCCCATTGCGGTGTGAATTCACTGCAAAAGAAATTCAGGGCGGAATGTTTGAAGAAGACGGAATTATCTGGGACGAAAACGGAGTGCTCGTCGCACAGTCGCGACAAATTGGTTTAATCCCGCTCTGATCGTTATTTGATCATCAGCGCAAGTTCGTACACCCTGCGCTTTGGTGCACCAAATTTGGCGGCCACTCGTGCAGCCGCATCTTTCTTGCTCGCTCCGCTATTCAATTCATCGCGCAACGCTTGATTCAATTCATCATCTGTTGGAGGTGCAGGTGGTTTTGCACCTTCAAGAATGAGCACGTATTCGCCGCGAGGTTCTTCGGACTTTGAATGCTTATGCGCATCGTGCAATGTTCCGCGCCACATTTCTTCGTGCATCTTTGTTAACTCGCGGGCAAGCACGATTCGGCGCAACGATCCACATGCAACTTCAAGGTCGGCAAGTGTGCGCTCAAGTCGGTGAGGCGCTTCGTACAACACGACGGTGCGTTGTTCATCAACAAGTTGCGCAATGCGATCGCTTCGTTCGCCGCCACTGCGTGGCAGGAAACCTTCGAAGACAAATCGCGAAGTGGATAAACCGCTCATCACTAGCGCCATAGTGAGTGCCGATGGCCCAGGAATAGAAGAAATGGTGATGCCGGCAAGAACTGCGGCTTTCACCAGTCGTTCGCCCGGGTCGCTAATGCCAGGAGTGCCAGCGTCGCTAACCAATGCAACTTCAGTTCCGCTCAGCAGTTTGCCCACTACGTCATCGCAAGCATCAAATTCGGTGTGTTCGTTAATGACAATGTACTTCTTGCCGGAAATGCCCAGGTGTTGCAGCAGCATTCCTGTGCGGCGAGTGTCTTCGCAACACACCACATCGGCTGCTTGAAGCGCTTCGATTGCGCGAGGTGAAATATCGCTCAAGTTGCCAATTGGTGTTGCCACCAATGTGAGCGTTCCCGAAGTCATGTGTTTCTCACTTCAATCACATCGCCAACCTTAAGGTTCCAGCGCTCAAATGAACCAGCACCGGCTTCAACAACAGTCTTGCAACGGCTGACTGGCGCAGAAATACGGAGCGGCTTTATTCGTTCGGTCTTGATCACCGTTCCCAATGCATCTAGATACGCAACATCTAGTGGCACTTTTACGCCAACGGTGTGAATCCACTTGCACTGCGTAATCACCATTGCATTTTCAACCGATGTGCGGCCAATGAGACCTTTGCGGCGACTCTGTGGTGTATCGGCAACGTCGGCGCTTGCAAGCACATCTCCCGAGCGCATCAGCCATGCTGAACGAAACTCGGTGTTCATGATTTCCTAGCTGTTGTGGCGAATTTCGAGAACGTCGCCATCGACTACTTCGTAGTCTTTGCCTTCAACGCGAATTTTGCCCAAGTCTTTCGCTTTATTCCACGAACCAATTTCCAAGAGTTCATCCCACGCAATGACGTCGGCGCGAATGAATCCACGTTGCAAGTCGGAGTGAATCTTTCCTGCGCACTCTGGTGCTTTTGCACCTGCATTAAATGTCCATGCGCGAGTTTCTTTTTCGCCCGTAGTGAAATACGTGCGCAAACCAAGTAGGTGATACGCAGAACGAATCATGCGGGGTAGTGCACCTTCACCAAGGCCAAGTGCTTCAAGCATGTCGATGCGATCTTGTCCGGTGAGTTGGGCTGCTTCGGCTTCAAGCTGCACGCTCATGCCGAGAACTTCAATGTTGTGTTCGCTTGCCGAACCTGGAGGTGCAAGCTCTGCGCGAACGCGCGCTTCCATTTCAGGAATGGTGTCAAGCGCATCTTCTGCAACGTTGACCACGGCAAGAACTTGCCGCGTGGTGAGCAAGAAGTGTGGTGCAAGAAGTTCGAGGTCGTCTTTGCTTAAACCTGCGCGATACAGAGGGCGACCTTCTGCAAGGTGTGCTTGTGCTCGTTCGAGCGCGCCCATCTCGTCGCCGAGCGACTTGTCCATGCGCGCGGCTTTCTGTGCGCGATTGATTCGTGTCTCCACGGTTTCAAGGTCGGCGAGTGCAAGTTCAATTTCTACAACGCGCAAGTGTTCAAGTGGATCGGACGGACCAGGGATGTCGTCGTCAACAAATGCGCGAAGCACAAACACGATTGCATCGACTTCGCGAATGTTGGCAAGAAACTTGTTGCCAAGTCCTTCACCCTTGCTTGCACCTTCAACGAGTCCACCAATGTCGACCACTTCGACTGTTGCGTATACCGTGCGTTGTGTCTTTGACATTTCAGCAAGTGCTTCAAGACGCGGGTCGAGCACTTTGGCCACACCAATGTTTGGGTCCTTCGTGGCAAATGGGTATGGGGCTGCCAAGGCGGCACCGTTCGTGAGTGCGTTATATAAAGATGACTTGCCGGCGTTGGGCAAGCCGACGAGACCAAAGCGTTCCATAAGAGATAGTCACGCTATCTGTGAGCCCGATGTGGCATGGGGTTCGGTAATTGTTACTATGGCGGTAGTAGTAATTCCCCTAACCGTTAGAGAGCCCCTTGTGACTGCATTTGACCTCGATCTCAGCAAGTACTCCCTCGGCTGGAGCGATGAAACCGAGTACGCCTTCAAGCCTGAAAAGGGCTTAAACAAGCAAGTGATCGAACAGATCTCGTGGTGGAAGGGCGAACCAAAGTGGATGCGCGACTTGCGTTTGCGCTCACTACAAACATTTGAACGTAAGCCAATGGCCCCGTGGTTCGACGTCAACATGCCAGACCTCGACTTCCAAGACATCTTTTATTACTTGAAGCCAGCAACTGCTCAGACCGATGAGTGGGAAGACTTGCCTGAGCAAATGAAGAAGACCTACGAGAAACTTGGCATTCCAGAAGCCGAGCGTAAATACCTTGCCGGAGTCACATCGCAGTACGACTCCGAAGTGGTGTATCACCGCAACCGTATTGAATTAGAAGAGCAGGGCATTTTGTTCTGCGACATGGACACCGCACTTCGCGAATACCCAGACTTGGTGAAGCAGTACTTTGGTTCAGTTATTCCAATGGGCGACAACAAGTTCAGCGCGCTCAACACTTCGGTGTGGTCGGGCGGCTCGTTCATTTATGTTCCGCCAGGCGTGGAATGCGAAATGCCATTGCAGGCGTACTTCCGCATTAACAGCGAAAACGCCGGTCAGTTTGAGCGCACGCTCATCATTGCTGACGAAGGTTCAAAAGTTCACTACATCGAAGGTTGCTCCGCACCGGTGTATACCAACGACTCGTTGCACTCTGCTGTTGTTGAAATTGTTGTGAAGCCAAGTGCACACGTTACGTACACCACCATTCAGAACTGGTCGCCAAACGTGTACAACTTGGTTACCAAGCGTGCACGTGTTGAAGCAGAAGGTCACATGGAGTGGATCGATGGCAACATTGGTTCAAAGTTGACTATGAAATACCCAAGTGTGTATCTCATGGGACCAAAGGCAACGGGTGAAGTGCTGTCGGTTGCTTATGCAGGCGCTGGCCAACATCAAGACGCCGGCGCAAAAATGGTGCACGCTGCACCAGAGACTTCATCGAAGATTGTGTCGAAATCCATTTCAAAAGATGCTGGCATCACCACCTATCGCGGACTTGTGCGCATTGAAGAAGGCGCAACCAATTGCAAGAGCCATGTGCAGTGCGACGCACTCATCTTGGACGATCAGTCAGAAAGCCGCACCTTCCCATACATGGAAGTTGGCGAGCGCGATGCTCAAATTGGCCACGAAGCAACCGTGTCCAAAATTGCAGACGAGCAGTTGTTCTATTTGATGAGCCGTGGTCTTACTCAAGAACAGGCAATGGGCATGGTGGTGAACGGATTTATCGAGCCGGTAACCCGCACATTGCCAATGGAATACGCCGTTGAGTGGAGCCGCCTGATTGAGTTGCAAATGGAAGGCTCGGTTGGCTGAGTAACACCAGCTTTTCACCGAGATACTGAAGTTATGTCCATGAGGTCGGAGTGCAAGAACTTTGAAAGCCGCACGTATGCAAGCGGCGACACAGTTCGAAAGTGCAACCTTGACTTAGCGCCAGATGCGCCATGGCGTTGCCCAGAAAATTGTGAGAAGTACGAGCCACGTATGGCCGATGTTGCTTGGGCTCACGGTTCGCTTGTTCCGCCAGCAACTCCGGTAGCACCTGCAAGTTTGGATGACGGAACTGCAGCAGCAGTGTTAGACGAAGCCGAAGCAATTATCAATGCAGTGTTTGGCGAAGTAGTCGCCGACATGAACGACAAGCGCAAGAACAAGAAGAAACTTCGCGATAAGAAAAAGAAGAAAGATAAATGACCACCGCACTCGCACTTCCCAGCACAGAAGAAGAGATTTGGCGCTACAGCCGCATTAACGAACTCGACATGTCGAAGTTCGCTAGCGGCAAGCTGACGACAACCGTAGAAGGCGGCGAAGGTGTGCACGTAAGTGGAGCTGCTGCAACCGCGCTTGTTGGTGCTTGCATGCAGGTGCAGCCAGACGTATTTGCGCAATTGAATACCGACACCCCAGATGTCATCGCTTTGCAAATTGGCAAGAACAAAGTGCACACGCAGACCGTGGTTATTACCCATTCAGTTGACAAGTCCGGCGTTGTTGCGTACCCACGTTTAGTTATTGACGCGGCTGAGAACAGCGAAATCGTTGTTGTCGAGCGATTCACTTCTGCCGACAACGTGCATTCACTTGTTGTTCCTGTTGTGGAAGTTCACGCTGCGCAATCTGCGCGCGTGACCTACTTGGCAATTAACGAACTTGGTAAGAACGCCTGGCAAATCGGTCATCAGGTTGCAGTGGGCGAGCGCGACAGCAACGTGCGTTTGTTTACCGTTGCACTTGGCGGCGATTACGCACGTATGCGTGCTGAAGTTCGTCTTGTTGGTCAGGGTGCAAGCGCTCAGCAAACCGCGTTGTATTTTGCCGATGGCACACAGATGCACGACTTCCGTACCTTGCAGTCGCACGAAGCGCCACGCACTCACAGCGACCTGTTGTTCAAGGGTGCTGTGAAAGACACATCGAAGAGCGTGTACACAGGGCTCATCAAGATCACCGAAAACGGCACAAAAACTGAGGCTTTCCAGACCAATCGCACACTTACGTTGTCGCGTGGTGCATGGGCCGAAAGCGTGCCAAACCTTGAGATTGAAACCAACGACGTGAAGTGCAGTCATGCCAGCACCGTTGGTCCAATTGATGACGATCAGCGTTTTTATTTGGAAAGTCGCGGAGTACCGCCAGAAATTGCTGAGCGCCTTGTGGTGTTCGGCTTCTTTGATGAAGTAATTGATCGACTTCCACAGTCCGAATTTCTCGCAGGAATTCGCGACAAAGTGATCGCAAAATTGGGAGGCACAAAATGAGTGCAGTTGCCGTATGCAAGCTTTCCGAAATTGAATCGGGCAAAGTTCGCAAGTTCACTGTTGACGGTCGAGCAATTGCCGTCGTTCGAATTGACGATGCCGTGTACGCAATTGGCGACCGCTGCAGTCATGCCGATGTTTCGCTTTCCGATGGCGATGTGCTGTGCGACTCAAAAGAGCTTGAGTGCATTAAGCACGGAAGCGCCTTCAGCCTTGTAACGGGCGTTCCAAACACGCTTCCTGCAACACAGCCAGTTCCGGTGTACGAGGCAAGTGTTGTTAATGGTGAAGTGATGATCTCGGTAGGAGTTGCCAAATGAGCAAGCTTGAAATTCGCGACCTGCAAGTGACGGTTGGTGGAACTCAAATTCTCAATGGCATCACGCTCACCATTAACAGTGGCGAAGTGCATGCAGTCATGGGACCAAACGGCGCCGGCAAGTCAACGCTGTCTGCCGCGATCATGGGTAAACCTGGCTATGAAGTAGTGGGCGGCTCGGTGAAGCTTGATGGTCAAGATGTGTTGGCAATGCCAACGTGGCAACGTGCAGTTGCTGGCTTGCATCTGGTGATGCAGTATCCAACCGAAGTACCTGGCGTAAAACTGAGCGAAGTGCTCAGCGAAGCACTTGTTGCACGTCATGCAACGTTGCCAAACCTGAACAAGACCATTAACGAAGAAGCAGCGCGAATCAGTTTTGATAGCGAATTGGTGAATCGTGCGGTCAATGTGGACTTCTCGGGTGGCGAAAAGAAGCGCAATGAAACATTGCAGCTAGCGGTGTTGAAACCAAAGATTGCGATTCTGGATGAGTTGGACTCGGGTCTCGACATTGACGCATTGCGCGACTGTGCAAAGCGCGTTGAAGATGCGACGAACGAGACTGGAATGGGTGCTTTGGTGATTACGCACTACAGCCGTTTGTTCGAGGAACTCAAGCCCGACTTCGTTCACATTTTGGCCAAGGGTCGCATCGTAAAGAGCGGCGGGCCTGAACTGGCCGACGAACTTGAGCGCGACGGCTACGCCGCTTACGCAGTCACTGCTGAGTAGCAGACTCTGATCTCTCAAGAAGTTTCTCAGCACGGACAATTCTTGCGCCTGCGTACAAGGCTGAAATTCCGCAAGTAATTGCAGAGATCGTAATTGCAAGTCGAATTGGTACGTGCGTGCCTATTAGTCCAGCAAGTCCAGTTGACAGCAAAACTCCACTGGTCGTGATTGAAGAGGATGCAGCAAAGACTCTGCCACGTTCATCTTCCGAGGTGTGACGAATGATGATTGGCGTTCCGAATGCGTGCAATCCAGTTAGTCCTGCACCATTAATCCAAAATGCCGCCATTGCAACATAAGCATTAGGTGCAAGGCCGTAGAGGAACATTCCTAACGCAGATGTGGTTGCGGAAAGAATGAGACACGTTGTGTCCTTCATTTCAATGTGTATGCGACTTAATACAAAACCAGTGACCACCATGCTGAGACCTAGAGAGGCCATGACTAGTCCATACTGCGCTGCAGTTCCGTTCAATACGTCGGTTAAGAGGAAAATCCCAAGGACTTCGTTGATGCCTGCCGACATATTGAATGCAGCTAACAGAATTATTGAAGAAACAAGAACCGGGGCGCTGAGTAATTGTTTGAATCCACGAATTGAGTCACGTCTCGTGATCTTTGTGAGACCGGGAGTTCTGTCGTTTTGCAGAGTTGCAGCGAATATTCCAACAATGAAAAATGTCAGTGCGTTAATAAGTAGTGCTGTTGAAGGTTCAAACCATGCAACAAGAAAACCACCAAGTCCAGATCCGAACACAATTGCAAACGACCTGTGTGTCTGGATAAATGCATAGGTTCGTGTCAATTCATTGGAAGGAACGAGAGTGGGGATTAGCGCCTGCCATGCAGGTGCGATAATTGTGCCTCCTACCGCAAGCAAAAAAACAAACAAGTACAACACTGCACCATGCGATATTGTTAAACAGGTTGCTATCAATGTCTGCATCATTGAGATAGTGGTGATAAGTCGCTTGGTAGGGAATCGATCAACTACAGATCCCGAATATGGTGCAAGAAGAATGCGGGAGATTGCATAGAGCGCAAAAATTGCGGAGATCGCTGCAGGTCCAGATGATTTCACTCGGAAAAGTAATGCAATGAGAGCCAATTCGTCGCCCATTTCTGAGATGAGTCGCGAAATGGCGATCACCCGAATGTCGCGAGGTCGTGAAATGAGTTTTGTCATCACGTGATACACAATCTTTGGGTAGAGAAAAAAAGAGGGACGACCCTTTCGGGTCGTCCCTCCAGTATTGACGAATTACTGAACTACAGAATTACTTGGTAAAACCAATCTTGGTGTAGTCAAGGGTGGTAAAGCCCCACGAACCCATGTTGGCGATCTTCTTATCTGTAGCAGTCACGTTTGGACGCTGGTAGGTGATCATTGAGTGACCCTCTTCCCAGACCAATTTGTCCGCTTTATTGGCAAGTGCACAACGCTTTACAGGATCAAGCTCCTGGTTGGCCTTTGTGAACAAGCTGTCAATTGCGGCACTTCCGATTTTGCCGTAGTTCTGTTCACCCGTGGTGGTCAAAATACCTGTTGCACCTGAAATTGGGAAGGTTGATCCAATCCAAGAAAACACAGTCATTTCAAAGTTGCCTGGGGTGATGTACTTGGCAAAGAAGTCTGCAAGTGGCACCACGTTGATGGTCAGAGTAATTCCTGCAGGAGCCAACATCGCTTGCATCAATTGAGCTTCCTGAGCGCTCGTTGGAACGCCTGACGGAATGGTGATTGCAAGCTTCAACTCTTGTCCTGCAGCATTCTTGCGTGGGCTACCCTTCCACCCAGCAGCGTTCAACATGGTGTTGACTTTCTGCAGGTTCTGGGTTCCATAAATGCCAGCGTTGTTGGTGTAGCAGGCGAGGCCCTTTACAAACACGTGGTTGTCAAGTGAACTTGCAGTTGGATCGATTGGTCCAATCATTGCCTTGGCAATGGTGCTGCGATCAATTGACATCATGATTGCCTGACGAATGGTCTTGTCTGCACTGATTGCAGTCGCTGAACCAAATGTCATGTGGCGGTAGTTCGGTGCCTTTGAAACATGAACTGAAACTCCTGCAAGGTCTTTTGCTCGCTGGTAGTTGGTTGCGTTTGGTCCAATGTCGATGTAGTCAACTTCACCGTTTGCAAGAGCATCTAATTGCGTTGCAGGTGGAATTGCGCGATACACGATTTTGTCAAGCACTGGCTTGTCGCCCCACCACTTAGGGTTAGGAACAAGTGTGACTGTTGAGCCAGCCTCATCCTTTGATGAGTACTTGAAAGGGCCTGCTGTAACCGTTGGAGCAGTCAACCAAGATTTGTTGAAAGCCTCTGGAGTCGCAGTAACTGATGCAGGAAGCAATCCACCGAAGAGGCCTTGCCAGTCGGCATAAATGTTCTTGAATGTGACTACGACTTGGTTCTTGGACTTACCAGCCTTTACGGAAGCAATGTCTTCATATCCAGTTGTTGAAACTGATTCAAATGCCTCATTTGTCCCGTTATTTGCTTTCCACATGCCTACGAAGTCAGCAAGACCTACTGGCTTGCCATCACTCCATACTGCTTTTGGATTAAGCGTGTATGTGACAGTTTGTGGCTTCTTTGAAGTGAGCTCAACTTTGCTTGCGTAGTTTGTGTCAACTACGAGAGCACCGGTCTTATCTACCGAGAAAAATCCTGGCTGCGTTGCACCCATGATGTAGCTGGTATCTGCGGTATTACCGTCAATGTGACTGGTGTTGAAGTTGTCAGGCAAGTTGTTAATTGCCCAAACAAATGTTCCACCTTTCTTTAATTTTGCAACAGGTTGTTCGTTGACGTCTGGTCCGTTGCCATCACCCTTAGCAGCGCTTGCGGGAATCGAAGCGCTGATTACGGGAAGCATGGCAATGGCAGCGACAACCGCAAACCTGCGGATTGACTGCTTTGACATTTATTCTCCTTGGTGTAGAGGGGGCGATAAAACCCACTTCTGTCTTGTTTACCTAGCGTTTACCCTATACTTTTTGCGCTAGCGAAAAAACTAGATCGAGTCATAAAAACTAGGGATCCCTTGCTTAATTACATTTATAAGCGTTTTCTGAACTTCCTACTCCTGGTTGTCCTTGCCTCAACAATGGGATATTTCCTTGCTGCAATGGCTCTAAATCCAAGGTCTAACTACGAGGGCCGAAACCCACCAATTCCTGCGAGTTCAATCGATAGCAAACTCACGGCCCTCAATATGAATAACAAAACTCCAGTTGTTGAGCGATACTTCACTTGGGTCAGTGGGGTAGTCAAGGGGGATCTTGGAACTACCTTGAATGAGAAGAGCGTGAACAGTGAGATAAGTCGCCGAATTTGGGTGAGTCTTCGCCTCCTGCTCATCGGATCGATACTCGGATCAGTAATCGGAGTAATTACCGGCGTAGTAAGTGCGGTTCGGCAATATAAACCATTTGACCGATATTTCAGTATTACTTCCTACATCTTTTTGTCGGCTCCTGTATTTCTCATTGCATTGCTGCTGAAGTTTGGCGCAATTAATTTAAATGACAGACTTGGCTACACGTTGATTTATACAGTTGGTGAGTATTCTCCAGAATTTCAAGGCGCAGGATTCTCATCCATTATTAATCGCGTTCAGCATTTAATTCTTCCAACTTTGTCAATTGCACTCGGTGGAATTGCTTTCTATTCCCGTTATCAGAGAAACGCGATGCTTGATGTGTTGAGTAGCGACCATTTGCGTACTGCTCGAGCAAAGGGACTAACAAAGCGCCAAGCTTTGTTTAAGCATGGACTTCGAGTAGCGATTCTGCCGCTTACTACGTTCTTTGCGTATTCTTTCGGTCTCTTGATTACTGGTGCAGCGTTCACAGAAACGATTTTCGGTTGGAATGGAATGGGTCAGTGGTTTATTACGGCAGTGCAAGCCAACGACGTAAATTCAACAGCTGCAGTAATCCTTTTCTCTTCAGTACTCGTCTTGCTCTCTGGTTTTCTTGCAGACATTGTTACAGCAGCCCTTGATCCTCGAGTGAGGTTGCGATGACCGAAGTGCTTCGCCTTACTCGTGGACAGCTCGTTCGTCGGCGATTTATGCGCAACAAGCTTGCAGTCTTTGGACTTTGCAACTTGGTATTCATGTTTCTACTTGCATTTCTGGGCCCATACCTCAGCAAGCACAAATGGGATGAGCTTGATTTCATGTATCTGTTGCAACCGCCGTCAAGAGAGCACTGGTTTGGTACAACTCAAATTGGTGGTGATGTCTTTGCATTGACGATGCGTGGGCTTCAGAAGTCGCTCATAATCGGATTGCTTGTTGCGATTTTCTCAACGGGAATTGCCGCGATCGTCGGTGCTTTTGCTGGTTATCTTGGTGGAAAAATTGACAAAGCAATGATGTGGGTGGTTGACCTATTGCTTGTTCTTCCAGCATTTCTATTAATTGCCGTGATGTCTCCTCTGTACCGAGGGAAAACATGGCTCATATTTGTTGTTCTACTTGCTGCATTTGGTTGGATGATCACGAGTCGAATTGTGCGTGGTATGGCCATGAGTTTGAGAGAACGAGACTTCATTAGAGCCGCTCGATATATGGGTGTGCCAACGCGAACAATCGTGTTTCGGCATCTCATTCCAAACGTTGCGTCAATTCTGATCATTGCTGCAACATTGGACGTTGGCGGAACCATTTTGAGCGAAACCGGTCTCTCGTATCTCGGTTTTGGAATTCAACCACCCGATGTTTCATTGGGCAGTTTGATCGCAGATGGAACAAACTCGGCGCTTACTTATCCGTGGCTGTTCTGCTTTGCTGGCGGAGCTTTGGTGCTCACTGTGCTTTCGGTCAGTTTTATTGGTGACGGTTTGCGAGATGCATTTGACCCAGGTGCTTCCACGGGAGCAAATTCATGAGCGAAGCAATCATTCAAATCCGAAATCTTTCGGTGTCATTCCCGAGTGAATCGGGAACTGTGCAGGCAGTTCGCGATCTAAGTCTCGATATACATCCTGGAGAAGTTTTGGGATTAGTTGGAGAGTCGGGCTCAGGAAAGTCGGTTACTTCGCTGGCAATGATCGGGCTTCTACCGCCAACAGCACGTGTGAGTGGCGAGATTCTGTATCAAGGAAGAAATCTTCTTTCGTTATCGGACGAAGAAATGTCTAAATTTCGCGGAAGTGACATTGCGATGGTCTTTCAAGACCCGCTCTCAGCGCTCAATCCAGTTCGCACAATCGGACATCAAATAGCAGAAGCAATTCTGATTCACAAAGATATAACCGAAGAAGCAGCGCTGAAAAGAGCAATTGAACTTCTTGACATTGTGGGCATCCCTCGACCAAACGAACGAGTGAATTCATATCCACACGAATTTTCTGGTGGAATGCGTCAGCGTGTAATGATCGCTTTGGCGATTGCTAATGAACCGAAAGTTCTTTTGGCTGACGAGCCGACGACTGCACTTGACGTTACGGTGCAGGCTCAGATTCTTGAAGTTTTGCAACGTGCTCGTGACATCACGGGCGCGGCCATTGTGTTGGTAACTCACGACTTGGGTGTTGTCGCAGGGCTTGCCGACCGCGTAGCAATTATGTATGCGGGCAAAATCGTTGAAGTTGGCGACGTCAATGGTGTGTATGCGTATCCTGCAATGCCATACACAATTGGTTTATTGCGTTCGATCCCGCGAATTGACGCTGAGTCGGGGTCGCGTCTCGCTTCCATTGCGGGAGCCCCACCTTCTCCCGTTGATCTTCCAATGGGATGTGCCTTTTCACCTCGCTGTCCTGCAGCAATAGAGGCTTGCAATAGTGCAATTCCAGAATTGCTAGATCGCGGGCAAGGAAGAATGACTGCCTGTCATCGCCATTCTGAAATTCTTCAAATTCAAGATGCAGGAAAATTGTTTGTTGAAGGTCCTGCTCATGTCGCAAATCGTGAAGCAAGTTTGGGAACAGTTCTAGAGGTCAAGGCTCTGAATAAGACTTTTCCAATGATGAAGGGCTCTGTCCTTCGTCGCAGAGTTGGATCAATATTCGCGGTGGATGCTGTAGATCTAACACTTCGCAAAGGTCGAAGCCTCGCGCTCGTGGGTGAGTCGGGTTGCGGCAAGACAACCACCTTGCTTGAAATTATGAACCTCGTAGCACCTGAAGCTGGAACTATCACGGTGTTGGGTCGCGACGTGTCCGGTTTGTCAAAACAAGATCGGTTGCAGCTTCGAAAGGATTTGCAGATCGTCTTCCAAGATCCTTTTGCTTCGCTAGACCCTCGACTTCCAATTGGTGACGCAATTGCAGAACCACTTCGAGCATTTAAAGTTCCGCGAGACCAGCAAGACAACCGAATTTCAGAGTTGCTTGCTCTTGTTGGGCTTAATCCAGATCATGCGAGTCGTTATCCATCTGAATTTTCCGGTGGTCAGCGTCAACGCATTGCAATTGCTCGTGCCTTGGCTCTTAACCCTCAACTAGTAGTACTCGACGAACCTGTTTCCGCATTGGACGTCAGCGTCAGGGCAGGCGTGCTCAATTTGCTTGCTGAATTGCAAGAAAAGTTAGGCCTCTCATATTTGTTCGTATCTCACGACCTTGCGGTCGTTCAGCATGTTGCAGACGACATTGCAGTGATGTACTTGGGCTCAATTGTTGAATCTGGTCCCGTTGCTGATGTTTTTGCCAACCCGCAACATCCGTACACACAGGCGCTTCTTTCCGCTGTGCCAATTCCCGACCCGAAAGTAGAGCGTTCGCGAAAGCGCATCGTGTTGCAGGGAGAGCTACCGAGCCCCGCGAACCCGCCGAGCGGTTGTCGCTTTCATACACGGTGCCATGTACGTGCGACGCTTTCACCCGAACTGGCAGAGCGTTGCGCATCAGAGCGGCCGACTCCGACATTGCGTGGAACTGGTTCAGTTGCTTGTCATGCTCCACTCGCATGACCACGGGTTGGGTAGAGCAAAACAATTCGCTCTACCGCAAGTTTGAGTTTCTTACATTTCGCGAAGCCTTTGCGTTTATGACGGAAGTTGCTCAATTGGCAGAGGAACAAGATCATCACCCCGACTGGTCAAACTCGTGGAACGTTGTTGAAATCAACCTCTGCAGTCACGACAAAGGTCGCACGGTTACGGCGAGGGATCACCGACTTGCAGAATCGATTAATGCGCTTCTGAAATAGAATGCGGTATGAGCGATATTCACCCAAACGTTGTTCGAGTAACTGCCGCAGCAAAAGAGCGTGGGCTCGAGATCAGCACACGTCGATTTCCTGAAGGAACGAAAACCGCAGCCGATGCTGCCGCGGCAATTGGCGTAACCGTTGGTCAAATTGTGAAGAGCTTGGTCTTTGGTGTTGATAACGAAATTGTTATGGCTTTGGTGAGTGGATCAAATCAGCTTGACGAAAAGAAACTCGCACTCGCAGCGGGTGGCGCAAAGTGTGCACGTGTAGATGCAGATGCCGTTCGTGAAGCAACTGGCTATCCAATTGGCGGCGTGCCGCCTTTGGGTTTGGCAACTCAACTGAGAATCTTCATTGACCCGGATTTGATGCAATACGACGAGGTATGGGCGGCCGCTGGCACCTGGAACGATGTTTTTGCGGTGTCGCCAAGAGAACTCGCGACTGCAACGGCCGGGGTGGTCGTTGATCTTCGTCGTTAGCGCGTTGGGTTGCTTGTGCAACGGCGAGGTGCATTTCTTCATTGGTGAAGTTGATGCGGGGAAATGCCATGCCATGTGATGTCAGACCGGGGTCTGCCCATAAAGGCAGAAGGCGCGCCAACACCTGGGTGTGACGCGCCTTCTGCAGGGGGGAACTAACCTACGAGGCCTCTGAGCACCTCGATCTCGGCAGTTTGGCCGGAGATGATTGCCTTTGCCAGTGTGTTGATCTCGGTGTTCGTTCCGTTTGCGAGAACATCATTGGCCATGTCGATTGCACCCTGATGGTGCGCAATCATGCCCTTCGCCCATGCCTTGTTGAACTCTGCACCAGTCAACTTGCCCAGCGCATCCATTTCATCAGTAGTCATCATCCCGCTCATCATCGACCCATGATCAATTCCGCTGTCGGCCGCAAGCGGCTTGCCCCACGTCGACAACAGTCCTTTCATCTGAGAAATCTCCGGATCTTGGGCTGCCTTGATCTGTGTCGCGAGGTCAGTGATTGCCTTGCTGGCGCCTACGGATGGATCTAGAGCAATGTCGGCCATCTCGATTGCCTGCTCATGATGAGGAATCATCATCTGTGCAAACATCACGTCGGCGTCATTGAAACCAGCGGTGTTTGCCGTGGAATCAACTGAGACCGGTTCTGACGTTGCTGGGGTTGAAGAGCTGCAAGCCGCAAGCAGTGTCACTACTGACAGCGCTGCGATACCTCTGATAATGAACTTCTTTTGCATTTTGGTCTCCGCTTCCTTGAATACTACACAGTGTAGAATACTACCCAGTGTAGTAATCAAACGAGGATCCGTCAAGTAGGCGTGACATTCACGAGAACCGACGTAATCCCGACCGCTATTGCACCAAGGAGGAACTCATAGACCGACCGCTGCACGAGAATCGTTCTGGAGATTTCGGCTCTTGGACCCGTGAGATTTCGGCGGTTAACGAGAACCTTTCGGTTTCTGTTACCCAGCGACAACATTGCAAGCACAACACCTGTCTTGGCCAACAGCAGAAGTCCATGATCAGA
>JAPOKO010000012.1 GCA_029977615.1 bacterium
GTAACGGGCCTGTTCATTAGCGATACGTGTTTGGTTGATGCGGAGTTGTTCTAGAGCTGCAAGCGAAGCAGGATCTTCCTGCTTTTCAAGAAGCGCCTGAATTTCATTTCCAAGTTCATGTAATTGGTTTGACATTTCAGCGTTCGTCGCTGAAAGGCGACCGTCAAACACTGTAAGACGTTGTTCAAGTGTGTTGATTGCAGCGGTGACAAGCGAAAGCTCGTTTGTGCGTTTGGTGACTTCTGAGCGAAGTGATTGCAGCTCTGTGCGAACTTCATCAAGATCGCTAACGGTTGCTTTTGGTGTTCGAGCGAAAAGTGCCATGGTGGGTGTGTTGATGCAGGTGTTTTGGGGGGAAGGTTGCTATCTCTATGGTGTGCTCGCTACCGTACAACTTCTACGACGCGGGGTGGAGCAGTCCGGTAGCTCGTCGGGCTCATAACCCGAAGGTCACAGGTTCAAATCCTGTCCCCGCCACCAAGGTCAAAAGGTCCCCGGTTCGCCGGGGGCCTTTTGTATATAAACGGTCTAAGCACCCAGCAGCGTTGTTATCCTGCCTGAATGTCAAATAACAAGCCAACAGTCACGATTCCACAAGAAGCTCCACCAGCAGAGTTGGTAAAAACCGACATCATCGTTGGAACTGGCGACGAAGCCGTGAAGGGCAAAAATGTTTCGGTGCACTATGTAGGTGTTGCTTGGAGCAATGGTAAAGAGTTTGACGCTTCATGGAATCGAGGCGATGCATTTGAATTTCGTTTGGGCGCCGGCCAAGTAATTCAAGGCTGGGACGATGGCGTTGCAGGAATGAAAGTTGGCGGACGTCGTCAACTTACAATTCCACCAGACATGGGTTATGGAAGTCGCGGTGCAGGCGGAGTAATCAAAGGTGGGGAAACGCTTGTGTTTGTTGTTGATTTGCTGAATGTTTTTTAACAAACTACACAGGTAGGCTTAACTCAACAGAATTTTGTGCAACATAAGTTGCACATTCGAAAAACTGGTGAGTAATGAACATCTTGGTAATCGGTGCAGGTGGCGTAGGCGCTTCAATGGCGTCTATTGCTGAGACCCGATCGTTTTTTACGCAATTTGTCCTCGCGGACATTTCTCTTTCTCGTGCCGAAGAGGCAATCGCACAACTTGACGATCGATCAAAATTTGTTGCAGAACAAGTTGACGCTCGCGATAAAGAAGCCATCAAGGCGCTTATCCAAAAAGTGAAAGCAGACGTTGTTGTAAACGCCTGTGATCCGCGCATGAACGAGCCAATTTTTAACGCGGCATACGAAGCACATTGCAATTACATCGATATGGCAATGAACTTGAGTGAACCACATGTGTCCAACCCATACGAAGAAGTTGGATCACCATTAGGTGCAGATCAATTGGCGGCTGACCAAGCGTGGCGCGATCGCGGACTTCTCGCACTTGTTGGAATGGGTGTTGAGCCTGGACTGAGCGATGTATTTGCTCGCTACGCGGCTGACAACTTATTTGACACCATTGACGAAATTGGTGTGCGTGACGGGTCGAACCTGTCAATTGACGGCCTCGACTTCGCTCCGACATTTTCCATTTGGACAACCATTGAAGAATGTCTGAATCCACCAATTGTGTGGGAAAAGAACCGTGGCTTGTATACGACTGATTGTTTCTCGGAACCAGAAGTGTTTCACTTTCCAGCAGGAATTGGACCGTACGAGTGCGTCAACGTAGAACACGAAGAAGTACTGCTTATTCCCCGCGAGATTGATTGCAACAGAGTGACGTTTAAGTACAGCCTTGGTGCAGAGTTCATTGACTGGCTGAAAACGTTTGCGTACCTTGGTCTTGACAGCAAGGAACACGTGCGCGTGGGAGATGTCAGTGTTTCTCCGCGTGATGTTCTGGCTGCCGTGCTTCCTAACCCTGCAAAGCTTGGACACCTTATGCATGGCAAAACCTGTGCAGGAACATGGGTCCGTGGAACCTATGACGGCAAGCCACGCGAGGTGTATTTGTATCATGTTGCCGATAACGAGACCACCATGCGCGACTGGGGTTCGCAAGCCGTGTTGTGGCAAACCGCAATTTGTCCGGTGGTTGCACTCGAGCTCCTGGCAAATGGAAGTTGGAAGTCAACTGGCGTTCGCGGAGCTGAAGCGTTTAATGCTGATCCTTTCCTCAATTTGCTTGGCGATTACGGCGCGCATCACGGAATGGTGGAAATGGGTCCTGGTTTGTGGCCAAGTCCAAAACCAACTGGTCAACCTGGTTGGGACCGCCCCGTGAAACGTGCAATTCGATTGAACTAGTGGTGCTGCGAAGTACCGCGCGCTCGGTTTTTGCTGGTGCAGCAATCGTTGCGGCAACTGCGTTGATGTGGTCGGATACCGCAATTTCATGGTGGACCAACATCATTGAATTTGCTCTCCGAGTGAATGAATCTGCAACAACGGAAGTACTTGAGCGTCGTCCATCAGGAGACGCAGACCTTCATGCACTGGTATGGGGAGCGTGCGCTCTACTTGTTGTATTTGCAGTGGAAGCTTCGGTTGTTCGCCGTGCGCTAGCGATGTTGTTTGTGTGGTCCGTTTTTGTTGAGCTTGCTCAACCTTGGTTCACACAATTGCGCTCACGTCAGGAAACTGACTTGATTGGTAATTGCATTGGAGTGTTGTTGGTTATTGTGGGCAATGAAGTTATTGCGAAGGTCCGAGAACGCCATTGATGTAGTGCTTGCGACACAGCAATTCGTATCGCACCTCATCGCCAAATAGCGGTTCACTCATGGTTCTGTCAGTGTCGCCAACAACAACGGTTTCGCCTTCGTACACAATGACACCGTTCACTAATCGAGCATTGTTGTTTGCTCGATCGCCACACCAACAACGTGCTTCAACCTGCATTTCAATTCGTTGATCAGCAATTTCTAGTAAACGTCGTGTGCCATCAAACAACAATCCGCGGAAGTCGGTAATGAGTCCGAAAGCAAACACATCAACATTGAGTTCATCAACAACACGGGCAAGCTGGTCGCATTGCTCTAAAGAGTAGAACTGTGTTTCATCACAAACAAGAAACTGCAGCGGCATGTGCGCTTTGGTTAACTCAAACAAATCAAGATCAAGTGAAACGTCAATTGCAGGAGCCGAAACTCCAAGACGGCTGGTTACTTGTGAACCATCGCGGTCAAGTTTGGTGAGTAGTAATCCATTCACTCCGCGTGAAGACATGTTGTGGTGAATTTGCAGAGCGAGGGTGCTCTTTCCTGAACCCATCGTGCCGTAACTGAATCGCAAGGTGGCCATGACGATCATGAACCGTAGTCGGACTGATGTGGTTGATCCACCTGGCGTAGTGTGGGGTACATGGAAGCCCTTGATCGCGCCACGCTTGCCATGATGATTGATCACACATTGCTTACTCCTGAGGCAACAGCAGCCGACATTATTGCGTTGTGTGGAGAGGCTGACGAATTGGCGGTTGGCGCCGTATGTGTTTCTCCCAACTGGGTGTCAATTGCGCATAAAACCACAAGAATCCCTGTCGCCAGCGTGGTGGGATTCCCATCGGGCAATCACCTTTCGGGCGTAAAGGCATCAGAAGCAGCTCAGGCGGTTTCCGATGGAGCGAGTGAAATAGACATGGTTGCCAATTTGGGGTGGATTGCAAGTGGGGAATGGTCCAGTATTGAGAGTGATGTTGCTGCAGTTCGCAGAGCGATAGGTGAACACGTGGTCTTGAAGGTGATTTTGGAGACAGGACTATGGTCGAGTGAGCAAATCGCTGCTGCTTGCAATCACAGTGTTTCTGGTGGTGCTGACTACGTAAAAACCTCAACTGGATTTCACAAAGTGGGTGGGGCATCGCTCGAAGCGGTTCGAACCATGCGCAGTGTTGTTGGGGCGGATATCGGTGTCAAAGCAAGTGGTGGCATTCGTACTACTGCTGATGCGCTTGCAATGATCGAAGCAGGAGCAAGTCGCATTGGGGCATCAGCAACACGTGCAATATTGAGCGGTCTGAAATGAAACACGTTGCACTTGTTCTTGCAGTTGTTGTATCAGCTTGGGGTGGTCAGGGAGTAGCCAATGCAGCCGTTGATCCAACTCCAACAACGACTTCTACGACGATTGCATCAACTACAACAACTGTTGCTGTATCGACTTTCGCTGTGCCAAAAAATTCCGGAAACGGTCGTCGGATTGTGTACTCAAACCGCCAGTTGCGTGTGTGGGTGATAAACCGTTCTGGTGAAGTTATTCGCACCTTCTTGGTGTCAGGTCAGCGTGGTCAACCCAAGAAGGGTTCTTATGTTGTTAAAAACCAATCCGTGTCGTCGTTCAGTCAGGAACTTGAGGGTGTGAAGTTTCGGTTCATGACGAGATTCGCAATTGGTCGCAATGGTGGCAATATCGGCTTCCATGAAATACCAACGAAGAACGGTGTGCCGCTGCAAACCGAAGCGGAACTGGGAACGTTTTTGGGCAGTGGTTGCTTGCGATCAAGTACTGCAGACGCAAAATTCATCTATGACTGGGCTAAACCCGGAACGGCAGTTGTAGTCGTACCGTAAATAGCTTTTAGAAGCGCGCCATTTCCGACTTCAATAAGTCAAGACCCAAGTTGCCAAGGTCGAGGGCATGTGCGTGCCATTTGCGCAAGTCAAATGATGCTCCATATTTCTTCTTGGCATCATCACGCAGGTCAAGCCACACGCGTTCGCCAAGCTTGTATGAAATGGCTTGCCCTGGCCAACCGAGGTAGCGGTTGATTTCTGAGCGATTGAATTCATCATCGCTTGATGAGCGAGCGCTAAGGAATTCGAGCATGAGTTCTGGTGTCCATTGCTCACCTGGATGCCACGAGGAACTCTGTGGAATGGCAAAACCACAATGAATTCCAGTGTCAATAACGATTCGGGCGGCGCGGAATGCCTGGGCATACAGATATCCCAAGCGATATTCAGGGTTCTCTAAGAATCCGAATTCGTCCATTAGACGCTCGGCATATAACGCCCAGCCTTCGCCGTGGCCCGACACGAACGTATTGCGTTGGAAGCGTGAGAGCTTTTCAGAGTTAATGGTGGCGATTGCAACCTGTAAGTGATGGCCGGGAACACCTTCGTGATACGCAGTGGTTGGTTCGCTCCAACGCGGGAATACGGTGCGACCGTTTGTTGGATACCAGGTACGACCTGGGCGACTGAGATCCTCGCTTGGCCCTGTGTAATACATGGCGGCTGCTCCGCCTGGCGGAGAGATCATTGCCTCAACAGTACGAATGGATTCTGGAATTGAAAAATGATTGTTGTCGATAAGAAACGACATCGCGTCGTCCATCAACTCTTGCAGCCAGTCACGTAGCGCGCCTTCGCCTTGAATTGAACGCGAAGGATCGGTGTCTAGAAAGTGACGGACTTCTGAAAGTGTTGAACCTGGAAGAATTTCCTGCGCAACGCGCTCCATTTCTGCATCGATGCGTTGAACTTCCGCCCAACCCCATTCATATGCATCCTTGGCTTCAACTTTCATTCCCATGAAGCGTCGTCGGGCAAGTGCGTGGCGCTCGGGGCCAACACCGTCGCGTGTGTCAGCTTGTGGCGCGTAGTCGTTGATGAGGAAGTCTGCGGTTTCACCAAGTGCTTGTGTTGCTTGCTTTGCCACTTTGCGAAGCTGTTCTATTGGTGCGCCTGCAACAGAAGTTGCAGATTCTGCGAATTGTTCAAAGAATGCTGGAGCATCTTTTCGACCCGCCCACGTTGCGAGCTGCTCGCTCGATGCAAGAACTTGCCGGCGTTGTGCTTTTACTCCGCGATCAAGACCAAGTTTCCACGACTCACGCATACCTGCAAACGCTTGCGGGACTTTTGACATTCGTTCCGCAATCACCGACCATTGTTCTGCTGTATCAGTTGGCATGAGATCGAAAATTGCTCGAGCGGCATCAACATCACCAGCAAGCACGCGAATGGAAACCAAATGCTCATTGGCGTCGTACTCGGCTCCAGAGATTTCTAGAGACTCACGCAGTACACCAGCTGCCAAGCGGTCGGAACTCGCGCTTGTATCAAGCGCGTTCAGCTTTGCAAGAGTTTGGCGATCGTTTTCTGCCCGAGCATCGTGCCCTGCTGGGCTGAAGTCGGTCATCTCGTGATCATGGCCTGCAATCCCCATATAGGTGGCTGCTGCCGGATCAAGTTCGGCAACCTTATTGATGTAGTCGTCTGAGAGGGAATACACAGGGGAAGTCATGGCAATACGATACGCCTTTGCAGATGCGTTATGTGGGGTGACTAACTGGTGCTGTCTGGTCCATGTCTGACGATTTTGGCTATAACGATGGACTTTTCTGCGGTATCAACATGCATATAGATGCGAATCAGGGTGCGATTCTTTCCTCTTCGCAGGTGTGCTCCGATATGAATCTGCTTGTTCTTATGCAAAGCGGAGTACCACTCGCCATGTCGATGATGTGTGTCTTCAGAAATGCGCGGCGCAAAGTCAAGACCCGCACTATCACGTAAATACGACTGCAGTCCAGCAATCGGGAATACATCTCTGCGCCAGTTGGCGACTGCGTTATCAAGGGCCTTCAAGTCCTGAAGCACTTGACGTGGGTTTGGGCCTTGAAGTTCGTTCGCGGTTGTGAATGCGCTTGGCAAAAACTCGAGGTGCTTGCATTCGGATCGCGCACGATTCACAGCATCAAGCACTGTACGGAGCACACGGTCGGGGCGTGCGCGGGCGAGTTCAGCGTCAAGGTCAAGTGCTTGCAGCGTGAGAGCATCCAGGCGTCCGCGGAGAAGTGCAACTTCAGTTGACAGCTCTTCCACTTCCACCTCTTTTTCTTCAAGCAACTCTGCAAACTCATCGCGTTCTGCTTCTACTTCTTCTAGTGCGTCATCGAGTTGCTCAATATGGAGTTGGTGCTCATTAACCGTTCGTTTGAGTTGCTCAACGACAGGCGTCAGGTCTGTTGTGGCTTGAGTAGCAACTGGAGTTGGCGTGGGAGGTACCGACTGAACTGGTCGACTTGTACCGAATCGCGGAGGCGCCTGTGTAGGAATTTCTGGCTGTAACGCCGCGGCTTCCAATATCGGATTTTCAATCTGTTCACGATTTGGAGTGACCGTATGAAAGGTCGTCGGTTGCGCAGGATGTGGCCACAAAATGGTCACATAGTTTTTGTCCAGCACTTTGCCATTGCAGTATGCATTGAACGAATTAACAGCATCAATGGACGTGATGTGAGCAATGTGAGCGATTCCAACAAGGTCTTCAAGCAGTGGCCCAGTGTGAGATGACTGAACCGATTTATCAATAGTTGTTTCAACCAAAATGGGCAAGCGACGTGCGAGTGCATTAATGAAGTCGGCGGCGAGCGCTTCACCTTCAATTGCGGTAGTTACTTGGCGAATTGTCGGACTGATACGTCGCTCTGCGTCGTACACCTCGAGCAACTTGGCCATTTCGGCAACAAGAACTCGCACGGGTTTTGGTGGCAATTCTGCTCGGCGATGGGGGATGATTGAATCCTTGCCCGGTGCAAACTTCACCCTCAAATCAAAGACAAGTTGACCCTTATACGGAGTGAGGGTCGCGATAATCAGGTGAGTGCTACCCGTCTGTGGATGAGTGTTTTGTACTTCGAGCCTGAACACTTCATCGTCTTGACTATGTCGAATTCGAACTCGAATATTGGAGGGAAGGCGATCTGCAGGAAACCACTGCTGATGCCACTTCGAAATAACCCCAATGGCGCGCTCGCGGGTTTCTTCGGTCCACCTCTTTGTGGGCAGCGTCATCGCGTACGTGGTGAACATGGTCTACGTAACGCTAACGAGAGCGCCTAGGGTTGCGAAGTGGATTTTCGCACCATTTTCAGCTTGTGGTGTATCTCACTTTCCTTTACCTTCACCATTCCACAGGCTTACCGGGTGGTAAGAAAAAACACGGTGGAAGGCATTTCTGTGCCTTCGCAACTTCAAAATGTCAGCGGATCAATTCTGTGGGTTGTCTACGGAATAGCGTCTTCCACTCATCTTGTTGTGCTGGCAAACCTGATGACTATTTGTGGCTTCGGAACTGTTGTGTTCATGCAGGTTCGACTTAAAGCTGTGTCAGCAGTCCGCGCACTTGGTGTTGAGATCTCGGTGGTGTTCGCAGCGCTCATTGCTCTTGCTATTTCACGTGATTTACTTGGCGTGATTGCCGTAGTAGTAGGCGCAACCGGAATTGTTCCCCAAGTAATTCGCGCTGCAAAAACAAGTCACCTCGTAGGTGTTTCTGTAGTGACCTTCATCATGGTGGTCACGATGTCGGCATCTTGGGGAATCTATGGATTGATGATTGATGACTTGTATGTGGCTCTGCCGAATGTTGTCATCGTGCCGAGCGCTCTGTTTATTTCGATACGCGCAATACAGTCACATATGCGTTATGGAAGTTCAACAATTGCGTAAGCAACTCCAGCACGTTGATGACTGGCTGTAAGTGTTACTCGTTGACCCTTTTCACCACGAATTAGCCAGGTGTGCAGCACGCGATCAGGCGTTCCATCTGATTTCGCATCGCCGCTCACTCTGAATTTCACACGCCCATCTAGTTGACCCAGCTTTACTCGTGGCGCGCCTTCAACCAGGGTTGCCCCAGAGATTTCGGCAGTAAGGGGAAGAACGATTTTGTTCTTCTGTGCCCACTCGCTGATTTCTGTGCCCAACCAACCAGTGTTGGCAATACCAATCTCTACTTTGTAAACGCCACTGCCAAGTGATTCTGCTGTTGCTCGTTTGATTTCAATTCGCGGCGAAGCAAGTGCCTGGTAGATAGCGAAATGCACATGTGGTGCAACCTCGTCACGAAGTTTTGAAGCAGGTGCATTTGACCAAGTTTTAATTGCGTCGCATCCGCCAATTTCAATTTCACCAAGTTGTGGGTGATTAAATTTTTTCCAGGGTGCATAAGCGCCCGGTGCATTCGTGTCAGTCCATTTACAGACAGCAAGTTCTTGCTCTGGAGTTGGGCCGACATACCAAATGTCGGTTGGCGAGTGCTTTCCTGTTGCATGGAAGATGATGTCCCAAAACTCTGTCGTCCACCCAAACACACCAAGGTGTTCGTAGGCCCAGTCGTCACCAGCGCCGCTCATGGTGTCGCTCTTGTCCCACGTGAGGTCTTCGTACACCGAATGAACGGGGTAGCCGGTGTGTTGAACTCCAACTTTTCCAAGTTCGTTGTACACCCAAAGATCAAATGGTGGCAGCGTTGCATCGGGACGGGTGCTGCTTGGTCGCAACATGAAACCACCCGCAGTGTGAAATGCGTTGTATCCACACACGTTGGTGCGCGACCGCGCGGCACGTACTAGCGCATCAATCTCGGGCTCAGACATTGGGTGATCTCCGGAACCGAGCACGGTGGTTCCCCAACCCGCTGGAAAGTTTCGGTTGAGGTCAAGTCCTGCCGGATCACGTGGCATTGGAATAGTGAAGCCATCAAAGTTCTCAAGAACACCTTCATCGAGCAGTCGGTAACGCTGTGTTCCGGGCGCAACACCGAGTGGACCAACAGGAACCATCACGCGGGAGTCATCGTGGTGCTCGACCCACGCACCATCAGAATCAGCAATGCGCATGGTGCGAACTGCACCGTCGCCATCAATATCTTCAACGCTCAGTCCAGGCCAACGATGGCCGTCGCGCCATGGCCATGACCGAACACTTGAACGGTGATAGCGCGGGCTATCGAGAAGTGCGTCTTCTACGCCGTCAGGGTTGACTCGGGGGACAATGTAGAACGTGCGCGTGCGAAGTGTTTCGGTGGTGTGGTGATCGCGACCGAATTGGCTGGTGAGATATTCCAGAATGTACAGCGCTGCAACTCCGCCAGTTACTTCAGTTGCGTGAATGTTTGCGTCAATCCAATGCGCCGGTTTCGTTTCGTGTGATCCAGTTGTTGAATCGGTAACTGTTGCAATCCACAAATCTCGTCCAAGATGAGACTTCCCATATGTCTCTAACGTCACGAGATGGGGAAAACGTGAAGCCAACTCAGTAAGCCACGTAACCATTTCGTCGTAACGAAGAAAGCGATCAAAGTTGTAAGTCATATACACAGGTTACGCTGTGCATAGGAGGTGCTTTCGTGCCACACATGCCAGTGTTTATGCATGCAACGGGAAGCTGGCGTCCGCGCTGGCGCGGCAGAATTCATGCCATTGCTGTTGCTGTCACTATTCCTGCTGGCATCATTCTCACGCTGTTCACTCCAGCGGGGGTCCCTCGACTGGCCGTAGGAATATACGCACTGTCATTGCTGGCTCTGTATTCAACGTCTGCTTCGTATCACCTGTTCACAAAATCGTTGCGTTCACAAAAGACGATGCAGCAAATTGATCACGCGATGGTCTATGTACTGATAGCTGGCACATACACACCTGTTTGTTTGATGGCGCTGCCATACAGCGTGGGCATTCCGTTTTTGGTACTGATCTGGCTTGCGGCTGCTGTGGGTATGGGATTGAAGATCACTTGGAAGGCAAAGCGCTTAGGCCATGCGATGTACATCATCATTGGTTGGGCAGCGCTCGTTATTCTGCCGTGGGCATATGGGCGAGCAGGTTTCACCAGTCTGTTGATGTATGCATTAGGTGGCATCGTGTACACCGTTGGCGCAGTGCTGTTTTATATGAAAAAGCCAGCTCTTGTGCCGCATGTTTTTGGGTATCACGAAATCTGGCACGTGTTCACTGTTGTCGCAGCGATACTGCAGTTCATTGGAGTGGGTTTGTTAGTAGGTCGAGTCGCGTAAGCACATGGCTTCAATTGCTGAACTACACGATTTAAAACTGTGGGCAGATCCCAATGCAGTTCAAGTAAATCGCCTACCAATGCGAACACCGTTTGTTTCGGCTTCAAGTATTCGAGTCTCGCTGAATGGCGATTGGCACATTAAGCGGTATGCACACCCAGAGGACATTGCCCTACGGGAATTGGGCGAACTTTGCGACGACAGCGACTGGGTGAGTATTCCCGTTCCAAGCAACTGGACTCAGTTTGATCTCGGTGATGTGCCGCACTACACAAACATTGCAATGCCGTGGCGCGAAACTCCTCCGCATCTGCCGAAGGAAGTTCCTACTGCGGTGTACCGGCGCAATTTCAAGATTGAGAGCGCATGGTCTGATCGCCGAATTGTTTTACATGTTGGAGCTGCAGAGAGCGTGCACTCGGTTCGAGTTAATGGAGAATTTGTTGGTTATGGAACAGATAGTCGGTTAGCCAGTGAATACGACATTTCTTCGTTTGTTAGAGAAGGAATGAATCTTGTTTCCATAACGGTGTGTAGATATTCGGCACAGTCATACGTAGAAGACCAAGATCAATGGTGGATGTCGGGTTTACATCGAGATGTGTTCATTGAAGCCCAACCGCAACTGCGAATTGAAGATGTTCGAGTTGATGCCGAGGTTGTTGATGTGCGAGATTCGCTGACGGGGAGTGGCCAGATCCGCGTTACTACGCAAGTGGCGGCTCCCAGCGATGGGCGCTTTCCATCTGGGCTAAAAGTTAAAGCGACATTGCACAGTGTTAACGGAAAGCAGATCGGAATTCAGCACTCTGGAGAAGTTGCACACAGCACACGTCCATATCTGTTTGCGGGACATTGCGCAGAAATTCAATGGTCAGTAAACAGTGTGAAGTTGTGGTCTGCAGAACTTCCTAATCGTTACGTAGTTCGCATTTCATTACTTGAAGCAAATGGGAAAGTGCTTGATTCAACAGAGCAGATAATTGGCTTTAGGAAAATTGAAATCGCTCGTGGTGATCTCTTGGTGAACGGTAAGCGCATCATGATTCAGGGGGTAAATCGACACGATCATCACCCTGATCGCGGTAAGGCAGTCACGGTGCAAGATATGCGAGAAGACGTTGTGGCGATGAAGCAACACAACATCAATGCAGTGCGATGCTCGCATTATCCAAACGACCCAAGATTTCTTGATATCTGTGATGAATTGGGACTGTACGTAGTGGACGAAGCAAATGTCGAAAGCCATGCATGGATAACAAGCCTGTGCCACGATTCGGCATATAGAGCAACGTGGTTTTCGCGAGTAAGTCGAATGGTGGAGCGCGATAAGAACCATCCGAGCGTGATTATGTGGTCACTTGGAAATGAATCTGGATATGGAAGCGTTCATGATGCCGCTGCAGCATGGGTGAGGTCGTATGACTCTTCGCGAATCATTCATTATGAAGGCGCAGTTTTTCATACGAATTGGTTTGATGGGGGAATGGCGGCAACAGATGTTGTTGCACCGATGTATGCACCTATTGCAGCAATTGAAATGTATGGCAAGAGTAAAAAGCGTCTACGTCCACTAATCATGTGCGAATACAGCCACGCCATGGGTAACTCGAATGGGTCGCTTTCGGATTACTGGAAAGTATTTGATAACACACCAGGTCTGCAAGGTGGTTTCATCTGGGAATGGAAAGATCACGGCCTTCGCCAATTACTTCCAAATGGCATGGAACGGTTTGCGTACGGAGGACAGTTCGGCGATGCCCCACACGATGGAAACTTTGTCGCAGATGGATTGATGCACGCTGATCTCACACCTCACCCGGCAATGCGAGAGGTTGCTTGGGTGCATAGACCAGTTGCTACACAACTCGTTGGTCCAAAGTCTGCGCCAGTAATTGAACTCAGGAACCGACAGGCGTTTCGTGATGTTTCATGGCTGTCTGCAACATATGAAGTAGTAGTTGATGGTGTTGTGAAGCGAAAAGGGAAATTAGCTGTCCCAGATCTCGCTGCAGGAAAGACAAAACGAATCAAGGCTCCATCGATTCGGGGTTTGTCTGGGGATATACGAATCAACATCACCTGGAAGACGAGACGCGCAGAGTCGTGGTGTGATCAAGGGCATGTCGTTGCTTGGGATCAACTGGTAGTGAAATCGGCGCGTGTGAAAAAGATTTACACGTCTCAGAAAAAGTATGAGCCATTGGACATCAATCCACAGATCTCATTGTTTCGAGCGTCTATCGACAACGATGGATTTAAGTTGTTGCCAAATCTTGCATGGGTAGAAACCACCACGTTAAAGCGTTGGCAACAGCAAGGGATTGATGGAGACATCTCACAGTTAGTAAAGCATCAGACGAAGCGATCAGTTAGAGAAGATGGCTCAGTTCGTTTTGAACACTCGGTGATCGTTCCAAAAATGCTGGACGATCTTCCGCGTGTTGGTGTGACCTTTCCATTACCTGAAGGATTCACGGGAGTTTCGTGGTGGGGGAATGGTCCGCATGAGTGTTACCCGGACCGCGAGTCGTCGGCAATGCTGGGCGTGTACCACGGAGAGGCAGATGAACTGCCGTATTTGGTACCTCAGGAATTTGGACTACGAACACAGTGCAGATGGTTTGAAGTGAGCAATCCGAAAACTGGAGAAGTTATTCGAATTGAAGCAGACGGTGGTCCGTTGCACATGTCCGCATTGCCCTATACAACACAAGATCTGTACGAAGCAGCAGACCAAACAGAACTCATTAAGCGTTCATATTTAACAATGAACATCGACATTGCACACAGAGGACTTGGGACCGCAAGTTGTGGGCCTGATGTATTGCCGAAATATCGAATCCAGCCCGGCAAGTATCAGTTTGCTTACGTGGTGTCACGTGAGTCGCGCGGCGCCAGCCGCTGACACCGTCCATCCAGGTACGTGAGCATCTCGCGTACACAGAGCAACAACACATCCGCCAAAGCCACCGCCAGTCATTCGCGCTCCAAACACTCCTGGAATGTTCTGGATTTCGTTTACGGCTTTATCCATGACCAATGTTGATGTTGCAAAGTCGCGAGCGAGTGATGCGTGCCCATCGTTCATGAGTTGACCTGCGTGCTTCAAATCATGAGATGCAAGAGCTTGGGCGAACTCGCGCACTCGTTGATTTTCACTGATCACATGACGAGCGCGCTGTGAAATAGTGGCATCTTTAATTAACTCCAGCTTGTCAATGCTTGCAGAGCGGAGTGGTCCAATTATGGACTCAGCAGAGTTGCATTGACGAACACGCTCGCTGTATTCCGAACCTTGCAAGGTACGGTGTGCAATGAACTGGACGACAATCTTGCATTCTTCTGGAATATGGCTATGGATCACTTCTAGTGTTGAGCAATCAATCAACATGGCGTGGTTTTCTTGAGCAACTGAAATACACAGTTGATCCATGATTCCCGTAGGGACGCCTGTTGCTACATGTTCAGCACGTTGTGTTAACTGCGCTAATTCCTGAGGACTTCCATTAAAACCAAGAGCTAGTGCAGTTGCGACTTCAAGAGCGGCGCTAGAGGACAGACCGCTTCCAATTGGAATATTTGTAGAAATTGTTCCCGCGATTCCGCGAGTTGCATTGCATTCAGTGGCAACTGCAGCGATGTATCTGGCCCATTGTGGTTGCAATGACGAAATATCACTAACAGGGATGTTGAAATTCGCTGTATCTGGCTCATCGGCAGATATCAACGAAATAGAGGAATCCTCGGTAAAGCGTGCATCAATCACGGTGTGTCGATTGATTGCCATAGGAAACACCAAGCCACCTGTGTAGTCGGTGTGATCACCAATTAGGTTGACGCGCCCGGGTGCTATTGCGCGCATTAGACCACCAAGTTGCGAAGACGCTCAGCGATATCTGCAGGATCTACTGGATTGAAGTATTCCTCGGTAGACACCTCTGCAGCGGCGATGTATCGCTGGACACCCTTCGCCCTCCAAGGCGAAACAATCTCGATGCTTAGCCACACATGTTCATAATGAGTTTTCGCGGGAGCTTGTGTAACCCACATCATGTAAGGGAGGGAGGCATCAAATAGCTGGTCCAACGCCACAAATGTTTTATGAAGGACTGATGCCAGTTCATCACGTGACTCATCACTCAGCTGACTGAGAAGGGGAACTTGATTATGTGGAGCAATAACTAATGAAACTGGGTGTATGGCTGCATATTGGGAGTACACATCAAAATGTTCGCCGCTGATGATTAATCGATCTGCTGGTTGGAAATCAGGCCTCCACTGCGTTTGCAAGATTGAGTGCTGACGTCTCGGCACGTGGTCAAATGCATAAATCTGGCCATGTGGGTGACTGATAGTCGCTCCAACTTCCGCTCCTCGATTTTCGAAAATCAGTACGTAGTCAACGTCACTTCGTTGCTGCAGTTGTGTAGTTCGCTCTGCCCAAAGATCAACAACTTTTCGAATTCCACTACTTCCTAATGAAGCCATGGTTGCATCGTGTTGAGATGAATACAACACCACTTCACACGCACCGGTTTCTAGTGCCGGCCATCGATTGGCAAATGATTTCACGTCGTAGGGTTCTGGGGATTCAAGACCGCCAACACAAAATGGGCATTCAGAAGAAGGCAAATTGGGTCGGTTCTGGCGCGCAGCAACGATGTGAACACGTGCGCCAGAATGTAGATCAAGGCGGTCGTTATCGCTCACAACATCACCTTATGAATCTGGATAAGAAAACTTGAGGCTGGCAACAACGGTGGACAAACGACACCAATTTCACTCATATGCCGTCCTGTCATCGTGATTGATCCGTCATCAATCCACTGTGGAAGTTTTCGGTGCGGCGCATAAGTAGGTGTTCCAAGGTGCAGTGGTTTAATGATAAATATTGCATCTTCATCAAATTGATGAAGATGAATTGGATCAATATGACTACTTGAGCCATTGGCGAGCCGAGTAATGGAGATGAGAGATTCAGATTGATTGTGTGCTGAAACACCGTGCACCAAAATGTTTGAATCTGGATGATCTTCTCGAAATGTTAAACCAGTGTGTAAAAGAGTGCGCAAAATTTTGTATTGCGCAATGACAGAAGCAAGTCTGTCTCGTTCGTGATCTGATGCTTCAAGTAAGTTCCATTCAATCCCGAGCCATCCAAAAAAGGCTGTTGAAGCCCGGAATGCAAGCGAGTGACTGCGTCGAGTGATGTGGCTGACTGGCGATCCAATGTGTGTGCCAAGGACTTCGGGTGGCATCAGTCGTTGAGCCCCTCGCTGAATAAGCATTCGATCGAGAGGATCAATGGAGTCACTTGTCCAGAATCGATCAACATAGGGAAGAATTCCAAAGTCAATGCGCCCACCACCTGATGCGCATGATTCAAACTGAACCTGCGGATGTGTTTCTTTTAGTCGACCCAGCAATTCGTAGGTTCCAAGAGTCTGAGAATGTGCTGGCGAGGCAATGAGATCTCGATTGTGGTCCCATTTCACGTAGGAGATGTCATGTGCATCAAGTAGCTGTGAAATGCAATCGAACAGATAATTGCGGACTTCACTTCGTGACATGTCGAGCACGAGCTGGTTTCGTCCCGTGATTGGTGTGTTTGTCCCACTGTGAAGCACCCAGTCTGGATGCTGGCGATATAAATCGCTTGCTGGGTTAACCATTTCCGGTTCACACCAAATTCCAAACTCCATCCCCAATGACTTCACGTGATTAATGAGTGGAGTGAGTCCATTAGGCCAAACGGAAAAGTCAACAGTCCAGTCCCCAAGACCAGCAGTGTCGTTTCTTCTTCCTGAAAACCAGCCGTCATCAAGAACGAAACGTTCGACACCTACGTGAGCCGCTGAGTCCGCAAGTTTTGTCAGCGTTTCAAAGTTGTGATTGAAGTACACCGCTTCCCAGGTGTTGAGTGTGACTGGCCGCGAAGTGTTTTCATGTTGTAACCGTGACCGTACAAATTGATGAAAGCGTTGAGAAGCTGAGCTAAGTCCATGCGCAGAGTGCACCGCGTAGATAGTTGGCGCTGAATACGTTTCATTTGGTCGAATAACAAGTTCTCCTGCGGTCAGTTTTTCCCCAACCAGCATGTGTTTGTGGTGTTCAGTAACTCCGTCAAGTGTGATGTCAAAGTTTCCGCTCCATCCAACATGACATCCCCAGACCTCACCATGCTGTTCGCCGAATTGAGTGGTTCCTGCAAAAACAACAGGCCATTTCTCGTGAGAGGTACGACCCCTGTTGTTGGAAACCGACAGGGTTGATTGCACCCACGGTGTGCGCTGTTCGCCAAATTCCATTCCCCAGCGGCCACCAATGGTGAGGAGTTCTTGTGCTCGTGGTGGGACGGGAAGAGCGAATCGCTGACTGTGCAGCAGGTATGGCATTGATCCACGATTAGTAAGTGCACCAGAAATTGTGAGAACGCCACTTGTGTGAATTTCAATGCCGATCTGTAGGTCTAGATCGAGGTCAGCATCCGAAAGTGTGAAATTGGCTGATGAAGTTGTGTTGCTGCTTGTTGAAATTACGAAATGAGGAAATGACCCTGAACCATCTGGAAAACATCCCTCAACGCCGGGATTACCGAGCCACCCATCGTGGTGCTGAGCGATGATTCCAAGTGGTGGATCAAGATCGACACCACCGCCGAGTTCGGCTCGCGCAAACATATTCTGTTGAAGAGGGCTGTGTCCAAGGAAACTTCCCCAATACACAATTGCGGGAACATTGCCGCGTGTGCTGATGACAACGCTAAGACGTTCGTCATACAAGTGAAGAAGTTGATCGTTTGCTGCCACTAATGAATAAGTCTGCCAGTCCAAGCGATAGTGAACCACCTCGCCATCGACTCTCCAGGGGCGAGAATGACGGGTGAATCATTGATTTCATTTGGTGCGCCCGATTGAGGCTCGATGCATGTTGCGTGCTCAGGTAGGTCATACACCAGCCAATGTGAGCAATCGCTGGAAAGAACAAGTTTGACTCCGTTGACCGAGAGTGAAAGTGGTGCAAGAGGATTGATAAAGCAGTCATCAACGTTGACAGCATCTGTTCGTTCGCGAATCGTGGTTGCGATTCCATGATCATCGCGCAACAACATTGATTCAAAAATCAGAGAAGTGTGACTTGGTTTGCGAAAACAAGGGTGCCACCCAACTTGTGCGGGCATTGCCTGATCACCTGCAGTAACACGCAGTTCTAAGCGAAGATGGTCATTTCGCAATTCAATGCGCTGAGAAACAGAACCTCCAAATGGCCATTGTGAACCCAAATTGGCGCTGAGCTCAATTGATGATTCAGTTGCAGTAACAACGGTCCACGATTGTGTAAAAACTGTTCCATGAGCTGCGTGTGGCGGAAGGGTGAGAGGCAATTGGTGATCAATATTGTTGAACCGCAAAACACCTGATCTGACACGGCCCGCATATGGAACCATCGGATAGCAACCCCAAGTAAGCGCTGTGACGTCTGGGCCATCAGTGAGTAGAACTTCCGCATCGTGGATACGTAACGACGCGAGTCGGCCGCCATGATTTTCATCCACAAGGACAGATGCATTGTCGTTGCTCAGTACGAAAACCACGTTTGGATTCTTATCATTTGCTGACAACTGAAGAATTTGGCCTCGGGGGAACTAGCCTGTCGTGCACAAAGAAAGTGCAGTTTCGGGTCGCTAGCTCAGTTGGTAGAGCAACGGACTTTTAATCCGCAGGTCCAGGGTTCGAGCCCCTGGCGACCCACTAGTGGTTTTTCGCGAGCAGCGATACCAAGTATCTTATTTAAAGATATATTCGGCTGGTGTATCACGGTTCACGATAATGGTGAGATACTGAGTTCATGTTCATCCCCCTTCTTATTACCGCAAGTGTTTTCACGCTCGCACACCGCCTGGTTATGACATCGGTTGACTCGTTCAACGGATACGGCGACCAAGGCCCAGACTTTCGTCTCTAATCCCTAAATTCGCCAGATGTCACTGACATCTGGGTGAATAAAATGCGAGACTGTACTCGGTGAGCACAGACGAGTCCGTAGTCAATCAGCTGGATCTTTCGATCACTGGCATGTCGTGCAATGCATGTGCGATGTCGATCGAAAAGGGACTGAACGCGCTTCCCGGCGTGGAAGCAACAGTGAACTTCGCAACTGAATCTGCCCGAGTGGCATTTGATTCAACTTCTGCGGATGTAGCGACGTTTATTTCAACGATCGAAGGACTTGGTTATGGCGCGCGAACGCTTGCCGAAACCACTCCCGACATGTTGGATGCCGAAGTCCGTGAACGTGTGTCGATGTTGAAAACTCGATTACTGGTGTCTCTGGTGTTAGCAGTTCCAGTTGCACTGGTGTCCATGTTTATGGCGCTGCAGTTCTCTAATTGGCAGTGGTATGCATTGGCGCTTTCCACGCCAGTAGTCACGTGGGGTGCGTGGCCATTCCATCGTGCAGCACTCATGAACGCGAGTCATCGAAACACCACGATGGACACGTTGATTTCGCTTGGAGTTGTCGCTGCAACTGGATGGTCATTGTGGGCGCTGATCTGGGGTGGCGCTGCGGACCGTCACAACATGGCTGGCATGGCTGGCATGTCCGAGTCACCGCATGTGTATTTCGAAGTTGCTGTTTCGGTGACGGTGTTTTTGTTGGCTGGTCGCTATTTCGAGGCGCGCGCAAAAAGACGAGCAGGCGATGCACTTCGCGCACTTCTTGCACTTGGAGCGCGCAATGCAACGGTGTTACGTGACGGCGAAGAAGTGGTGATTGAGGCTGCTCTTATCAAAGTGGGCGATTTGATTGTGGTGCGTCCTGGCGAAATTATTGCTGCTGACGGAATTGTGCAAGATGGCGAATCGACGATTGATGCCTCAATGCTCACGGGTGAAAGTGTTCCTGTTGATGTTGCAAAAGGCAGCAAAGTAACGGGAACGACAGTGAACTTGACGGGCCGGATCATTGTGAAAGCACGTCGAGTAGGTGCAGATTCAACATTTGCGCAAATGACCAAACTCGTGCGCGATGCGCAGTCCACGAAAGCGCCAGTGCAGCGCTTGGCTGACCGGGTGAGCAGCGTGTTCGTGCCGACAGTGATTGTCATTTCAGTTCTAACATTTATTGGCTGGTATGTGCTTGGCGACAATGTCAATCGCGTTGCAGATTCATTTACTGCAGCAGTAGCTGTGCTCATCATTGCGTGCCCATGCGCGCTTGGTCTTGCAACACCAACCGCATTGATGGTGGGCAGTGGTCGAGCAGCGCAGATGGGAATTGTCATTAAGGGTGTTGACGTCTTGCAGAGTACCCGTCGTATTGACACCGTGGTATTTGACAAAACGGGAACGGTGACAACTGGAATCATGCAATTGATTGATGTCGTTTGCGCAACAGGCGTTACGCGCGCAGAGGTGCTGGGGTACGCAGGTGCTTTAGAGCATGCAAGTGAGCACCCAGTTGCGAAAGCAATTGCCAATGCAGCCCGTACCGAATTGGGCGCTCTTGCAGGCGTTGGTCACTTCGAATCAATTGCAGGCATGGGAACGATTGGTGTTGTTGATGGAAAGCGTGTGATGGTTGGCGGCGAACCTCTGTTTGAAAAGCAGCTCACCATTGTTTCAAAAGACATGAAAGATGCATTGCACGCGGCACGCAATTCAGGCAACACTGCGGTGCTCGTCGCCTACGACGGTTCTGCAAAGGGTGTGTGCGTTATTGCTGATCAGCCGAAGCAACACAGCGCAGAAGCAATTGCCGATTTGCGCAAACTTGGGCTCAGGCCTGTATTGCTTACAGGTGACAATCGGGCAACTGCAGTTGCCGTTGCCGAGCAGGTGGGTATTGACACCGACGAACAACACGTGATTGCAGGTGTGCTTCCCGCTGAAAAAGTGCGCGTCGTTGCAGACTTGCAGGAGCGGGGGTATGCAGTTGCCATGGTGGGCGACGGTGTGAATGATGCTGCCGCGCTCGCTCAATCTGACGTTGGTATCGCCATGGGAACCGGCACTGATGTTGCTATGAATGCAAGCGACCTCACCATTGTGAGCGGCGACTTGCGCCTGGTGGCTGACGCCATTTTGTTATCGCGTGCGACCCTGCGAACGATTAGCGCAAATGTGTTCTGGGCGTTCATCTACAACGCCGCCGCTATTCCACTTGCTGCGCTCGGGTACATGAACCCAATGTGGGCGGGTTTGGCTATGGCATTTTCTAGCGTGTTTGTGGTGAGCAATTCGTTGCGCCTGCGTACTGCAAAACTTACGCCGCACACTGCGTTCGTTCACGCAACTCGATGATTGCTTTGCGACGCCAGGTGCGTACCGTTCGTACGCACACTCCCGCTTCGGCTGCAATGTCTTCAACGCTTTCACCACTGCTTAAGCGCATAATCAGTTGAAGCGGAGCGGTGCGAAGACCACGTTTCACTGCGTCGTGAATGATTTGCGCAAGTTCAACATTGGGTTCAATGGTGTCATTTTCGTCAGCAACAAATTTCTCGTCAGCATCATCGGTCCAGCTCTCAATCTCCAAACGCTTGAGGCGGGTGTTGCGCACAAATGCAAAGTATTCGGTATCGCGTACCAGGTTTGAAGCAATTTTTGCAGGCCGGCGATCGACGGGGTATTGACGGATCAGGATCCATGCCTGCCCAAGAATTTCATTGAAGGCTGCGTTGAATCCACCGTTCACAATGTGTCCTCGACGCCCAGCAATTGCAATGAGTGGTGGAAGTATTCGTTGTAACACGATGCGAGCGGCAAGTTCATCATGAGCCGCACGTTTCACGAGTGCAAAAAGAAATGCATCGCAATTCTCGTAGTTGGTATCAATCCCATATCCGGCTCGAAGGAGTACTTCGTCGAGGTGGTTGATTGGACCGCCAGGGAGGTCCCAACGATTGATTAATCGCAGCGTGCGGGGTTGAGCGGAGATAGTTCCCCACTCAGTAACGAGTTTGCGAACAAGTGGCGCTGAACCCGCTGGATGGGTGAGTGAGGGACGTTGTTGTGTTGGTCGAGTTGTGGTCATGCGCAGGATCATGTGGGATGACCATCACTGCTGTCCTCACTGGGGCACTCACTGAAAGTCTCACTGCACCGCAATAACCCTGTCAGTATTGGGCCATGCGCATTACATTGCCGTCAGGGACACCAGCAGAAATTGACACATCGGTAGCAAATCCAAAAATGGGGTTAGTGATTGCACCAGACATCTTCGGGCTTCGACCATTGTTTTCTGACTTGGTTTCCCGGTTGGCACGTGAATGGCAAATGGCCGTTATTGCGGTGGAACCATTTCCAGGCAAAAAGTTATCAGCAGATGTAAACGAGCGTTTTGCCGAAATGGCCAAGCTGGACGACAACGTTCACCTGCGCGACCTCACTGAAGCAGCCGATGCACTTTCTGTTGATCGTGTAGGGCTAATTGGGTTTTGTATGGGTGGTATGTATTGCTTTAAGGCAGCACGAAGCGATCGGTTTGCAAAGATTTCGTCGTTCTACGGAATGATTCACGTACCTGAAGGATGGCAGAGTGCAACTCAAGGCGACCCGATGGAATATCTGTACGCGGGTTACCCAGAACGCGTGTTGGCCATTATCGGTGCTCAAGACCCATATACGCCACCTGAACAAGTGACAGAACTATTTGAAAGCGGAGTGACCGTGTGTGAATATCCGCACGCAGTGCATGGCTTCGCGCACGATGCAACACGTCCAGCTCATCGGGCTGAAGATGCCGCTGATGCATTTGCTCGCACCCATGAATGGTTGCTCGCAGATTAATTAACTAGCGCGAATTTCCATTCGATCGCGCATCAAAATCTTGTAACGACGATCGTGTTGTTCCAACCATCCAAGACGAATGAAACTTGCAATGGCCTTGTTCACGCGCTCGCGCGAGGCACCCACCATTCCGGCAAGTTCTTCTTGCGTAACTGGTAATACGAATTCGTTATTTCCACTCGAAAGTTCAAGTAAGCGCTTTGCTGTTCGACCTGTGACATCGAGGAACACGCTGTCAGCGAGCACCTCGTCCATCGTGCGCAGTCGAGTGGCAAGCAACTTAATTACACCCAACAACATGGATGGGTTTGCTTGCATTTGCTCGCGCACAGGTGCATATGGAATGCGCAAGACGGAGCTCTGTTCAATAGCACGGGCCATTGCGCTGCGAGGACCTTCGTCGAGCATTCCTAGTTCGCCAAACAAGTCTCCAGACTCCATAAGTGCGAGCATGCTCTCGCGACTGTCGAGCGGTTTGTTGCCAATAGCGATGGCGATGCGTCCACTCAGCACGACGAACAGTGCATCGGGAGCATCTCCTTCATTGAACAAAACATCACCTCGCTGGAGGTTTTGCGTCTTTGCTTGAGCGCAAATCAGCGAAAGCGCACCTGCTGGGGTGTCAGCAAAAAACGAGGTACTTGCAAGAATCTCTTCGTGTGTCATGCGAACTAAGACGGTACTACCCTAAATGAACGTGACAACCGCGCCGAATGAAATTGTTTGGACAATTGTGGTTGCCGCAGGCTCTGGTGCTCGGTTTGGTGGACCGAAGCAGTTTTCCATGCTTGGCGATCGCCGTGTTTTGGATTGGTCGGTAGATACAGCTGGCAGTTCGAGTACTGGGGTCGTGGTAGTTCTTCCCGCAGCAGATGCAGAACGCGAAGGCGGTGTCGCTGGTGGCGATACCCGAAGTGAATCGGTGCGATGTGGACTTGCTGCTGTCCCGGCAGAAGCCACCATCATCTGTGTTCACGACGCTGCACGCCCGTTTGCAAGTGCGCACTTATATCGCGAAGTCATTCTGCAGGTTCATGCTGGTGCCGATGGGGCCATTCCTGCATTGCCAGTAACAGACACCATTAAGCAAGTGAATTCACAAAATGTTGTTGTCGCGACACCTGATCGATCTTCGCTTGTTGCAGTACAAACACCCCAGGCTTTTCGAGCATCGGTTCTGCGATTGGCACATGCATCATCTCCTGAAGGCACAGATGATGCGACACTGGTAGAGGCGATGGGAAAGCAAGTCGTCGTTGTCGCTGGTGAGGCGATGAATCGCAAACTCACTGCGCCAGAAGATCTTGAGTGGGCGCGTGCAATGGCGCACACAGAGGCATAGGAGCACATCATGGCGATACGCACGCGTGTAGGACAAGGTTTTGACATTCATCGCTTTGTTGACGGCCCTAGTGATCGCGTGTTGGTGTTGGGTGGCGTGAAATTTCCAGGCGAGACACCACTTGCGGGACATAGCGATGCAGATGTCATTGCACATGCAGCTGCTGATGCATTGCTTGGTGCGGCCTCACTTGGCGATATCGGAATGCATTTTCCTGACACAGATCCACAGTGGGCAGGAGCTAATTCTCTGACGTTGCTTGCACACGTAGCCAAAATTGTTCGTGACGCTGGCTATGAAATCGGCAATGTTGATTGCAGCGTTGTGTGCGAGAAGCCAAAGATTGCTCCACATCGTGAAGCGATGCAGAAGTTACTGTCTCAAGCCGCTGGCGCGACGATCACCGTAAAAGGTCGGCGGGCTGAAGGGCTCGGAGCATTAGGCCGAGAAGAAGGAATTGCCTGCTGGGCAGTTGCAGTCATTGAAAGGACGCAGGCATGAAACCACGAAGCACAGGAGGTGGTCGCGGACCATCTCGAGGGGCACCACGAGGAACCAAGAAGCACCGTGGGGGCAAGCCGGTTACACGTGAGCACGACGGCCCACGTGCACCCCGCCCAGATAAGCACAGCCTTGGCGGATCTCAAGTTGAAGGCCGACAAGCAGTTCGCGAGCTGCTCATTGCGCGCAAGCGTAAAGCATATGAAATCTTGATTTCTAACGACCTTGATAAGAACGACATCATTGACGACATCATTGAATTGGCAAATGATCAACGAGTTCCAGTTCGTTATGTTCCGCGCAAAGAAATTGAGCGTGAAGCGCGAAGCGAAGCACCGCAAGGAATCATTGCGACCGCGGCAGGAATTCCCGAAGTAGAAATTGGTGACATTTTGAAAAATGCTTCACCTTCTCGCAAACCATTCTTTGTTGCTATCGATGGTGTAACCGACCCAGGTAACCTCGGTGCAATTTTGCGTTCGTGTGACGGCGCTGGTGTTGATGCAGTCGTGCTTCCACGACATCGCGCCGTGCACATCACGCCTACGGCGGCAAAATCTGCGGCTGGAGCAGCGGAGTATGTTCCTATGAGCATTGTCGGCGGATTACCAACCGCACTCAAACAACTTAAAGATGCTGGAGTGTGGATTATCGGTCTGCACGACTCCGCAGACAAAAATATTTTTGAAATGGGATCCCTTGCAACAGAGTCGGTGTGCTTGGTTCTCGGGGCAGAAGGTCCAGGATTATCGCGTTTAGTTCGCGAACGCTGTGATCTATTGGTCAGTATTCCGATGCTGGGAGCCTTGTCATCACTCAATGTGTCGGCAGCGGCAGCATTAGCCACCTATGAAGTGGTGAGGGCGCGCACAACGAAATAGCCAAACGCCCGTATCATTGAGGCGCTCAATGAATACGCCGGGTTAGCTCAGGGGCAGAGCAACCGCCTTGTAAGCGGTAGGTCGTGGGTTCAATTCCCACACCCGGCTCTGAAATACCGACCATGACTCAATCGGTACGCCCAAGACGGGTACGGTAAATGTATGAGTCAAAACGCACGTCGCCCCCGCCGTGGACCAAGTTCCAACGGATCAAGTCTCAACTCAACCATGTCAATCGTTGTGGCAGCAGTTGCCGTATTGCTTGGTTTCCTCATTCTGCGCGACATCGGCGGAAGCAGTTCCTCGACTTCAGATATTCCTGTTGATCCAGTGACGAGTGAAACCATTGTGACTGAAACAACTCTTGTTGATGCAGTGGTAACCGAAACAACGTTGCCGCTCACCGCGTTCAAGGTGCAAATCGCTAATGCTTCAAAAGTTTCGGGCAGTGCGGGAGACCTCACCACTCAGCTTCAAGGTCGTGGGTTCATTGTTCAGCCAGCAATTAATACCGATGCCGCAACGCAGAAACAGACTGCAACTGTTGTGTATTACAACCCAGGAAGCGAAGGTGCAGCAGCGCTAGTTGCAACGACACTTGGCGGCGTAGCAACTGCGCCAATGCCAACACCAATTCCAACGGAAACGGGAAACATTGGTGAAGCAAGCGTGTTGATTTTGCTTGGGACAGACCTTGCAGGCAAGCCGCTTCCAGCTGGCTGATTAGCGCCTCGCGAGTAGTTCGCGAGCTGCCTTTTCGATCGACGTCAACGTTTGCTCGATAGCTGCTTCCTGGCCGTATGACTCCACCAAACTGATTGCTTCAATGCGCGTTCGTTGCTCTGGTTGGGAATCGCCACAAATGACAGCTACTGGTTTGTTGGCTTTCATGGCAAGTTGCTGAACTCCACCAACAACTTTTCCGTTGAAGCTTTCTTCATCAAGAAAACCTTCGCCAGTAATCACAAAATCGCAATTGTTGATGTGTTCGTGCAAACCAACTTCATCGGCAACGATGTCAAACCCTGGAACAAGCTTTGCGCCAAGAGCTGCAAGGCCTCCTGCAAGTCCACCAGCAGCACCAGCACCTTCGATTTCTGAAACGTCAATTCCAAATTCGTCTTTGTACGTTTGCACAAGGGCGTGCAGTCGAGAGGTGAGAAATTCTATTTGCGCTGGTGTCGCACCTTTTTGGGCACCGAAAAGTTTCGCAGCATCGGTGAACTTTGCGCGCACGTCGCACGCTACAAGAAACTCCACGCCACGCAAACGGGCGGCAGATTTAATGGCACGAATTGCGCCAAGACCCCCATCCACGGTTGCGGATCCACCGACACACACGATGATGCGTTTTGCACCGTCATTCAAGGCAGTGTCAATTAATTCGCCAGTGCCAATAGTTGATGCAGCGATGACGTCATTGTGTAACTTTCCGCCAACCAAACTGAGCCCAGAAGCGCGCGCCATTTCAATCACCGCAAGGTCGCGAGAAAGTCGCCATTGTGCGTCTACGGGTTGTCCCAAAGGATTGGTGACACGGTTCGTTCGGTTTGGTCCGCCAAGAACCTCAAGTGTTCCCTCGCCACCATCAGCGATTGGCAACTCGATGCATTCATGACCATTTTCCCAACAAGCGTGACCGATTGAAGCTGCGACTTGAGCGGCAGTTGCGGTTCCTCGAAACTTATCGACGGCAGCAAGCACACGCATGCCTCATAGGTTAGGTTGCGCGACCTAACATGACCAATGATGTATCTCCGAGGAAGACTCCAATGGTCTCTACTCGTTATTTCTGTTGTGAGCGGCATCATTGCCGTCATGTTGTCTCGCCAAGACAGTGGAGATTCAATTCCCGTTGTAACCACAGTGGAATCAACGATTCCACAAACGACAACAACGGTGTATCAGGAACCTGTGTTGTACACCGTTGAGCCAGGAGACTCACTCTTTGGAATTGCCGAAAGATTTAACCTCAATATGGCTGAACTAATGAACATCAATGGCATCACAGACCCTGATCGAGTTGATGCAGGCCAAGTCTTGAAGTTGCCAGCTGCAACAGGATTTGTTGCTGTTGCCGGTTCGACGACAATGTTGCCGTAATTATTGTTGCGATTTGCGATATGTCGCAGCAATTTGCGCAATATCTCGCATGATGCGAGCAATATCAAAATCCTTTGGCGTGTAAATAGCTGTTACGCCATTTGCAAGTAAATCGTCACGATCGGATTCTGGAATGATTCCACCAAGCACAACAGGTGCAGTGACGCCAACCGATGCAAGTTCGGCAATGACATCGGGAACAAGTTGCAAATGTGAGCCAGACAAGATGGAAAGCCCAACAACATCTGGGTCTTCATCGCGAGCTGATGCTGCAATCTGGGCAGGCGTTAAACGAATGCCCGAGTACACCACCTCCATTCCTGAGTCACGCGCAGCAACAGCAATTTGTTCTGCGCCACTGGAGTGACCGTCTAGACCAGGTTTGGCAACCAAGAATTTTGGTGGTCCACCAGGAATCGAGCGTACAAATTCGGCAACGTCGGCAAGTTCGCTTGTACGTCGGCCTGCAGCGGCGCCAACTCCAGTTGGTGCGCGGTATTCACCGAAAACTTGACGCAGAACTTCGCCCCATTCACCAGTAGTTCCACCCGCTTTTGCCAACTCGACGGATGCGTCCATGATGTTGGTGCCGGTTTCAGCGGCGGTTCGGAGTGCATCAAGTGCTGTGTCTACGGCCTTTTGGTTTCGAGCTGAGCGCCATGCAATGACGTCATCAATCATTTGCTGTTCCACACGGTGATCGACTTTCAAAATGTTGTCGGCACCACTCAGTGGCGAGTCGGTTGATTCGGTAAATCGATTTACGCCAACAACAGTTTGTTCGCCAGTTTCAATTCGGCGTGTTCGCTCTGCCATTGACGACACCAAGCGACCCTTCAACGAATCCACAGCATCAAATGCGCCACCCATGTCAACGATCTCATTCATTTCTTTCCATGCAGCATCACGAAGTTCTGCTGTGCGAGATTCAATGACATGTGAGCCATCAAATATGTCTTCGTGCTCAAGCAAGTCAGTTTCAAACGCGAGCACTTGTTGCATGCGCAGTGACCATTGTTGGTCCCATGGGCGGGGAAGGCCAAGCGCTTCGTTCCATGCTGGCAACTGCACGCTTCGAGCACGCGCAGATTTCGAAAGCGTGACCGCCAACATTTCCAGCACGATGCGCTGAATATTGTTTTCTGGCTGCGCTTCGGTGAGACCAAGGGAATTCACTTGTACGCCATAACGGAAACGACGAGCACGTTCATCAGTTATGCCGTATCGCTCAGCACCAATGCGATCCCATAGTTCGGTGAACGCGCGCATCTTGCACATTTCTTCAACAAAACGAATACCTGCATTAACGAAAAAGGAGATGGAAGCAAACACTTGAGGGAACTGCTCGTCACTTACTTGACCGCTTGCGCGAACCGCATCAAGAATGTCAATTGCGTTTGCGAGAGAAAAGGCAATCTCTTGAACAGGCGTAGCGCCAACTTCTTGCAAGTGGTATGAGCACACATTCATCGGGTTCCACTTCGGCGCATTCTGTGAGCACCACACGATCATGTCAACGATGATTCGGCGCGATGCTGCAGGTGGGAAAATGAATGTTCCTCGTGAGAGGTATTCCTTCAAAATGTCATTTTGTGTTGTTCCACGAAGTTGCGAGGTAACCGCACCTTGCTCCTGCGCGTTTGCGACGTACAAGGCAAGCAACCACGCGGCCGGAGCATTAATCGTCATTGACGTATTCATGTCTGCAGGTGGAATTCCATTAAGCAACGTGCGCATGTGTCCGAGATGTGCAACGGGCACGCCAACTTTGCCAACTTCGCCGCGGGCCAAAATGTGGTCGGGGTCGTAACCAGTTTGGGTGGGGAGGTCGAAGGCAATGGACAAACCCGTCTGGCCCTTTGCCAGGTTCATTCGGTATAACTCGTTTGATGCTGCAGCAGTGGAGTGACCCGAATAGGTGCGCATCAACCAGGGTTCGTCGCGGCGATTGGCCATAAACAAAGGTTACGGGTTGAGGGCCACCGATAGACGATGGAGGTACTCGGAGCGAGGAATTTCCACCGCTCCAAGCGACTCGAGGTGTGGGGTGAGCCATTGCACATCGAGCAGAGTCATTCCATCGTGGTTCATCTTGTCAACCAGGTGCATCAGTGCCACTTTTGATGCATCGCGCATGAGGTGAAACATGGATTCGCCGGCAAAAAGTCGGCCAACACGTACTCCATATAAGCCGCCAACGAGTACTTCGTTTTCGTCGAACACTTCAATGCTGTGCGCCCATCCAAGCTTGTGCAGTTCAACGTATGCAGAAATGAATTGTTCGTTAATCCAGCCGCCGGGACGTTCTGGTGAAGCGCAACCGCGCATTACACGTTCAAAACATGTATCAATTTTGATATGAAATCTGCGCTGGCTACGACGCATCGACCTAGTGACACGCAAAGCATCAAGTGGAATAACACCGCGAAGTAGCGGCGACCACCATGCAACGTCATCTTCGCCGAGTGCGAGTTCGGATGACATTGGAAACACGCCATTCATGTACGCATGAATCAATGTTTCTGGTTGCAAGTCTGCACCGCGACCAACCAGGTCACTCTTTGGCCACTCTTTTGGTGGCGGAAACTTCCAACGACACTCGTCAAGAACTTGAGGTGTGTTGTTCCACATGAGGTTTAGTAGCTGAAAAATCCTTGCTTGGTCTTGCGGCCGAGTTTTCCTTCGGCCAACAATGTGCGAAGCGTGTTTGCCGGAACAAAGTTTTCGTCTTTGAACTCTGCGTACAGCGCATTCAGGATGGATACCGATGTATCAAGTCCAACGAGATCAAGCAATGCAAATGGTCCCATTGGGAAATTGCAACCGCCCTTCATTGCTGTATCAATGTCTTCCATGCTCGCGGTTCCAGCCTCAAGCATTTTGACTGCGTTGTTGAGGTATGGGAAAAGCAATGCATTCACAATGAATCCGGCGCGGTCAAGAACTTGAACTGGGTCTTTCTTGCATGCAATAACAAATGCGTTTGCGCGAGCAATAGTTTCGTCGCTTGCAGTGATTGGGCGAATTACTTCAACGAGTGGCATGAGAACTGCTGGGTTAAAAAAGTGAATACCACAAACTTTGTCAGGGCGATTCGTTGCCTCTGCCATTTTCACCACTGCGAGGGTGCTGGTGTTTGTTGCCAAAATCGCATCTGGCTTGACGATTGCATCAAGATCCTTGAACAGCGCTTGTTTTGGAGCGAGGTCCTCAACAATTGATTCAATAACGAGATCACACGATGCAAGATCGTTGAGGGAGTCAGTGATACGAATGTGCGACAGCACCTCGTTTCGCTGGTCAATAGTCATTTTTTCTTTAGCGACTTGTTTGTCGAGGTTTTTTTCAATTGAAGTAAGCATCGACTTTGCGCCATCAAGTGTGCGCGAGCGAACAATGACATCCATACCAGCGCGTGCAACGACTTCAGCAAGTCCTGCTCCCATGATTCCAGATCCACATACGCCGACGAGTTGAACATTGTTGGTTGTCATGGATGAAAACCGTACTCACTATTGGTAGATGTTTACCAACTGGTAACCACCCTGAATGCCGATGTTTGCTGGGGCTCAGTAAGTTGAAGGCAATGATTTCTGACCAAATTGCACGTACCCTCGACCACCCCAATCGATTGGTGCAGATGGAGCGCGTACACAATTTCCGCGACCTTGGCGGTTATCCAACTTCAAGTGGGGCAACCACGAAGTGGCGCACGCTCTTTCGCGCAGACGGGCTGCATCGATTGCGAATCGATTCAGATATTGAAATTGTGGATTCGCTTGGATTGAAGTCTGTTATTGATTTGCGGACCAAGCGAGAACAACGCGAGCAGGGCATATTTCCACTCGATGACATTGAGGTCGACTTTCATCACGTATCCATCGTGGATGCAACCTGGTCTGATTCGAAGGAAACTCCCCAAATTGATGACCCTGTCGAGTTCTTGGTGTGGGGGTACCGCGATTTATTGGAAGTTGGTTCAGAAAAGTTTGCGCTTGCATTGCGCATTTTAAGTAATCAAGAAAATGTGCCTGCCGTATTTCACTGCGCCGCAGGAAAAGATCGCACAGGTGTGCTCGCAGCACTGATCTTGTCGACGGTTGGAGTATCTGACGAATACATATGCGCTGATTACGGTCTTACAAAGCGTGCGATTGAACGCACAGTTGCGTGGGCCAGAGAGCACCACACCGATATGGCCAAGCGTTGGACCACTATCAATCCGGTGTATTTAGCTGCAGAGCCAGAAGCGATGCACGTCATCTTGAACGATTTAGTTTCTGCCCATGGTTCAGTCATTAACTATGTTCGTTCGCTCGGCGTGAGCGAAAACGAAATTCAATCGCTTACCGCGCTGTTGCTTGATCAATGACAGCAATTCATCAGTGGTAAGTTCGCATTGATGACTCAAGAAGTGGTGTTGCAAGGTGGCGGACCATTCACCGCCAACGATGAACTTGATGCACAGATTCTGCGCGCACATCCTGGGTATGTAGCCGTATTGCCCACAGCCGAAGCGTTTGAAAACCCCGATGATTTGGTTCAACTCAGTGTTGCTTGGGCAAAGCGCTTAGGAATCACTACGAAATTATGTGCTGTGTATTCCCGCGCAGATGCGCGTGAAGAGTCATTTGCAGCAATGATCACCCAATCCTCAGTGGTCTATGTCGTAGGTGATTCGCCAATTCACCTGCGATCAACCTTGAAAGACACCGTAGTTTTTGATGCACTTGCAGCACACCCATGTGTAGTTGCTGCTGCAGGTAGCGCAGCAGCAATGTGCGATCCTATGGTTGATCCGCGCGGAGGTGCTTTTGCGCTTGGACTTGGTCTCGTACGTGGAGTTGCGGCAATTACTGAATCTGAAAAATGGCCAGACGAACGATTGCAGCGAACGTTGAGTTTGGCAAATACATCAGTTGCCGAGATTCCAACTGGTGCAGCGTTGATCCATCAAAATGGGACTTGGTCAACACATGGAGCAGTGGTTTTACATGGCCCATTGCCAACAAATTAAACGAGTCGCTTTAGCTTTCCTTAATGACCACACTCACGATGGTGAGAGGCTCAAGAGTTGGAACTCCGTTGGCTGCTGGGTCTGGATTTGATGCAGCGTTGAGGGCAGGCACTGTGGTGTCAAGTCCGTCAGTTACCTGACCAAACAAGGTGTAACTCGGTGGCAAAGTAATTCCCTGGTCGCCAGTAATGATGAAGAATTGGCTGCCGTTCGTATTGGGACCAGAGTTGGCCATAGCGATAGATCCAAGTTTGTATTCGCCTGCTTGTGGCAATTCATCGGCAAATGAGTAACCAGGTCCACCACTTCCTGTTGCAGTTGGGTCACCACACTGCACTACAAAATCTGGAATTGCTCGATGGCACTGGGTGTTATCGAAATATTTGTAACGCGCGAGCGTGATGAAGTTATTCGCAGCCAACGGTGCCTTGTTCTGGTCGAGCACAATGGTGAACTCGCCCTTATTCGTAGTGACGACTGCGGTGTAGGTCTTTCCATTTTCGAGGCAGTTATTTGGTGCTTTCTCGAACGTTGCTACACGGGTTTCACTGCCGTCAGTGGCAGGACACGGGGTGTCACCGGTGATTGCGCGACCCTCAACTTGTGTCGGGGCAGTAGTGGCAATCGTCGAGTCGCTTGTGCTGGATGAGTCTGAGCCACCCGAGACTGAGATGATGAGAGCAACGCCAACAACGACGGCAATGAAAATGGCGGCACGTGTAGCGAGCTTGCGGGTGCGTTTACGCTGCTGTTGTTTAGCCATGTCGTCGAGTTTTTGGCGGCGGTTTTCTTTTTTGCGGTTGCGCTTGTCAGTTCCCATGATTTATGAAGGTTACTCGCGACCGAACTAGCGTAAAGAACCTGTGGCATTAATCGTTCAAAAATACGGTGGCACTTCGGTGGCCGACCCTGACCGCATGCGAAATGTGGCCAAGCACATCGCTGCTTTGCGCGCACAGGGCACAGACGTTGTTGCCGTGGTGTCTGCAATGGGCAAGGCAACCGACAACTTGGTTGAACTTGCTCGACAGGTTTCAAGTAATCCGCAAGGTCGCGAAATGGACATGTTGCTCACAACGGGTGAGCGAATTTCTATGTCGCTGTTGTGCATGGCACTGCACGACGTTGGGTGCGATGCAATGAGTTTTACGGGAAGTCAGGTGGGAATCATCACTGACACCTCGCACACCAAGGCAAAGATTTTGGAAATCAAGGGCGATCGCGTTCGTGAAGCGTTGGCTGCGGGGAAAGTTGCCGTTGTCGCAGGTTTCCAAGGCGTAAGTACCGAGCGTGAAATCACCACACTGGGTCGAGGTGGAAGTGACACCACAGCAGTCGCACTGGCTGCGGCATTGAAGGCAGACGCATGCGAGATATACACCGATGTCACGGGGGTATTTAGTGCTGATCCGCGTTTGGTTCCGCAAGCTCGAAAATTGAAAGAACTGAGTTTTGACGAAATGCTGGAAATGGCCGGCGCAGGAAGCAAAGTGCTGGCATTGCGCTCAGTTGAGTTCGCACGTAATCACAACGTGCCAATTCATGTGCGCTCAAGTTTTACTTGGGAAGAAGGCACGTGGGTGCGTGGAATTGACGAAGAGAGGAAGCGAAAGATGGAAGAGCCAATTATTTCTGGAGTCGTTCACGATGTGGGCGAGGCAAAGATGACCTTGCTCGGCGTGCCAGACCGTCCTGGTGTATCTGCACTGTTGTTTGAGTCTTTGGCTGCAGCCAATGTGAACGTTGACATGATCGTGCAAAACACTTCGATTGATGGCACAACCGATATTTCGTTTACCTTGCCGATCGGCGATATCAAGACTGCAGAACCAATTCTTAAAAAGGTCGGTGATGAAGTCGGTGCGACGGGAATCAACAAAGATGAAAATATTGTCAAGCTTTCTCTTGTTGGTGCAGGAATGAAGTCCAGTCCTGGAATTGCAGCCAAGATGTTCCGTGTACTCGCCGACAATGGTGTGAACATTGAAATGATTTCCACCAGCACCATTCGCATTTCCGTTGTGGTTGAACGCACACAACTAGAAAAAGCAGTGCGTGCATTGCATACAGCATTTGATCTTGACAGCGGCGAAGATTATTCAGCTCCGCTTCCAGATCGCAAGTAGCAACTAAGTTTGTCGGTGCAATGACACACGACAATTCACCAAAGTGGCGTACCCAGTTCACACCCTGGAAAAGTGCAGGAAATCGAACAGAAACTGGTGCTACGGCTGACGAGGTTGTGCGCCAAACAGGCTGGGTGTTCAACAATGAAACTGGCTCTGATTTAACGCTTGCAGAATTCGTGCGTACCGGGGACGAAGAAGTTCGTCGATACATGCATCAGTTTGGATTTAGTCCCGAAACGCTGATCAACAAAACTTTGCTCGAAATTGGAAGCGGAATTGGTCGAATGACGGCAGCATTCACCAAACAGTGTTTTGCGGTCATTGCCGCCGACGTTGATGCAGCCTTTCTTGAGCGTTGCCATGAAACTGTCGGCAAGCACGGTGACGTAGCCAAGCTACGTACTACCCATGTGGCAGATGGAAGCACCTTGCAACTTCCCGATAGCTGTGTGGACATCGTGTTTTCATACATCACGTTGCAGCATTGTGAGAAAAGTGATGCATTGTCGTTAACTTCTGAAGCAATGCGGGTTGCACGTACGGGTGGAACCTTGTTGTTGAACTATCGCACTTGGGTGCGTGCCGATGCAGGTCTGTTGCCACTGGGTATTGCGATGCGTCGACTGTGGCGAGTACCGATTATTGGGAAGCGACTTGCAGTAACGCGATGGTCAACACGACTGGGTTGGCAGGCAAATCGTTTAAGCCCTGACCAAGTGCTGGCGCATCTTGCCGAGCATGCACCAAGTGGGAAACGAGTCACCAACGTTGTCGTTCATCACTCCGCAAAAACCACGCGTACGGTTAAAACGACAGGAGTGACTGTGAAACCAATGAAACGTGTGAATAAAAGTCATTGGTGGCTAACGGCAACTGTTGAAGGGGCGTGATTATGACTGCTCATCGTTTGTCGCTTGACAATATTGAGCGTTCTGCGCACGTTATTGATTCAGTATTTACAGGAACCCCGCAGTACAACTGTGAACCACTTTCGCAAGCTCTAGGAGCCGACATGGTGTTGAAGGTGGAAACTTTGAATCCAATCCGCAGCTTTAAGGGTCGCGGTGCAGATTTCTTCATGAGTGAGACTCGAGAAGCATTTCGAAACAAAAACTTGGTCTGTGCAACCGCTGGAAATTTTGGACAAGCAATGGCCTATGTTTGTCGTAGCAATAATCGACCACTCATTATTTACAGCGCAACGAATGCGAATCAGCTCAAGATAGAACGCATGCGTTCGATGGGTGCTGAAGTGCGGCAAATGGGTGGCAACTTTGACGCAGCAAAGGAACACGCCAAAGCATTTTGCGCAGAAACCGGTGCGCACTTTGTTGAAGACGGTCGAGATATTGCCATTTCGGAAGGCGCGGGCTCCATTGCGGTTGAACTCATGACGAGCGGGTCATTCGATGCCGTGCTGATTCCCCTTGGTAATGGGGCATTGATTACGGGAATGGGCCGATGGATAAAGCATGTTTCACCGCAAACGCAGGTGATTGGGGTGTCCAGCACCACGGCCGACGCCATGCATGCCTCGTTCAAATCGGGGTCAATTGTTGAGCGTGAATCTGCCAACACCATTGCCGATGGGATTGCTGTTCGCACGCCGGTACCTGAAGCGGTTACCGACATGATGGGAATTGTTGATGACGTGTTGTTGGTAACTGACGAGGCGTTGAAAAGAGCAATGAAAATTGTGTTTGACAAGGCAGGACTTGTTACCGAGCCGGCGGGCATTGCTGGAATTGCGGCGGTGCTTGAGTACCAGGCATTGCGTGGCAAAAAACTCGCCACCGTTCTTTGTGGCAGCAACATAACTACAGAGCAAGTGGAGATGTGGTTGCGTTAGTCTGATCGCCATGCATGTAGGAATAGTTGGCGCAACAGGAATGGTCGGAACGGTAATGCGACAGTTGCTTGCCGAGCGAAAATACCCTGTTACCTCGCTTCGTTTCTTTGCATCGGCTCGCTCAGCGGGCTCGATTATCGAATGGAATGGTCAGCAGATTGTTGTGGAGGACGCAGCAGAGGCAGACCCACGCGGTCTTGAAGTGGTGTTGTTTTCTGCAGGTGCAACAACCTCGCGCGCACTTGCCGAAAAATTTGCAAATGCTGGCGCGATGGTCATTGATAATTCGTCGGCATGGCGCATGAACCCAGATGTTCCACTCATCGTTTCTGAAGTGAACCCAGAAGATGTCGCACTAGCAAAGAAGCGCATCATTGCAAACCCAAATTGCACCACTATGGCGGCAATGCCGGTACTGAAACCTTTGCACGCTGCAGCTGGTCTGGTACGCATGGTTGCCAGCACATACCAAGCAGTTAGTGGCGGTGGAGTATCTGGAGTAAGTGAGCTTGAGGTGCAAGCAAAAAGTGCAGCGCCTACTGCAGAGTCGTTGACATACGACGGTAAAGCCGTGTCATTCCCAGAACCCAAAAAGTTTGCACGTACAATTGCATTCAACGTGCTGCCACTTGCCGGCTCACTCGTTGATGATGGTTCACTTGAAACTGACGAAGAGCAAAAGCTACGCAACGAAAGTCGCAAAATTTTGCACATTCCAAATTTGCGTGTTTCGGGTACCTGCGTTCGAGTACCAGTATTTACTGGACACTCGCTCAGCATTAACGTTGAGTTTGAGCGCGCAATCACGGCAGCGCAAGCAACAGAAATTTTGTCGAAGGCCCCTGGGGTTGTTGTGGAAGACATTCCAACTCCGTTGCTTGCAGCAGGCCAAGACCCAAGTTATGTTGGACGTATTCGTCAGGACTCTTCGGTTGAAGGCAATAAAGGCTTGGTGTTGTTTATTTCAAGTGACAATTTGCGCAAAGGCGCAGCATTAAATGCATTACAAATTGCCGAATTGCTCGTCAAATAACGAACTAGTCGTTAAATCCGGCCATCACTAGGTTTGGACGCTGCAGCCAGTTGTCTGCCGGGTAATTGGCGTGACTATCAATGGCGTGAATGGTGTATGCGTGGCGAGGTTTGTCGCTGGTGTTTGGTCCACTTAAATGGGGAAGAGTTCCGTTCAATAGCA
>JAPOKO010000013.1:0-15228 GCA_029977615.1 bacterium
TAACGTCGCTTTTCGCTCAAATCTACGACTCTGTATTGCCGACCCTTTCCGCCGATCAGGTGGGTGGAAAGACTCTTTTTGCACCCAACAATGCAGCTATTGAGAAGTACTTAACTGAAAATTCTGTGACGATTGAGGACTTGATAGCGCAGCCAGAAATCGCAACGCAACTCGTTCTGGGCCATTTGTTTGAGCGAACCATCTCTGCAACGGAGCTCTTGAATCTGAATGGTGAGTCTTTAGCCATGCTCAACGGATCAACTTTTTCAATCGACACCACCTCGGGATCCACTCAGTTAGTCAATGGCGATGGATTGGCAAGCACCTTGATTGCAATTGACCTGGCGTCAACTGATGGCGTTGTGCACATTATTGATGGAGTGTTGCAACCGTAATTATTTGCGGCGCGAGTCGCGGGCGGCAGGCATCCAGTTCTCGCCAGCCGTTGCGTCAATACGAGCGAGAAATTTGTGGCCAACGGGCTCAATGAGTGCACAATATTGTTCGGTCAGTTCAGCACCAAGTGCGCGCCATGCTTTTTCACATAATTCATTAGTTTTGTCTTCGATGTACTCGCGATAGGCGAGGCCAGCTTCGTTAATGCGATCATCGGTTACGAATCCACGTGTGTCGAGAACATTCCAGGCCTCTTCAAGTTGTGCATCATCGGCTCCACGACTTCGTGGAATCCAATCGCCGGGGTAACCCAGGTACGCATCATGCAACAGTCCTGCCTGTACGCCACTGATGTCTTCGCTAGCCAAAATTGCAAAGTGAGTGTCGCCGCGCCATTCACGAATGCAATTCACGGCAAGCCACGCGCTGAGAGCAGGGTTATCTTCGTTACGCGGCCAAGCCTTATGTGCCGCGTACACGGTGCGTCCAGCAAGGGGAAGCGAGTCAGCAGCTGCCCACAGCTGAGGAGCAAGTGCGCCAAGATCGGTCACGATTTCCGGCGCATACTCTTGCAACCCTGCAACAACAGCCTCGTTGCGAACACGGTATGCGTCTTCAAAGGTGGTGTGCTGCCGTGCAACATCGAGACACAGACTGATGAACTCTGCACGTATGGAATAAAACGCCGCTGTCACGACGTCGTTTCCTGCTTGTGCCAGCGGGGCGGAGCGGGTCGTGATGTAATACCCAAGGCCATTAGGAACACCCAGTTCGGTAAACAGGCGAATGCCCGTTGGATCCCAATAGATCCAGCCGATTAAGCGGTGTGAAGCAAGCGATGCTCGCGCAGAAAGCGTTCGCCAATCGGTCATATGAAGACGGTAGCAACAGTGCAACAATGTAAACGAACCATGGGTATTTCATATGAGCACTCCAAGCCTGTTTAGCGACAAGCGCGAGTTGTTGCCATTTGATGGAAGCGCATGGCTGATTCCAAAATTCTTTGAACCTACGCATACGGCACACTTGTTTCAGCAGATCATGGATGAAACTCCGTGGGAAATGCCGGAAATGGTGATGTTTGGAAAGAAGTATTCGCAAGCAGGACTATCCACGTGGTTCACCAACACCAACGTGAGCTACGTGTATTCAGGAATTACGCGAACCCCGCACGCCATGACGCCAGTGCTTCAGGCGGTGATGGATCAATGCACAGTGGCATCTGGTGCGGAATACAACTCGGTGCTCGTCAACCTGTATCGCGATGGCAATGACAGTGTGAGCTGGCATGCAGATAACGAGGAAATCAACGGCAGTGAGCCAACCATAGCCTCGGTGAGTCTTGGCGCTACTCGCAGGTTTGACCTGCGACACAAAGAGTCTGGCGAAACTGTTCGTGTTGACTTGGAAGACGGATCGTTACTGGTGATGTCGGGGCTATCGCAACACTGTTGGGTGCATCAAATTGCAAAAACGAAGACGAGAGTCGGTCCTCGCATTAACTTGACATTCCGCCGAGTGATCTCTAACGCGAAGATTTAACACGCTCGGCTGCGTGAATGTGATCAACGGTAAGTCCGCAACAACCACCGATGAGTTGCACTCCCATATCTAGCCATTCGGCATAAAACTCTTCGAGTTTTTCTGCGGGGATCACTTCCGTGAAATTCCAATCTGGCATTTCGAAGTATCCACTGTCGGGGTAAACACCAATAGGACCAGTAAACCGTTTGCGAACCAAGTTGATGGTGTCGCTCACTGCTTGTGGCTGAGTGTGCATCACATTGACCACGTCGATGCCGCTCTCGGGAATGAAATCAATAATTGTTTCGAGTGGGGATTCATCAGCAAGGTTGAAACTGATGATGTTTCCTGCGTTGCTACGCCGCGCCGAAAGTCCAAACCACACCGGTAGTCCTGTCGCCTGTGCTGCAGCAAGTGCCAGTGGAGTTCTGTTTGCTTCGTACATCATTTCCAACATGATGTGATCCACTCCGCCATCTTTTAGAAGCTGAGCTAGTTCGTGAAAAGACTCTGCCATTTGTGCGGCCGGTGGCGTGCGATCGGGGTCAACTAGGTCAGTTCCAGGAATATGGGGGACCATGTGTGACAACGATCCTCCAACAACAACATTTCGTCCCTCTGGTGCCTTGTCGCGAGCTCGTAGCGCAGCATCAACTGCAGTCTTAACGATATCTTTCACTTTGTCGCCATATCCAGCTGGAGCAAGCATCATTGAGTTTGCTGCGTAAGTGTTAGTCGTAATGACGTCGCTACCTGCATTGATATAGTCGAGGTGAATTTGTGTGAGAAGTTCGCCATTGTTCAGTGTTGCCGGGCCACACCACGCCTCTGGGCTCATTTCGACTCCACGGCGCTGCAGTTCAGTTCCTGTTGCTCCATCAAGAATTGCAACTTCGCCTGCATCTAAACGTTGTTTAATTTTCTGGTAGTTCATGATTATGACCTTTTTGTAGATGCTGCGATAACACCAAGTAGTACGAATACGCTTCCAGCAACGTAACGCTGTACGAATGGAAGTGATTTTCCTCGGAGCAATGGTCCGCGCAGTGCGCTTGCGAGAATTGCATACAGTCCATCTGAACACATTCCCAAAAGCACGAAGATGGATCCGAGAATGAGCGACTGTACTGCTGTCGATCCTTTTTCGGTTTCAATGAACTGAGGTAGAAACGAAAGGAAAAACAAGGCGACCTTCGGGTTGAACGTATTGACGATGATGCCCTGAGTGAAACTTTTTCCTCGCGACAGTGAAGATGTCTGCACTTCCATTGCTTGCGGCTTCCTGGATAACGTTCGCAGACCAATAATCACGAGATAGCCAGCACCGATCCATTTAACGATTCCAAACGCTGTTGCGGATGCCGCAATGACTGCAGACAGGCCGAGTGTTGCGGCAATCACGTGCACGAAGTTGCCTATTTCTAAGCCGGCAACTGCAGCAAGAGCAGTACTTCTTCCGTCAGCAATACTTCGATTGATGACGTACAGCACTGCGGGGCCAGGAATAACCAGAAGAGCCAGAGATGCGATCGCAAATGCGATTATGGAATCGAAAGACGGCACCGAACGAGACTATCTGGTTACAGTTTCGTGTCAGTTAACCCTCGTAACTAGCAAATCTCATCATTTTGGGTAAATGTTTATCTAACCCTAGGTAAATTCACATCCAAGTCCATTGGGAGGAAGTTTTATGCAGAAGTCAATGATTCGTATTTTTGGTGTGGTCGCTGTTTTGTCAACCGTAACGATGGGCTGTGCAGCGGATGGAAATGACGCAGCAGGAAATGTTGCTGCAGATTCTTCCTCTGCAGGATCATCGGCAAACGAGGGCAACTTCATTTCTGGCACGGTCGAAGAATGGAAGGTGTCAGTTTCGCCGAACGCCGCCACTGCTGGAGAAGTGAAATTCACTATCGAAAATAAGGGAACGATTGGCCACGAATTTCTTGTGGTGAAAACAGACATTCTTGATGGAAAGATCACCCTTGATGGCGATCATTTTTCCGAGCCATCACCAGGTCTTGAAGTGATTGATGAGATTGGTGAATTCCCAGCAGGCAGCACAGAGTTATTGGTGCTTTCCCTGGAAGCGGGCAATTACCAATTGGTTTGCAACCTGCCTGGCCACTATGCCGCAGGAATGCACACCAGCTTCGTTGTTAGCTGACCTCCGACACCACACGCCAAAGGCGTGATCGTTAGTCTGAGGGTATGAAAGTTTCTGTAGATATGGGCTCATGCCACGGTCATCAAATGTGCGCCATCGCCGCACCAGAAGTGTTTGGTAGCGATGAATTGGGGAATGCAAAAGTTTTGATTGAAGGTGACCTTCCTACAGAACTTGAGGGCAAAGCACGTCGCGCCGAGGCCAACTGCCCAGAGCGAGCAATCATCATTAGCGAATAGTGGACCTGGGGGGTTCGTTATGACCGACACACGTAAACCAGTTGAAAGCATGCTGACTGATTACGACATTTTTGAGCCGAGCTTTGTCGCTAACCCATATCCGGGTTACAGCGAGATTCGTGAATCGGAATGCCCAATCGCTCGAACCGAGCGCTATGAAGGTTCGTGGTTGCCAACTCGTTATGAAGATGTTGTTGCGTTAGCGCAAGAGTACGAAATTTTTACCTCTCGTGGCATTTTGGTGATGCCTCCACCTCCAGGACAAGCCGAGGGCGCTTACGGTGGCGTTGCTGCACCGCCAATCACTTCAGACCCACCAGATCACCACTGGCATCGACGTTTGATTCTTCCTGTGTTTGCACCACAAGCAGTGGCGAAGTACGAACAGAGCACGCGCGACTTATGCAATGCATTGATTGACGAGTTCATTGACAAGGGCACCGCCGATGCCGCAGCTGACTATGCACAGCACATTCCGGTACGAGTTATTTCCAACATGCTTGGCGTTCCACTCGACATGGAAGAAACGTTTACAGGGTGGGTGCGTGGGGTACTGGAAAACATGCATGACATGGAATTGCGTAAGCGCAGTCGCTTAGCAATCATTGAATACTTCCTCGCCCAAGTTGAAGATCGCAAAACCAACCCGCGAGAAAACGACTTGATTTCAGAGCTGATGAACACTGAAGTTGAAGGCAAAAAAGTTCCAATTGAGTATGTACTTGGAGTGTGCAACTTGATGTTGGTTGCAGGAATTGACACCACATGGTCGGCAATTGGTTCAGTGATGTGGCACATGGCCCAACACCCAGAGCATCGCAAGCAGTTGCGTGAAAACGATGATCTATGGCCAACCGCTATTGAAGAACTATTGCGCGTGTATGCGCCAGTAACGATGGCTCGCATTGTTGATCGCGACATTGAATTTCAGGGTTGTCCAATGAAGGCCGGCGACAGAGTGCTGATGGCATTCCCGGCTGCCAACCGCGACCCGCGCCAGTTTGAAAACCCGGACGAAGTGATATTGGATCGCGAACATAATCGCCACGTGGCGTTTGGTTCAGGAATTCACCGTTGTGCAGGCAGCAACTTGGCTCGTTTAGAAGTTCGCGTTGCGCTACAAACGTGGCTTAAGCGCATTCCTGAATTTGAACTGGTTGACCCAGCAACCGTTACATGGGCCGGCGGTCAAGTGCACGGCCCACGCAGTTGCATGGTGAAGTTTTAGCGTTCAAACACTGCTTTTGTTTGTTGCCTCTTCGGAGTGCACCACGTGGTGACCTTCAACGTCGATCTTTGGAAGTACGCGATTAATCCAGGCTGGTAGCCACCAGTTGCGATCACCAAGAAGTTCCATGGTTGCTGGCACCAGCACCATACGTACCAAGGTGGCATCGATAAACACCGCGAGCGCTAGTCCGAGCCCAAAGAGTTTGAGTTGACGATCGTGACCCAAAACAAACGCAGCAAATACGCACACCATGATGAGCGCGGCTGCAGTGATTACACGTGCGGTTGCTGTGAGCCCGTCGGCAACAGCTGATGCGTTGTCTCCGGTGCGGTCGTACTCTTCCTTTACTCGTGACAGCAAGAACACTTCGTAGTCCATGGACAATCCGAAAACGATGGCAAACAACATCATCGGAGCCCAACTCTCAATTGGGCCAGCTTTTCCAACTCCGATGAGGTTCATTCCCCATCCCCATTGGAAGATCGCAACAATGACACCGTAGGCAGCACCTATAGATAGCAAGTTCATGATCACTGCCTTTAGAGGAACAAGCAAACTTCTAAACACTGCCATGAGCAGCAAGAACGACAGTGACAGCACACCAATAAACAGGTATGGCATTCGGCTACCAATTGATTTTGCAAAGTCAACTCCGGCAGCAGTGAAACCACCAACTTTTGCATCAACTCCTGTTTGTGGAATGACTGTTGACCTCAATTCGTGAATCAATTGCTCGGTCTGTATGTCTTGTGGCGAAGTTGTTGGGTAGGCCATGACGAGCGACAGGCTTCCGTCTTGCGATGCCGGCATGCCTTGTGCAAATGCAATGCCCTCTGTGTTATTGAGCGTGTCAACAAAACCCTGCAAGGCTTCAGGCGATTTCGCCGTTTCGCCCTGGACGGTAATGAACAATGGACCATTAAAACCAGGCCCAAAACCTTGAGCCAACATGTCGTACGCGCGACGAACAGTTGTGGACTCTGGTGCGTTTCCATTGTCGCCAAAACCTAAGCGCAGTGAGAAGAGCGGTGACGCGAGAATGAGCAGCACCGCTGATGCACTGAGCGCCGCAGTCCATGGGCGACGCTGAATAAAACGACTCCAGCGATACCAGAACGTGAACTCTTTGGCTTTTTGTGTGCGGTGTGGGAGATGACGGCGCAGTGGCTTGATGAAGAAACTCGCAACAGTAGTGACAACAGCGGCGCCAAGTCCGATGAGCAGGAACACCAATGTTTCGGTGATTACCGCAATGAGTGCGCCAACGATGAACATTCCAAGTGAAGCAATTGCCGACCAAGTAGTAACGCCAATTTTGTGCTTCACCATGGCGAGCAACGATGGAAGCAGTGTTACCGATGCAAGCATCATGACAAGCACACCAATGACTGCACCAACTGCAAGTCCTCGTGCGAATGCGAGGCCCATAACGAACAAACCGAGAAGCGAAATGATTACCGTAATTCCCGCAAAAATCACTGCGCGACCCGATGTGTCAACTGCGTCAATAACTGCTTCTTCGACAGTGAGCCCCTCTGCGAGCCCTTCGCGGTAACGCGTGACGATAAACAGCGCATAGTCAATACCAACGCCAAGTCCGATCATGGCGACAAGGGATGTAGTGAAGTCGGGCATTGGTACGACGTGGCTGAGGATGATTGCAAGCGACGAGCCGACTCCAAGTCCAAGGAGTGCAGTGCCGATAGGCAAGCCCATTGCAAGTACGGAACCGAATGCAAGAACCAAAATGATCATTGCTGCAAGTAATCCGTAAGCCTCGGATGCAGGCAACTCAAATGCAGCAAATATGTTGCCGCCGTACTCAATGGTCAGTCCGTCTATTGATACTTCACGACCTAGTTCCTGAATGTCTTCGGAGAGTGTGAGCAGTTCTGTTTGTGAGCGCAACGAGACATCAAGTGATGCAAAACCTGTTGTGCCTGCTTGGTTGATTTGTCCTTGAGATGTTTCGCTAAATGGCGAGGTAACCGTTACGCCTTCCAGTGCGTCAACTTTGTCAAAAAATGGTGTAAGTGCGGCAACAACATCATCGGAGTTCACACCATTTGGAGACGTGAACACAATTTCTCCAGAGAAGCCTGCTTTGTTCGGGCTATTTGACTCGAGCAATTTCTGAACGTCGTTTGCTTCGCTTTGTGGCAACTCAAATTGGGTACTGAAGTTGCTTCCCAGTTTTCCTGAGAGCATGCCAACGATGACCAGGACCGGGATCCAAATTCCAAACACCATGATTCGGCGATGGCGAACACTAAAACGAGCAATTGCAGCAAGCATGAGGGGGTCTTTCTTGTGTGGGCTGAACTGATCAGCTACGCCATATTACGCCAGGCGGCCATTCTCCGATGCCACCTTCTTCCATGAGCATTCCCGTGAGTTCGCGGTTGGTGTGATTCGAACGCCACACCAGCATGTCTTGCACCATGGAGAGAATTAGAGCTGGATCAGTAATCGTGGTTCGCCATGTTTGGTCTGCAGCAAGATCAAATGCCAACCATGTGCCATCACCGAATTGCACGTATGCCTTGTCGTTGTATCGGCGCACAGCAAGGTGTTGTTTTTCTAGTCGTTGGTCCCATGGCCAATTGCGTTCACCCATGCGAATGAAATAGTGACGCCAGTCATATTCGTACGATGCTGCATCTCGCCACTGCGGAAGTGGCTCACCTCGGAGAAACGGTGTGAGCGGTAAGCCATCGCATTGTTTTGGTACAGGCTGACCAAGTGCTTCGGCAATGGTGGGAACAATGTCAACGTTCTCGGTGAATTCTGTGACGGCAGTTCCATGTTGTGAAGCATGAAGAGGATCGCGAACAATTCCAAGAATGTGATAGCTCTGATCAAAGAAACCAAGTTTTTCTTTCAGACCATGATCACCTAATTGTTCGCCGTGATCTGCGGTCACGATGATGACGGTGTTTTCCCACATGCCAAGTTCGACCAGGGTGTCCCACACGCGACCTAATTGTTCGTCAACATCGCCGATCATGCCGTAGTACTGCGCAATCATGTGTCGAACTTCTTCCTCGTTGGTTGGCGCAGCAGCACCTGGAATTTGCAATGCAAAATCGTGGAAAGGATGACGCTCGTCTGATGGGACTATTGGCATAGGCACATCTGCTGGGTCGTACGCGGTAGACCATTTTCCTGCTGCAGAATATGGAGGATGTGGCCGAAGGTAGCTGGTGTGTGCAAACCACGGCCCGTCTTGCTCGCGTAACCATGCAAGAAAGTGGTCGGTGAGAAATGCAGATATACCAAATTCTGCAGGCCGCGATGGTTCGCTAAGCAGCGCTTGCTGCGCATTCATCGGTACATCAAAACCGTTAGCACGCAGGTGTTCAATCCACAATGTGTGTGGTTCGGGAATGAACAACTTGCAATCGAAACCCGGAAGGACTTCTTCATATGTTTTCAGTCGAGAATCATTTGGGTCTGCAACATCGCGCGGGTCTATGGCTTGGTCGGTATAGCCAAACAACACTGGTGAATATCCAGCCCGTTGTGCAAGCAGGGCAACATTGTCGAATCGACCATTGAGTGGAGTGCCATTGGCAACAACTCGATGGTTCATTTGATACATCCCTGTGTACAAACTGGCGCGACCAGGACTACAAGGTGCGCATTGGCTGTAGTGCTGAGTGAGGCGCACTCCTTGCCGCGCTAGTCGATCAAGGTTTGGTGTTCGCACAAGTGGGTGACCTGCAATAGACAAGCAATCCGCGCGGAATTGATCCAAAGTTATGAGCAAGACATTCGGCTTCATTGAATGAGAAGCGTAGTGTGACTGCTATGAATTCTGCTGAGTGCACCACGATGATGGTGGATAGCGGCACTGGCGTGTCATTACGAACGGTGCGCTGGGGGAACCCTGCAGAAGCAACATCTGTGCCTTTGGTCTTAATCCACGGGCTGGCATCAAATGCAATGTTGTGGGAGGGAGCGGCAATCGAGTTCGCCTCGCTTGGTCATGCGGTGGTTGCCGTGGACTTGCGTGGACATGGTTTGAGTGAAAAACCCGACAGTGGATATGACATGCAGTCGGTTACGAACGATGTGGCTGGTGTATTGCGCGTGCTTGCAACGCAGGGCTACGAACAACCTGTTGTTGCTGGTCAATCTTGGGGCGGCAACGTAGTCGTTGAACTTGCACATGCTTTTCCTGAACTTGTTCGTGGAGTCGTAGCCGTTGATGGTGGATTCTTGGAATTACAAGAACATTTCCCTCAGTGGGAAGAATGCTCAATAAAACTGCGACCACCGAATTTGTTGGGCACACCTGCTTCACGCATGCGTGGGTATATGGAAAGTGCGCATTCAGACTGGCCAAAAACTGGAATTGACGGCAGCATGGCAAACTTTGAACACCTCCCGGACGGAACCATTCGTCCATGGCTCACTTTGGAGCGTCATCTCATGGTGCTGCGCGGCTTGTGGGAACACAAACCCACTCATATATATAAGGACATCTCGGTGCCAGTGATGTTTGTTCCTGCAGAAGGCCCAGGCGGTGTGTTTTCAGATACAAAACGTCATGCAGTAGAGCGCGCATTGCACAGCGTGCCCAAAGTTCGGGTTGAATGGTTTAGTCCTGCAGATCACGATTTGCATGCACAACACCCCGTGCGCTTTGCACAAGTTGTGCATGCCGCAACAATAGATGGGTTCTTTATATGACGCTTCCGCGCATGTTGGTGATTATGGGGTCAGGCGAGACTGCGCCGACCATGGTGCCAACTCATCGCTTAATTTCACGGATGCTGCCTAACCCCGCTCGCGCAACGTTGCTCGACACGCCGTACGGGTTTCAAGAAAACGCCCCAGAGCTGGCCTCAAAGGCGGTGGAGTATTTCAACACCAGCATCAATATGAAATTAGATGTTGCTGGGCTGACGCAATTGATTGATGCGGATGCATTAGCTATTGAACGCGGTCTGCAACTTGTTGCCGATGCCCATTATGTGTTTGCTGGCCCAGGATCACCAACGTATGCGTTACGTCAATGGCACGGAAGCCCACTCGCTGGATTGCTGGTGAAGAAGTTGCGCGATGGTGGAGTAGTGACATTCGCATCTGCAGCCGCACTGACACTCGGACGATTCACACTTCCGGTGTATGAGATTTATAAGGCAGGCGCAAACCCCTATTGGTTAGAGGGTCTGGATATTCTTAGCGAAATTGGCATTAACGCTGTGGTGATTCCGCATTACAACAATGCCGAGGGTGGTCACCATGACACGCGTTTTTGCTACATGGGCGAGCGCCGCCTATCGGTAATGGAAACGGATTTGCCAGACGATGTATTTGTTTTGGGTATAGATGAACACACCGGCTTGATGCTTGACCTCGATGCGAATACGGCAACGGTGGTCGGTAAAGGAGTGATCAGTATTCGTATGCGCGGTGCGACAACCGAAATTGCAAGCGGCGAAGTGTTCTCCATTGATCGTTTGCGCAACCCATGGTCGGATGCAGTTGCATCGGTAGTTGCAGTTGCTGAACCAGTTGCCGCAGTAGTTGCTGAAACAGTAGACAGCAATCTGCGCCAAGCAACCGATCGATTGAACCGTGCGTTTCAGGCGGCAATTGATAATGCAGATGCAGATGCTGCAGCACGTGCGGCTCTCGAGCTAGATGATGCAATCACGGGATGGTCGGCGGACACGTTGCAAGGAGATGATGTTGATTATGCGCGCAGCGTGCTACGCAGCATGGTGACGCGTCTCGCGGGTGCGGCCACAGCCGGGCTGCGTGACCCGCGCGAAGTCGTTGGGCCGTTCGTGCAGATTCTGCTCGACCTGCGCGCGCAGGTTCGTACCGATAAGCGCTTCGATCTTTCCGACATGATTCGCGATCGTTTTGCCGAGATAAATGTTGAGGTTCGAGATACCCCACAAGGCGTTGAATGGGGCTTCCGCCAAGAGGGTTAGACCCACACATAACTTCACCCGTGAAGGTTTAGGAAAATTGTGGTCATTATCAAATACAGATGTGACTACAATTGAAGAATGAAGAAAATCGCTCAAACCCGTCAGGTTGAAGTCGGAATTCGTGACTTGAAGAGCCAATTCAGCAAGTACATCGATCGTGTCCAAAAGGGAGACGTAATCATCGTGACAGAACACGGAAAACCGGTTGCGCGCATTAGCCCAGTCAGTGAATCAAAACTCATACTCGAACGTTTAATTGCCGAAGGTAAGGCGCGACCAGCTCTTACGAGACGTAAAAAGCTTCCACCGCCAATAGATCTTGGCTTCAGTCTCTCTGAAGTAGTTATTGAAGATCGCTATTAATGATCACCTATTTTGACACGTCATCTCTCCTCAAATTCATCATCAAAGAAATCGGTTCTGAAGAAAACTTAAACATCTGGAATTTCAGTGATGAAAAGGTGTGCTCTCAGTTGACACGAACTGAAATGCATTCTGCACTTATGAGAAAAGTGCGCGAGGGAAGTATTTCGGCAAGTGCTATGCGGGCGCGTCTGGATGCAATGGACAAATTATTTGCAGATGTGGTTCTCGTTGACATCACTTCTGAGGTAATTGACGCCTCGTGTGAGCTGGTGAAGGAATTGCCATTGAAGAGCGCGGATGCAATTCATTTAGCAACTGCACTCATGGTGCGCGCCGATCTCTTCTCTAGTTCGGACAAAAGACTGTGTGCCGCAGCGTCTGAAAGTGGAATTGCAGTGACAGACCCCACCGAGGGTTAGATGGTGGTGGTGGTGAGGTCGTCGCCAAGCACGATTTCACCATTGAAATACTTCGCAGCGAATGCACGCCATTCATCTTCTTGACCCGGCTGCATTGACGGAACGTAGTGCGTAAGGATCAGTTTCTTGACGCCAGCCTTAGTTGCTGTTTGTGCTGCCTGCTCAACAGTTGAGTGGTAGTCCAAAATGTCGAGGAAACGCTTGTTATTGATGAGTTTGACTAAGTCTTCGCGGATCACAGTTTGCACGTAGGCATCGGCACCTGCACAGATTTCGTCCAGCGTGTCGCAAGGAATGCCGTCGCCACCAAGTACTACTGACTTGCCGTCGTGTTCCAAACGGAACGCAACCGTTGGTTCAACTGGCTGGTGGTGTGTGCGCGCAACCTTTACTTGCACATTGCCTATTGCAAATGTTGCCCCAGGCTGCACCTCGGTGACCACGACTTTTGGCTTATACGTAAGCGTGTCGGTGTGATGTGCAAGACGGTACGAAATGTCTGGTCCCAGCATCATCAGAATGCCATCAACGACGGTTTGAGTTCCTGGAGGGCCGTACACCACGAGTGGCGTTTCCTGACCCGTCATTACCCAATGCGAGGTGATGACGTCATTGAGATCGGTGATGTGATCGCTGTGCAGATGGGTGATGAGCACTGCGTTCAGCAGCACGGGCAACGTGCCGGCCCCTGCGAGTCGCATAACCACTGCACGTCCAGCGTCAACCAAGATGGTTTGTCCGCCTGCACGAATCAATGTTGCTGGTCCGCCTCGACGTGGGTCGGGCAGCGGACTACCAGTTCCGAGCAGTGTGATTTCCATGTTGGATTCCTTTACAAAGGTGTTGAAGCGATGAATGAGTTGATAAGTGTGGCGACCTCTTCGCCCTTGTCCTCTTGCACGAAATGTCCACCGCCTTCAATGGTGACGTGCGGTTGACCTTGTGCTCCAGGGATCAACGTCATGAAAGGTTTTGCTCCACCTTTGGTGACAGGGTCTTTGTCGCTAAAGCAGCACAACACTGGACGTTCAAATTTCTTCAGTATTTCCCAAGCAGCAACATTGTCGTTGTAGGCAGGGTCGCTTACCGATGTTGGAACAAACGAAGGGAAAATTCGCGCGCCGGCCTTGTACGTGTCGTCTGGAAACGGTGCATCGTATGCGGCGATTGTTGCTTCGCTTAAGTCTGTTGCGCTTCCTCCATTGACAATGGTGCCAATAGGGAACACTTTTGAATTCTGCGAGAAGTCGCGCCACGCAATAAATGCATCGGTCGGTGGTTGTTCACCAGTTGGAAGTCCAGTGTTGCTCACCACGATGCGTGAGAAGCGTTCTGGTTCAGCCGCGACGAGTCGCAGGCCAATAAGCCCGCCCCAGTCCTGGCCGAAGAACGTGGTCTTTCGAATGGACAAGTGATCAAAGAGCAATTCGGCCATCCATTGCACGTGACGTGAATAGGAATAGTCAGTCATTTCGGAGGGCTTGTCGGATTTTCCAAAACCAACAAGGTCTGGGGCAATAACACGGTGGCCTGCTGCGACCAGGATGGGAATCATTTTGCGGTACAAGTAAGACCATGATGGTTCGCCGTGCATGAGTAGCACGATGTCCCCGTCGCGCGGACCCTCATCTAGGTAATGAACACGAAGCTTTCCACCATCAAGATCGTTGATCTCAACATAATTTGGAGCGAATGGATAATCGGCAAGATTGTCAAACCGACTGTCGGGTGTGCGTAGAGCTTTCATGAAAGTGCCTTTCGAATTGACTCGGTTAGTACTGACTTAATGGCCTGAACTGACATTTTTTGGTCTGAGCGCATCATGTCGTAGTACTCAAATGTGGTCAGCGAATCGATTATTGCCACTGCAACTTGCTGTTGTTGTTTGTCCATCACCGAAAGTTCTTCGGCAAAATGTTTCATGATTTGAGTACGAAGCAATTTGCGTCCAACGACGAGTTGGTTCTTGATGATCGGATTCTTAAAAGCGAACGACCGAGCTGCCGGAGCAATCTTTTCATTCATTGTGTATATGCGAACACGCTGATTGACGAAGTTTTCTATCTTCGTATCAAGAGAACCGACACCCGCGTCATCAATGAGCGCGTATTCGATTTCCTTTGAAAATGCCTGGTCGCATACCGAGCGATAAAGGTCATTTACATCATCGAAATATCGAAAGATAGATCGCTCCGAAAGACCTGCCTTGCTCGCAATGAGTGCCGCGCTGATTTCAGTCTCACCATTTTCAATAAGACCAAGTAGCGCATCAACGATGTCTTGTCGGTTGCGTTCGCGACGCAGACTTCGACCGTCAATTGCAGACGCCGGAATATTTGTCATTGGGTTATGAAGTAATTCCGTCAATTGATGCCGAAAGTGTCATTGCATAACTCTCGCCAGAAGAAAGTCCATTAATGGAGGCAACGAGTGCATCTGCCTCTTGCTCGGTTGAAACGTGAACAAATTGCACAGTGTCGTACTTACGGCCGTCACCAATGATGGTGCCTTCGGCTCGCATGCCCACTGCGTTCGGTAATGAACTCAAAACCTGTTCGCGATCTGGTGCTTGGCGAACCACCATGACAATGTTGCGCAACCCGAAATCTTGTGGTCGAGTACGTGTGTCAAGTGCTTCATCCACCGGCCTACAACACACAATGGTGGTGCGTTTCATGCCGGCAGCTTTGTGCTCGTGTTTCTCGGCAAAATCCTTACGTTGCTGCATGTCAATAAATGATTTGCGTGTTGCATAGCGAACGATGGCAATGCGATCCCAGTCCTCGTCGCCAATGTGATTCTTCGTAACGTCAGCAACGAACACAATGTCTGCACCAATTTTGTTCAAGATTGATGCAGGGTTGTATTTGTCGTCAGCTTCGCGACCACTCACTTGTGGAGCATCGGAGTTGCTGTATTGCGCAACCTCGTGGTACTT
>JAPOKO010000013.1:15238-36427 GCA_029977615.1 bacterium
GGCTTCGCGACCGCTGATCGTCGCCTCGCCGTCGTCGTACTGCGCCACGTCGTGGTACTTCATGAGATTGACCATGAAGATGGGACCGTCTTGCTCCGGGGGAGTCGTCGCGAGTTTGGCGGCGTAATCCAAGTCGATTCGACCGTATTTGTGCTTGAGATTTGGTGTTTTCTCTTCGGACATCGTTCCCCCTTGATGTGTTTTGACAGACTCTATGACAAAACATAGAGTCTGTGCAAGGGGGCACATCTCATGAGTCAGTACGAGCCGGGGTTCACAGGCAAGATCGCCAACACTTACCAGGAGTCAACTCCTTCGTGGCCTGAATTGCCTAAGGCGCTTGGCGGACCAAATGTGATCACCATCGTGTTTGACGACATGGGCTTTGCACACCCCAGTTGTTTCGGAAGCGAAATTCCAACTCCAAATATTGATTCACTTGCTGCAACAGGACTGAGGTACACGGGTTTTCACACCACGGCGTTGTGCTCACCATCGCGTGCATCATTATTAACGGGGCGCAATCACCACTCAGTGGGCATGCGTGGAGTGTCGAACTGGAATACGGGGTTCCCAAACATGCGTGGCGGAATTTCTCCGCGCGCAGGAACCATTGCTGAAGTGTTGCGTACACAGGGTTATGCAACGTTTTGTGCAGGCAAGTGGCATTTGGCGCCAATGGAAGAGTGCACGGCAGCAGGCCCGCATCACAACTGGCCGTTGCAAAAAGGTTTTGATCGTTTCTACGGATTCTTAAATGGTGAAACCGATCAGTTCTATCCAGAACTCACACAAGACAATCAGCACATTCTTCCCCCACGTACTCCAGAAGAGGGTTACCACCTGACCGAAGACTTGATTGATCAGTCGACGACATGGATTCGTGACTTGGTATCAGTTCGACCAGATCGCCCGTTCTATTTGTACCTAGCTTTCGGCGCGCAACACGCACCACACCATGCGCCAGATTCGTACTTGGCGAAATGGCGCGGCAAGTTTGATGAGGGTTGGGACGTGCATCGAGACCGAGTGTTTGCGCGACAAAAAGAAATGGGAATCATTCCTCCAGACACCACACTTGCCATGCGCAACCCTGGCGTTCGCCCATGGATTGAATTAACAAAGAATGAGCAATTGTTTGCGTGCAGATTGCAAGAAGCTTTTGCGGCGATGCTTGATCACACCGACGCGCAAATTGGCAGACTGCTTGCATTTTTAGAAGAGCGCGGAATGTCTGACAACACCATGATTGTGTTGTTGTCAGACAATGGTGCAAGCCGCGAAGGCGGACCACAAGGTGTAATGGATGAGTGGAGCTTCTTCAACAACGAATGGGAAAATGTTGACGAAATTGTTGCCAACAGACTGGACTACATCGGTACAAAGAAAGCGCACTCGAACTATCCGTGGGGTTGGTCGCAGGTTGGGAACACACCAAGTCGTTGGTACAAGTCACAAACGTACGGTGGCGGAATCCGCGACTCACTGATCATCAAGTGGCCAAAGGAAATTACTGACCCAGGTGCGGTGCGCACTCAGTTCTGCCATATTTCCGATATCGCATCGACCGTGTACGAATCGCTTGGTGTTGAGCAGCCAAAAATATTGAACGGTCATGAACAAATGGCAATGCATGGTGAGAGCCTGCGCTACACATTTGGTGGACCGGTGCAAGGAACGAAGCGTGGGCCACAGTATTTTGAGATGATGGGTCATCGAGCCATTTGGTCGGATGGATACAAAGCGGTCACATTCCATGACCAAAACGTTCCCTACGAAAACGACACCTGGGGTTTGTACAACTTGAATGAAGATTTCTCGGAAATGCACGATCTGTCCTCAAAAGAGCCCGAACGCTTGAAGAAGATGATCGCACTGTGGTGGGAAGAAGCAGAAAAGTACGGAGTGCTTCCACTCGATGACCGTGGCATTGAGATATTCGGAAGTAAGTCTCGCCCTGGTTCGCCGCACTATGGCAATACGTACACGTATTATCCGCCCATCGCTCACATTCCTTCCGATGCATGCCCGATGTTGAGTGGCCGTGCGTGGACGTTTACGGCAGAAATTGAAGTGGGAAGTGCGCCACTTGAAGGTGTCATTTATGCGCGTGGCGGACACAACATTGGTCATTCCATGTTCATTCGCAATGGTGAATTGCATTTCTATTACAACGCACTTGGCAAGCATCAACGTGTAAGTGCTCCAATTTCTCTGGCAGCCGGCAAGCACACAGTTGCAGCGCGGTTTGATCGCGAAGGCGAAACCGGAACCATCACGTTGATAATTGATGGAAAAGACGTTGGAAGTGTGCACATTCCAAAGATCATGAGAATTTTGGGAAGCATGGGAATGGACTTGGGGTGCGACCGGTTATCGCCAGTATGTCCGGACTATGTCGCGCCATTTCCATTTACGGGAAAGATTGAGAAGGCAACTTTTGAAATTCGTAGCCGTCCAACAAAGATTGACGAGCAAGCAGAGATGCGTGCAGAAGCAGCAAAGGAATAGCGATGTCAAACGAACTCATCATTGACTCACTGCAGCGACGGATGAAGGCACTGCATTCGTTATACGACCAAGCACTCAGCACCATGACGCTTGAACATGTCAATCACTTCGAGCGCGAAGGTGTGTTGCCAATTGCATTCAGCCTGTTTCACATCACCAACATGATCGACTCATCGTTCATGTTGATAACCGGACAAATGCCGGTGTGGAATGACGAATGGAATGCTCGAGTAATGCCAGCAATTGCTGACCACGGTAAACACAAAACCGTTGATGAAATGATTGGTCAACGCATTGGTGACTACGAAGCATTTCAGGAGTATTTGCAGATTGTGTTTAATCGCGTGCACGAGTGGCTCGCACAGCTGCAACCAGAGGAACTCACTCGAGTAGTGATTCCCCGTCCCTTTCCTCCGCAAATTGCCAGCACGTACAGCGCTCGGGTTGCTGGAGAAGTGGGCATCACCGTGCTCGACGCCGTGGAGTGTTGGATTTATCAACACGGACTTCGTCACATGGGCGAAATTGAATTTGCACGAGGCCTCGTTGGCCTTGGTGGAATGACTTCCTAATTCGTGTTTAGCGGCGCGGTCCGCGAATGAGTGCGCCAGGCAATTCGCCAGTAAACGCGTCATTATCTACTGTTTGCACACCACTGACGAACGTTTTCACGTAACCATTGGCGTGTTGCACAAGACGTCGGCCGTTTGCAGGCAAGTCATAAGCCATCTGCGGCATGTCGAAACCAAGGTTGTCGAAGTCAACAACGTTGATGTCCGCTTTCATGCCTGGCCGCAACAAACCGCGGTCCAACAGACCATGTAGTTCTGCGGTGTGTCGTGTTTGACGGTACACAATGTGTTCCAGCGACAACTTCGGCCCGCGATTACGGTCGCGCACCCAGTGCGTGAGCATGAATGTAGGCATACCACCATCGCAGATTGCGCCGCAGTGTGCGCCTGCATCGCTGAGTCCATTGCGAGTTTGTGGATGCTGCATCATTTCGTATGTCATGGAGAGGTCGCCGTACATGTAATTGAAGAACGGCGAATAAATCATGCCTTTGCCGCCGTTTGACAGCATGTGGTCAACAATCATTTTCATCGCCGGAACGCCAGTTGCTTTTGACTGTTCACCAATGGATTGCGATGGATGTGGCTCGTAATCAATGTTTCCGCTAGTCACTGGGTACATGCGCTTCAGCGCTTTCGTGACTAAGCCTTCGTAAAAACCGTCTTGTGGAACTTCGTCAATAAATCGCTGGCGACGTACTGGATCATTAAGTGCAGCCACGCGCTCTGCGAATGGCAAATGCATCACTTCGTGATATGCAGGGTGGGCGAGCAGTGGGTGAACACTTCCTTCAAGGCACATCAAAATGCCAATTGAACGCCCAGCAGTTTGCGCAACAATTTTCTCACCAGATTCATGCGACTTCGTAAGTAGCGCCAACGTCTTGCGCCATACTTCGCTTCCGTCATCAAGTTGGTTCACGTTCACGCTTACGGTTGCACCACTGCGACGAGCGAGTTCCTGCATCCATGGCCATTCCTCAACAGGAACCCGTGTGTGCTCTGGCGAAAACTGAAAGATGCCATGTCCAACGCGTTTCATCGCATCGGCAATTCCGTAGAGCTCGTCTGGCGCTGCGGTAGTTCCCGGAACCAGTTCGCCGCTCTTGCTGCGGTGCAACGGTGTGCGCGAAGTTGAGAAACCAAGTGCGCCTGCTCGCAGTGCTTCCTCTGTGAGTTTGCTCATGCGCGCAATGTCTTCTGGTGTTGCTATTTCATTGTTTGCGCCACGATCACCCATGACAAATGCCCGCAACGCTCCGTGTGCAATTTGTGTTCCGAAGTCGATGACATGGGGCTTGCGTTCAAGCGCATCAAGATATTCTGGGAACGACTCCCATTCCCATGTAATTCCTTCGACCATTGCCGAACCAGGAATATCTTCAACACCTTCCATGAGTTCAATAAGCCATTGATGACGCTCGGGAACTGCCGGTGCAAATCCAACTCCGCAGTTGCCCATGACTGCTGTGGTCACGCCGTGCCAACTACTTGGTGTCATCCACGGGTCCCATGTGGCTTGCGCGTCGTAGTGCGTGTGCACATCAACCCAGCCTGGTGTAACCAATAGCCCATCTGCCTTGATGTGGCGATGCGCATGCGCAGTTGAAATCTCTCCTGGTGCAGCAACTTCTGTGATCACACCATCAACAAATGCAACATCGGCTAGTTGTGCTGGTTGACCCGATCCATCGACAACAGTCCCGCCAGTGATGACGGTGGTTTTCCCCGAATTCATAGGAGAAATCTACCCCGATTGGGTGAGGTACAAATTTATATACAGCGGTTAGTAATGGTGCCAACGCCTTCAAGCGTGGTTTCCACCACGTCGCCAGGCTTTAGGTACACCTGAGGCTTACGGCCATGGCCCACGCCGAACGGCGAACCCGTATAGATGACATCGCCAGGAAACAATTCAACAATGGTGGACATGTAGGCCACGATGTGGGCAATGCCAAAGATCATGTCGCTGGTTTGCGTGTTTTGACGCTGTTCACCATTTACGGTGCAACCAAGTTGCAGGTCATCGCGCTTGTCATTGTTTGTCATGTCGGTGACCCATGGTCCGATTGGGGAGTAACCAACGCGGCTCTTGCCCAAACTGAACTGAGGTGGAGTTCCCATGTATTGCAGTCCGCGGTCAGACACGTCTTGTCCTGCGCACAAACCCGCGATGTGATCCCATGCAGCGGCTTCATCTATATGTCGACCGCCTTTGCCAATAATGATGACCAGTTCAGACTCGTAGTCAACGGTGTCGCTCAGAATTTTGATGTTGCCAGTTGGGGAGTTGAGTGAACTTTGGAATTTTGCGAACACCAAAGGAAGTGGCGGCAATGGGCTTCCCATTTCTGCAGCGTGTTGGCGATAGTTCAGACCAACCGCAAACATCTGGCGTTGTTGCGGAACTGGGCACGAAAGGTCTGCGATGGCAACAGGGGTTCCTGCGCTTGTATCAAGTGTTGCTGCAAGTTTCTTTAGCGAATCCCAATGCGCGAAGCACAGCATCGGGTCTGCCGAAAGAGAATTTTTGCTTGCAACTGCGACGTCAATTGCGCGTGGCGAAGCAATATCCCCAACGATGAACTGCGCGCGACCTTTGAGATTGGCAAGGCGGAGAGTCACTGCAATTACCTATGCGCGACCGCGGGCGATACGACGTTGTGCCTCTGCTTGTGCGCGTGCAGCCTTGTCTTTTTCTTTGCGTTCTGCACGAGCACGCTTCTTCTCCTCTTGTGCTGCCGCGTCTTTAACTGGTGCCGCTGCTGCAGCGACTGGTGCATTGCCCGTTGAAGGAATAGCGAAGCGCTCGTCGGTGTTGACAAGCTTGCGGAATCCACCAAGTGAAACTGAAAACTGCACTGCCATGAGACGGCATGCATCAAGGCTGAACTCGTCGATCAGAGATGGCAAGACATTGTTCAGGTCTTCCAAGCTTGGATCTTCTGACTTGTCGCCAAGTACTTCGATGGCTTTCTCAGTTGCGGCTTCGCCGAACAATACGCCGGTGTCGAGGTATGCCTTACGAGCTTTCATTGCCTCGCGAACTTTTGGTGCAACAGTGGCCGCATCGTCAAATGTTCCTGCTGGAAGAGCAAGAACTTTTGCGAGAGCATCGCGCAACTTCTCGTCGACTGCGGCGGCCAATTTGGCTATTGACTCGTCGGTAATGGTGGTGAACACTGCCGCGTAACGACGTTCAAGCAAAATGGTGTCGCGAGAGTTGCTTACTGGCATGTTGGGTCCTTTTCGAAGTCTGTATTGCCGCTATGAGCGACCCTTCAGTGTGTCAGGCAAGAACCCCCGTTCCTACTCAATAACCCCAATATTCGTATGCTGAGTAGGCGATGAAGGGTGCAACTCCAGCCATGGTGATGCTTGAGCAAAGCGGCGTTGAGTTTGCAGTTCATGCCTTTGATCACGACCTCGTCGATGCCGAGGAACTTGGGTATGGAAAGGCAGCGGCACATGCGCTTGGAGTAGAGGAGGCGCGAGTATTTAAGACTTTGCTTGCGCAGTCAGAGAAATCGGTAGTTGTTGCCATAGTTCCCGTGAGTTCTCAGTTGTCATTGAAGTCGCTTGCGCTTGTTCTTGGGGTGAAGCGTTGTGAAATGGTTCCTGCAAATGATGCGCAACGAATTACTGGTTACGTAGTTGGCGGAATTAGCCCATTTGGACAAAAGAAGAAGCTGCTCACCGTTGTGGATGTATCTGCACTTGACTTTCAAACCATTTTCGTCAGTGGTGGTCGTCGTGGCCTTGACTTAGAAGTTGCGCCATCTGATTTGCTTCGATTGCTCGATGCGAAAACTGGAGCCATTGCAACGACCGATGTTTAGCGGGTAACCAAAGCCTGAACTTCGCGAACAAGTAGTTGATGGCTTGCGGCAAACGTAAAGTCGCCAATTGTTCCGCGAGCGCCAAGGTTTGTGGTGTATGAGATGTGCCACTGCACCGAAAGTTTTGCGGGAAATACACCAGAAGGATGCATCGATGATGAGTGTGAATAGGTGTACATGCATTTGCTGCTCATTCGATCTCCAAAGATTTCTATCCATGGAAGCCCTGGTCCATCGCAGGTAACTGGGCCGGAGCCGAGTGCTCCATCGCCTGGATCAAAGATGAGTTTCTTCGGTGTTGCAGTAGTGGTGACCGAGATGTACCCAGCAGGCGTGGGTACGCCTGCAGTTGCGCTGACAGGAACCCACATCAACGGATTTACCCAAAACCATGTTCCTAGTTTTACAACGCCGCGTTGAGCGGGTGGTGCAAAGTTTCCCCAAGGTGCGGGAATATTGTCGTACACCACCGATGCTGCTTGTTGTGCAAGTTGAGTGGTGGACACTTGCGGAATCCAATGGAATGTTGTTGCAGGGTTGCGATTGATGCAGGTGTATTCAAAAAGTTGATAACTCATTCCTCCAGAAACTTTTTGCACGATGGTTTGATTTCCTGTATGTGCATCGTGGGGAATTGCAAGCGACCATTCGCAGTCTTCAGTTGCACCAGAACTACCTGGTGTTGCTCCAAATTGAATGCCCGCCATGATTTGATTGCCGTTGATTCCAGCACTGCTCGTGCTGCTGCCGCCAATGGAGTCGCCTGCTTGCACTTCGCTTGGTATTGCACCTATACAGATGACAATTGCAGTGATCGCTAGTTTGCGAATCCGCATATGTCTCCTCCGATCTTTCGTTGTGTGGCTGCAGAAGAAACCCACTTCCATGTGCCGTGGTCTAGTTGCACGTTCCACACCATGAATGCCGAAATCACCGAATCGTCAAACACGATGTCGTCGGCAGCGCCGTCGATCTGACCAGAATCGAACAGCACTACCGAGTCAAAGATGCATGTGTGCACGGTTGCACGAGTGGTGTCGATTAATTCCACCGATTCGATGCGTACCCGCAACCTTCCTGCGTCGCTGCGCGTGTACAGGTTTCCAACGATGCGCTCATTCATGGTTTTGGTCAGTGAGTTATGTAGCGAGCTTCCTTTCACGGTCATTTCGTTAATAGGGCATTGTTTGGGGGTTCTGCCGCATTGCGTCCGTTGTGTATAAATACGACCAAAGTCGCGCGCTACACGATTGATGGTGTTGTTGCTGTTCGCCACAACAGACTCAACGCGTTCACTTGCTGCGATGGTTGAAGTTGTTAAAACAGGAGAAGCTGGCAATGTCGTTGCCACGGTAATGAAAGTGAGTTCATCGCTTCGCGCCGCACAACTTGTTGCAAGAATTACTGCTGGTAGTGCAACGCGCAAATACCACTTGAATGATTTGGACATGTCTGCCTCCGCCGATGCAGGAATTGCCAATAGTGATGTGGACGAACTGTGTATGTGGATACTGCCAAATTTGGGGAAATTTCAAAAATCGGTGGTTCGGTTCTGACGGTAGAGTTGATGAGCCCCAAAATGAGCCAACAACACCCCGACCTTCCCGCCGAGCAGGCATACATCGACCATGCCTACGCCTGCCTGGAAAAGAGCCGCAAGGACGCTTGGCGTATTCGCGACCTGAACGAGGCCAATACGGGCGGCACCTTCCAAGCACGTTACGAACGCAATGCATTTGATGAGCAACTGCTGCAGCGTCTGACCACTTTGGACTTGGGTGATGCGGCTTTGGTGTTTGGTCGAATTGATCGCATTGCTGAAACACCTGACGAAATTGAAAGCTTTCATATCGGTCGTTTGGCGGTTGCCGATGAAGCTCGAGAACCAGTTGTGGTGGACTGGCGAGCACCTGTCGCCGAACCGTTTTACCGCGCGACGGGTCGCGAGACAATGGGTCTTGCCCGACGTCGTCACTTTTCGGTGCACGGTCAACAGTTGCAGGGTATTGAAGATGAATTGTTCGGCGAAGGTCACCTGGGCCTTGGTCATGACGAAGGACTAGGTGGCGACCCGCAAACTGGAGTTAAACACGACGGCACAGGACTACGCGGATACAGCACACTCATTTCCGCGCTTTCCCGTGGTCGCACCGGACAGCTTGGCGACATTGTTGCCACCATTCAGTCGGAACAAGATCAAATCATTCGCGCACCGCAAAGTGGTGTGTTGGTGGTGCAAGGCGGACCAGGAACTGGCAAAACTGTTGTTGCACTTCACCGTGCTGCGTATTTGTTATACACCTATCGGTTCCCGCTTGAAGATCAAGGCGTCCTCGTTGTCGGGCCGAACCGAGTGTTCCTGCGATACATCGAGCAGGTGCTTCCTTCGCTTGGTGAAGCAGGTGTGCAACAAGTGGTGCTTGCCGACTTGGTTCCTGGCCATCGTGTTGGGCTACTTGAAGACGACGAAACTAAACATGTCAAGGGTGACATTCGCATGTCGAAGTTCATTGCTGCAGCAGTGCGCGATCGAGAGCGTCCATTACGTGAAGACTTGGTGATTCCGTTTGGCGCTGAGTATTTGCGACTTCGTGTATCCGAGTCATCTCGTATTATTCGCGAGGCGCGTCGTCGCTATCGCCGGCACAATGCCGCAGCGCGTTGGGTAGAAAACGAAGTTGTTGCTGCAATGGCCGCAACGAGCAAACGTGAAGAAATTGATCTTGAGGCTTTGCGCGACAGCCTTCGTGATATTCCAGAATTCCGCGCAGCCATTATTCGCATGTGGCCAGTGCTAAGCCCGGCCGAAGTACTTCACGATTTATTTGGCTCGCGAGCATTGGTGCGCTCTGCTGCTCAAGATGTATTGAAAGAACACGAATGGCCATTGCTGGTTCGCGAACGCAGCGCATCACTGGCTGAAGTGCATTGGGCTGAAAGCGATGTTGCACTGCTTGATGAAGTGCTGTCGTTGATTGGTCCGCGACCACGCAAAAGCGGTCGAATCGATGAGACAGATGAAATGCGTCTGTATGGACACATCATCATTGACGAAGTGCAAGACCTCACTCCAATGCAATTGCGCATGATGAACAGGCGTTCACTCAACGGAGCCATGACGGTGGTGGGCGACTTGGCTCAGGCAACAGGAGCATTCGCGCCAAACGACTGGCAAGACCTATTGCGCTACTTGCCATCAAAAAAGGAAGCAAAGATCATCAACTTGTCTGTTGGGTACCGCATTCCCGCTCAGATCATGGCGCTTGCCGACAAAGTGTTGGCTGTTGCAGCACCGTCACTTGTTCCGCCTCAATCCGTGCGCGAAGGCGAATTTGGGCCAGACATTGTTCGATCATCATCTGCGGAGCGTTTGCTTGAAGATGTCGTTGCTCAAACACGTTTGATGATGGAAAGCGTAAATAGTGGCATCGTGGCCATTGTGTGCCCAGATGCAATGACCGAATCGGTTTCGGCAGTGTTGACTCGCGAAGGTGTGAAACATGGTCGTGCAAACAACACGGCACTCGACACGCGACTTACTGTTGTTCCGGTCAGTGTTGTGAAGGGCTTGGAGCTTGACGGGGTGGTGGTTGTTGAACCGGCTGCGATTGTTGCTGCACAAGAGCACGGTCTGCGTGCACTTTACGTTGCGCTTACTCGTTCAACTCAGCGCCTGACCGTTGTGCATCACCGCGACTTACCTGCAGCGATGACTGGTAACTAGTTAGTTAGAGCGTTTCAATAACGAGTGAAAGAAAGCGCAGTGACTTATCAGCATCGGCTGGTCGATTGCGCTCAACCGAAGAAATTGCAAGATCAATGATGCGTTGCATGTCTTGGATGAATTGATCTCCACGGTCTGCAATTTGTGGCTGCAGTACCTTCCAGATTTCCCGAATTTCTGCAAGCTTGACTTTTGCCATGGCGCCATTGCTATCGCTGATCGCCTTAGACAATTCGCCCATAGTGGTTTGCATTTGGTTAAACAGCTCGGTTGAAGTTCCTGATGGAACCACTGTGGTTGGAGCTACGAGCGTTGTAGTTGGAGACGTATCAACAATGGTTGTTGAACACGCTGAAAGTGAACACATCGCCAGCACAACAAGGGAACCGCGAGCAACTACTTTCATGCGCGGACAAGAATTCGACTGCTGGCAAACGAAGTGATGTTGATTTCAGTTTCATGCAAGCGAACCGTTAGTGAGCCATCTGCTGCTGATGCAGTGACCGTGCCGGTTACACCTGGAGTGAGTTGCGCTGATTCTAAAAATTCGAGCATTCCCGGTGCGTATTCGAGTTCTTCGGGAATGCGGGAAACCGTAAATGCTGAACCGACGCGAACGTCAACAAGTGGGTGAGTCGGTTCTTCTAAATAGTTTGAACCAGGAATTGGATTTCCGTGAGGGCAAGTTGTTGGATTGCCAAGTAAACGGGTGATTGCCTGTTCGACATCTGGGCTCAGAACGTGTTCCCACTTGCATGCTTCGTGGTGCGCAAGCGCCCATGGAAGACCAAGAATGTCGGTGAGGAAACGCTCGGCTGTGCGATGTTTACGAACAACTGATTCGGCAAGTTTTTCGCCTTCTGGCGTTAGCACAATACGGGTGCCGCGCAGACGAATAAGACCCTCGGTCTCCATGCGCTTAATCATTTCGGAAACCGAAGGGCGAGAAACATCAAGCCTTTCAGCAACGCGCGCCTGAATCACATCTAAGTGGTCCTCGCGAAGCTCAAAGATGCATTCGCAGTATTCCTCAAATGCTGGGTGGTGTTCGCCGGGGTGCGCCATGAGTGTCAGGTTACTCCGAGTCGACTCCGCGTAAGCCCGCCCACAACAGATTGGCGATTTGTTTACCTATTTGTTCTCCATTGAACGAGATGTTGTTGTTAATGAGAAAGCGCGCGACCCCTTCGCTTGCGCCTGCAACACCATGAGCAAGCGTGCGTACATGAATTGGGTCTAAATCAATTGCGATCAACGGAGCAATGACCTCGGCGGAGCGATCGAGCACTTTGCGAATTGCAATGGTGAATTCTTCGTCGTTTCTTGTGCCGCTGTCGAACAAGAATTTGAATGCGTTTTTGTCTCGCTCGACCCATTTGAAGAATGCAATCGTTCCTGCTTCTACTTGAGCATGACCATCAGCGAGTCCGCTCGTTGCTGCGGTTAACACATCAATCATGCGATCACCAACATGGTCAATGATTGCTAAAAACAATGCACGCTTCGACTCGTAGTGTTGATACACCACAGGCTTGGTCACACCGGCCGCTTCGGCGATGTCATTCATAGATGTGTCGTGGAAACCTTTTTCGGCAAACACTGCCAAAGCAACATCGAGGACTTGCTCCTTGCGTTCAATTGCGGGAAGTCGAAGTGCCATGCGTTAGTCGATCTCTTAGTTGCCGTTCAGGCGATCTTCCTTCTCGGCAGCCTTAATTGCGTAACCGAGAACAATGGATGGTGCAAGAAGGACTGATCCAACAACAAGTCCGCCAGTTGCGAGTTCGCCAATCAGCGGTGTGAACGAAGTTGCTAACCCAGTGAAAACCGCGACGATCGACACCCCAAAACTGAGGTATCCCACTCGCTTGGCAAGCTTGGTCCAGTGATCAATCGCTGCGCGGCGCAGGCGAACTGGGTCGCCAGAAACATCAACAGACGACGCATCGTTAGAGGGTTGAGGGGCGGAAGTCATATCCTTGCAACTCATGGTAGATCGCAGAGGTCAACAATGAGCAAGGGTGCTGTGCTTGTTGATTGGCTCGACAATGTGGCAGTTCTCACGCTGAATCGACCTGAGCGCAGGAATGCCGTAGATCTTGAATCTCTTCAACTTGTTCGTGAAGCCCAGGTTGAAGCCGAAAAACGCAAGATTCGTGCCTTGGTTCTCACGGGGACCGCGCCAGCTTTTTGCGCGGGAGCAGATTTGGCAGGTGTTCGTGAAGAGGTGTTCCACGAAATTCTGAACGCAGTGCTTCGCGGATTCACACAACTACCGTGCGTAACTATTGCTGCAATTGATGGTCCTGCACTTGGCGCAGGAGCGCAACTGGTTGTTGCCTGCGACGTACGAGTTGCAACACCAACAAGTGTGATTGGCGTACCCGCAGCGAAATTGGGTTTAGTGGTGAACCATTGGACTATCGAACGCATCGTTCGTGAATTTTCCTGGCCAGTAGCGCGAAACATGTTGCTTACAGCAAGTAACTATTCGGCTGAAGACCTTTCACGAATGGGCTCCATCCATCGAATAGGAACTCTTGATGATGCGCTTTCTTGGGCAAGTGATATTGCCAAACTTGCGCCTCTTACTATTCGCGGTCACAAGGTTTCATTGGAGTCGAGTGCAGGAGAGCCACCTGTTGATGCATTGGTTACTGCGTGTCGCGAGCAAGCGCTAGCAAGCAACGATGCACGTGAGGGAAGAGAAGCGTTTATTGAAAAGCGACCACCGAAGTTCACGGGTTCGTGATGGGTAACGATTCAGTAATCAACTTCGTTGATGCAGTCGCTGTGTATAACGGGTATCCAGCATTGGCAGGCGTGACCTTACGAGTTGAAAGAAATGAAATTGTGTTGTTGCAGGGTCCAAACGGTGCTGGCAAGTCAACACTTCTTCGTGCATGTGCTGGCTTGATGCCAGTAATTCGCGGCACGGCGAATGTCTTGGGTTACGACCTAACAGTCGACCGTGAGTCGGTTCGTGAGCGCGTTGGTTTGCTCGGTCATCAAAATGGTTTGTTTGGTGAACTCACCATTGCGGAAAATGTGTCCTTCTGGTCGACGGTAGTTGGTGCGTCAACTGAGGAACGAATTTCTGCAATGGAGCGAATGGCAATCGACGGCAAGTTGGCGGGTCGCAGAGTTTCTGAATTGTCTGCTGGTCAAAAACGGCGTTGTGCATTGGCTTGTTTAGTAGTGCGACGCGCAGAACTGTGGCTGCTTGATGAACCGCATGCGGGGCTTGACGCAAAGGGTCGCGATGAGATCGATCGTATTGTGAAAGAAGCGGCAGCGTCGGGCGCAACCATTGTTGTTGCATCGCACGAAATTGAGCGAGCACAACAACTTGCAACTCGAACAATTTCGCTGGTTGCTGGTCAGGTGCGTGATTCGCAATGAACATGTCAACGAGTCGTATCGCGCGGGCAGTCGCTTCAAAAGATTTGCGCATTGAGTTGCGGTCAAGGGTGGTGACAAATCAGGTTCTGCCATTTTCTGGTTTGGTCATGATTATGTTCGCGTTTGCTCTTGACAACGACGACGTATTGCAGCGAGTGGCTGGTGGGTTGGTCTGGTTAGCGACACTGTTTTCGTTGTTCATTTTGGTGCAAAGAACTTTTGCGGTAGAGACATATGACGGCGCCTTGGATTCTCTGCGCGTTGCAGGTGTGAATCCGCAAGGAATCTTTATTGGAAAGGCAATTGCACTATTTGTGCAATTGATCGTGCTGGAATCAATGTTGTTTATCGCAGCAATTGTGTTGTATCGCGTGAACGTGAACGGATCTGGTCTAGTGCTTTTGGTCACTTGCGTGTTGTGCGCTACGGCCGGTTTGGCATTCGTAGGTACTCTGTACGGAGGTTTGACTGCAGGTGCACGTGGCCGTGAAACATTGCTTCCATTGCTCTTGCTTCCGGTGGTTGCTCCTGTTCTGATTTGTGCAACTCGGGCAACCGAATCTGCATTCAGAAGTGGTGGTCTCACCGTCGGCGAGGGTTGGCCGTGGGTAGCAGTACTCGCGGTGTTCGCTGCGGTGTTTGGGTTAGGTGGCCTGCTGTCATTTAGCTCACTGATTGAGGAATGATGAAGGGCAATACATATGAGCACTGAGACGCAATCGTTCAAAGGGGTGGGCACGCCAACCACTCGTATGTATGGATTGTTGGCTGTCATCGCACTCGGATGGGTCTTTCTCGGAGGATTGTTTTTCACTCCAGAAGATGCCGTTCAGGGCGACGCTGTTCGCATTATGTATGTCCACGTTCCTACCGCATGGGTTGCATATTTAGCGTTCATCGTCACGGGCGTAGCTTCGGCATGCTGGTTAATCGGCAAGAAACACTCCATGGGTTTCGATCGCGTTGCTGGTGCATCTGCTGAAGTTGGTGTGCTGTTCATGGCAATGACTTTGCTCAGTGGAAGTTTGTGGGGTCGTATTACTTGGGGAACGTTTTGGGTTTGGGACCCACGCCTCACTACAACGGCGTTTTTGTTCGTGACATACCTCGGTTACCTGGCAGTACGTGGACTGGGTGGAACTGCGCAACAACGTGCGCGTCGATCTTCAGTGATTGCCCTGCTTGCTGTGCTCGAAATTCCATTAGTGCACTTCAGCGTGGTCCTCTGGCGATCATTGCATCAACGCGCAACAGTGCTTAGTCCAGATGGCGACATCAAGATGGATGGACTCATGTTGTTCACCTTGTTGTTTGGTGTTTTCGGGTTCACCGTGTTGTTTGCATGGTTGGTGTCGCATCGTCAGCGCATTTTGGCAATGCAAGATGCTCAGCAAACTTCTGCGCTAGACGCTGCGGTTACTGAGCGATTGAAAGAGGTGCAGGCATGAATCACGTCGGCTTTATCATCGCTACTTATGGCGTCACATTTGGCGTCATTATTGGTTTAGTTGTGTACACCATTAAGCAAGGACGCAATTTGTCGCGAACGGTTGCCGACAAGGACAAACCGTGGACTTAACTCCGCGCACGTCGCCTGACAATGCGCCGCTTGCACCACGCAAGCACAATCGCAAATGGAAATATGTGGCCATGTTGGTCGTGGTTGCTTCGGCCGGCGGATTCATTGTTTCGCAGTTTCTTACATCGGCAATTGACTTCTATTGCAATGTTGACGAAATCGGAAAGCGTGCAGGTTGTGAACCAAACCGCAGACTTCGAGTTCAAGGCACAGTTGAAAAAGATTCCTTGAAGTCGGACACTGGAAGCACAACCTTTGTGCTAATCTTCAACAATCAAACCGTTAATGTGCGATACAACGGTGATCCTGGTGGAATTTTTCAAGAATGTATTCCAGTGGTTGCACACGGGCAGCTTGTGGGCGACACCTTTGAAGCCAATCGAATCGAAGTGAAGCATTCAAATTCATATTCTGAAGCCAATCCGGATCGACTTGCGCAATCGAAAGTGGAACAGTGTTCTTTGCTAGCGGGATAAATGGTGCGCTTGGTCGCGCGTTTCTCTTAATCGGCATTATTGGTTCGCTGTTTGGCGCGATTGCAGCAATAACAAGTGCTCGACAACGTGACCAAGCGGTAGCAAAACTGATCCCTCGATTTGCCGTTCTGGTATTTGCAGCAAGTTTTGGCGCTTTCGCAGTAATGGAACGAGCCATGATTACTCGAGACTTCTCGCTCGAGTACGTGCAAAAAGTGGGAAGTGTTTCTACTCCTGCGATTTACAACTTTGCAGCCGTGTGGAGTGCGCTTGAAGGTTCAATCTTGATGTGGGTGTTGATCCTTGCGGGTTACACACTTGGCGTTACGTATTGGTTACGTAAAAAGATGGACGATGTGTTGTCGCGATACGCACTTGGCGTCATGTTCATCGTGTCGTTGTTTTTCTTCATGCTTTCATTCGGTCCAGCAAACCCATTCGCTGCTGGTCCCGCCGGCGTGTTTGACGGACCTGGTCCAAACCCGCTGCTGCAAAATCACCTACTCGTCATGTTCCATCCACCGCTGCTGTATTTGGGTTATGTGGGCATGACGGTGCCCTTCGCGTTTGCAATTGCCGCATTGATCACGGGACGATTGGGTGAGGGTTGGTTGCTTGCAACACGTCGTTGGACGCTGTTTGCTTGGGGCTTCCTCACCATTGGCATCGTGCTTGGTTCGTGGTGGAGCTATGAAGTGTTGGGATGGAGTGGTGTATGGGCATGGGACCCAGTTGAAAACGCATCATTGCTGCCTTGGATAACAGCAACCGCATACATTCACTCAGTGCTCGTACAAGAGCGCCGTGGCATGTTGCGTGTGTGGAACCTTTCGCTGTTAGTGGCAACGTTTAGCCTCACCATTCTTGGAACCTTCCTTACGCGCTCCGGCGTAGTGAATAGCGTGCATGCTTTTAGCCAAAGCGCAATCGGTCCGTGGCTTCTCGCATTCTTTGCAGTGATTGTTGTTGTTTCTGTTGGGCTTATTGGTTGGCGTGGAGATCGACTGCATTCACCAGGAAGTATCGATTCACCTTTATCTCGCGAAGGAGCATTCCTTGCAAACAACGTGTTGTTTGCAGTCTTCGCATTCGTGGTGTTGCTTGGAACGGTGTTCCCACTAGTTGTAGAAGCTTTGCAATCTCGAACCATCGTCGTTGGTGAACCATTCTTTGATCGACTTACTATTCCGATCGGCATCACCATGCTTACGATCATGGCAATTGCTCCCGTGTTGCCTTGGCGCAAGGCTTCGCAGGAGTTGTTGTCTAAGCGACTGTTCTGGCCGGCGTGGTGTGGGGTGCTTGCGCTTGCTGGGAGCGTGTGGGTAGGTGCAACGGGGCTAGCGCCTCTGCTTACTTTTGGACTTGGTGGGTTCGCTGCTGGTTCGGCATTGCGACAAGTCGTTTTGGCCACCCGTAGACAGGGCCTACGCGGACTAGTTGGTAGAGCAAACGGTGGGATGATTGTGCACCTTGGCGTCATCATCATTGCTGTTGCACTTGCGGCCTCAAATAGTTTCACCCACAGTCAAGAATTGAATTTGGAAGTTGGCAAGGTCGCCTCATTTAGTGGTCACACCTTTGAACTTGTAGATGTGGTTGAAGTGAAAACCGAACGCGCCACCGCGGTGAAGGCATTGGTGAAGATTGACGGCGGTAAGGCATATGCACCAGCGATTACGAAGTACGTATTGCAAGGGATGAATGTTGGTACGCCGTCAGTAAAAACTGGACTTGCTTACGACATCTATCTCACTCTTGAGCCACCTGTTCGTCAAGACGAAAACAAGGCTCGGATCAAAGTGTTTATCAAGCCGTTGCTGTTGTGGCTCTGGATTGGCGGTGGCCTCATGGCGCTTGGAACGGTACTTGCGGCGTTCCCAGGGCGACGTCGTCGTAATCCAACCTCGCCAACCTCTGAAGATGACTTTGCAGCTGATCTATTGGTGATGCTGTGAGCGAGATGAGTTATTCCCGCAAGCGAGTTGCACCAATCGTTGCTTCAGTAGTTGGTGCAATGTTGATTGCGTTCTTATGGGTGCTGGTAACTGCAGAGCCGAACACGGCAGACGATGCGGATTCTCCATTGCTCGGTCAGCCTGCACCATCAGTGATGACGACAACATTGAACGATGAAGAGTTTGTGTTGGCGAACAGAAAGGGAAGTTGGGTGATTTTCAACTTCTTTAACTCAACGTGCGTTCCATGTGTTGCAGAGCATCCAGAACTTGTCGCATTTCATGAGCGTGAGTTGAAGGCGACAAACCCTGCCGAGTTGTACACCGTGATTAACGACGACAACGATGCATCGGTTCGCGCATTCTTTTCAAAGAACGGTGGAGACTGGCCAAAAGTTCGTGATACCGACGGAGCTATTTCCGTTGCTTTCGGCGTTGCAAAAGTTCCTGAGACGTGGGTGATTGACCCGAACGGATTTGTGAGGCTACGAATTGCTGGCATGCTCACCCCGGGTTTGCTCGATGATCAACTTGCTCAACTGAAAGCGCAGTTTGGTTCGTGATGAAGACAAAATCTGTTCAGAACAAGTGGACATGGTTGCTGGTGGTATTTGCAGCAGTTGCGTTGCTCGCATTTGGTAGCACGCGAGACTCTGGCCCTCGCACCCAAGCCGATCGCATTGATGCAATTACGAAGGTTCTGGCCTGTCCAACGTGTTCTGGTGAGAGCGTGTATGTGTCGCGTGCATCCGGAGCAGAAGCCATTCGCGCAGAGGTTGCGCGGCAGATTGCAGGCGGTCAGCGTTCAGATGATGAAATCATCGCGTATATCGAAGCAAGATTTGGCAGTCGAGTGTTGCTGGTGCCGCGTTCAACTGGACTTGATTCGTTGATCTGGGTGCTACCCGTGTTTGTGCTGATATGTGCAGTTGGAACATTGGGCTTTGCGTTTCGTCGCTGGAAAGTGGTGGGTAGCGACTCAATTTCCGATGAAGATGCGCAATTGGTCGAACGAGCGCTTCGTGAAGAACGGTAGTTCAACATGAACCCAGACGAACTGGCACGCCTTGAAGAAGAGAGAAACTTTCTTCTTGATTCATTGCGCGATATTGAGCGTGAGCGTTCGGCAGGCGACATTGATGACGATGACTACGCAACCTTGAAGTCTGGCTATACACAACGGGCAGCCGATGTGTTGAAAGCAATCGAAGCAGGGCAGTCATCGCTGAATCGACGAGTGCCGAAATCCCGTGCAAAGGCAATCGTGGTGTCGTTTGCCATTGTTGCGTTTGCAAGTTTGGCAGGCTGGCTAGTGGCATCTCAGTCGGGTCAACGTTTGCCCGGCCAAACAAGTAGTGGTGGAATCGAAAATTCCACCGCGTCGTTGCTGTCACAGGCACGAGCGATTAACTTCAGCGACCCGCAACAAGCAATTGAGTTGTACAACGACGTGGTGAAACTCGACCCAGACAATGTAGAAGCGCTGACGTATCGGTCATGGCTCATTGCACTCATTGCGCGAGATGCAGCAGACGACATTAAAATTGTTGCGCTTGCTGCGGCAACAGAGGGTCTCGAACGTGCAATTCAGGTTGACCCTGAATATCCAGATGCACATTGCTTCTTGGGAATTGTTCGATTCCGATTAGCAGCAGATGCGGCTGGCGCGAAGGAACAGCTCGATATTTGCGCTGCCTCAAACCCACCTGCAGAAGTAATGGGTTTTGTTTCTTCAATCATTGAAGAAGTCAACGCAGCACTAGCGGGCTGAGTTATTCAAAGCGTGGAGGTGGCCATGCGTGACCACCAACAAATTCACCATTAAGTCGGTCAAGAACCCACACTGATCCTTTGCGCGATTCGCGAAAGCCACTTACTTCCATTCCACGTCGCTCAAGTGCATCAATAACTTCTGGGATCACGTCGCCGTGACTGCACAACACTGCACCGTCTGCAAGGGTGTGCATCCACTCAACGGTGCGAATGAACTCAACACCTTCTGCGAGTAGGTCGTGTGGTTCAATAGGCAATCCGGTTGTGTTACTCAGCGGTTCAAGAGTTTGCATACATCGCACAAATGGGCTCGCAAACAATGCGGTTGGCTGAAGTGGAGCGATGGATTCCGCAATGACCTCTGCCTGGCGAATGCCTTCGGCAACGAGTGGGCGTAGTGAATCGTCGTCGTCCCACTGGCTTCGTTTGCCAGCCTTCGCGTGGCGCACCAAAAATAGTGACATCAACACTGAATCTAGTGGCGAGTTAAGGCAAACTATCTACGAGGTAACTATGGGATTTTTCGATCGCAACCGAGAAGATGTCGTTAAGCGTGGATACGACGGAAATCGTCTGCCAAGTGGACAGTATTTAACCGAGCGTTTCCCTGTTCTTCATGTAGGCGATGTTCCTACATATAAGCCGGGCGAGTGGAACCTGAAGGTTTTTGGTGCTGTGAACAACGAGTTCACGCTGACGTTTGACGAACTGAAGGCACTGCCATCTACAACGTTGAAAACCGACATTCACTGCGTGACGAAATGGTCGAAGTTTGACACGGTATGGCGCGGCGTGAAAGTTCGCGATCTCTTCGAGCGCGCTGGAGTGAAACCTGAGGCTGCGTTTGTAATGGGCCACGCTGAATACGGTTACACCGCAAACCTTCCACTTGCAGACATCATGCGTGACGAATCAATGGTGGTGTACGAGTACGAAGGTGAAGACATCGAGCCTATTCACGGCGGTCCGGTGCGCTTGCTGATTCCGAACTTGTATTTTTGGAAGTCACCAAAATGGTTGCGCGGACTTGAGCTTCGCGAAACTGATGCTCCGGGTTTCTGGGAACAAAACGGATACCACATGTATGGCGATCCGTTTTTAGAGCAGCGCTTTTGGGGCGACTAGAGCAACACTAAATAGTGGTGGCGCAAAACGTGTCGCCCTGCGGCAACGACGCGGAAGTCTCTGGTGAGGTGTCACCGTAAATTGCGGTAAGCATTCCCTTCACCATTCCACGATCGACTGCGCAAATAACTGGATGCTCAATTGCAACGTCGCCAAAGGGGCAATGGTTGTTCACAATGCGAAGTTGATTATTGCGTTGGTCGGTGTGTGCGGCAAAGCCGTGAGCAGTG
>JAPOKO010000014.1 GCA_029977615.1 bacterium
GCAAGTTGCTGCTGCGGAACGATGTCAACTCCACCTTCAACGATGGTTACGTCTAGACACTGAGCTGCATAGAAGCCCTGGTCTACTGCTGCGAAATAGCCAGCGAATTGTGCTTGTGTTACCCACTGCAACTGCAATTTGACAGGTGTTGTGGTTTCACATGCTGCTGGTTCTGCTGTTGTGTCACTATCGCTTGAACCGCCGCATGCTGCAACGATCAAGGACAATGCAGCAAAGCCCGCAACTGCGAGTTTCTTTCCTGATTTCCTCATTGTTTGGTACTCCCCCGAGAGCCTGGGCCCTCTACTTGTTTGTGTTATTTGTGGCACCGCCACCCCGAGAGGCGACGTTCTCCAGCACTACGGAGACTAGGTAAAACACTAATCCAAGTAAACAAGCCCCTAGGACGTAGGCCCAGGCTGCCGCATTCTTTGAATTAGCGATATTGCTAGTAATTCGGCTTCCTAGACCGTTCTGGGAACCGCCGAAATATTCGGATACGAACGACGTAATAACCGCCGCCGGAGCCGAAATCTTGAGCGCCGTAAAGAGATACGGAATCGCGTTTGGAACGCGAACTTTGCGCAGTATTTGAATGTCACTTGCTGCGTATGAGCGCATTAATTCGAGATGAGTGGTTTTTACCTGCGTGAGACCCTTTGCCACATTTACCAGAACGATGAAATACACCACGAGGCTCACCATGATGCGGCGCGGAATTTCGCTAGTGATGGAATACATGTTGTTGAGCACTGCCACCAACACAAAAATTGGAACTGCATTTAATGCAATCGCAAGTGGAGTAATGAGCGAGTTTAAAAAGCGAAAGCGACTGAGAATGAAACTCATTGCAACGCCAAATGCTGTTCCAGCAATGAGCCCAACAAGAGCATTCATTCCTGAAACTGACGCCGCATCCCAAATTCGTGAAGCATTGTCGAAGAACTGGCTCAAGATTTTTGAAGGTGGCGCAAGAAAGTACGGCTTCAAATTGAAGAACTTCACTGCCCCTTCCCAAAACGCAAGAAAGGCAACGCCGAAAACGAAGGGCACACCAAAATTGCGAAGGCGATTAACGAACGTCATGATCAGCGATCTTCGACTCCGCGAATTGCTCCTGCGTTTGCATGATCTGCATGTGTGCCGCGAAGCGCTTCACGGACTGCAGTAATTCCGGCAAAGAAATTGTCGGCAGCGCGAGTGTCTTCGCTGCGATTCTCACCGAGATTGACATTGATTACTTCGGTAATTCGACCCGGACGCGGTGACATGACCACAACTCGATTCGACAAGTACACAGCCTCAGGAATGGAGTGCGTTACAAACACCACAGTGGTTTTGGTTTCTGCACAAATTCGGAGCAACTCACCCTGCATGTATTCGCGAGTCATTTCATCGAGTGCTCCAAACGGCTCATCCATCAACAGCAACGGTGGATGAGCTGCAAGCGCGCGAGCAATAGCAATGCGCTGTTGCATACCTCCCGATAACTGCCACGGCATGAGGTCGGCAAACTCAGGAAGCTTTACAAGATCGAGCATTTCCTTGGCTCGCGCCGCACGCTTTTCTGTGTCCCACCCCTTCAGCTCGAGTGGGAGCTCAATGTTTTTAGCAACAGAGCGCCAGTCAAACAATCCAGCTTGCTGAAATGCCATGCCGTAATCCTGATCAAGACGTGATTGCGCAGCGGTCTTCCCATTCACAGTGACTGCACCGGTAGTAGGTTCAAGCAAGTTTGCAATCAGTCGCAACAAGGTCGACTTTCCGCATCCTGATGGCCCGATAAGCGAGACAAACTCGCCTGGCTCGACAGTCAGGTTCACATCAACAAGCGCATCTACTTGTTTCGGTGTCCCCTGATTGAATATTTTGCTTACTCCCGCAACATGAACTGCGCTCATGTGGTGGTCTCCTTTGGTCGGTTACGCATCAACAACACATCTGCAAGTGCAACAAGGCCAGCCATGGCAAGACCAAGGCCTGCCGCGCCAAACACCGCGGTGAATACCTTCGCCGGGTCGCCAGTTGCTTGGCGGGCGTATTCAATGATCAATCGGCCAATTCCACCCTTGAGACCTGTGGAAATTTCGGCAACTACAACGCCGATTACGGCCCCAGAAGCGCCGAGTTTGAAGGCTGGCACCATGTAGGGAATTGCAGCTGGAAACCTCAGTTTGAACAAGGTCTGCTTCCAACTGGCTGCGTAGCTGTCCATCAACTCAAGTGATGCTGCCGGTGCGCTCTTCAAACCACGTAGCGTGCCAACAGCAATTGGGAAAAACGCGAGGAAGGCACCGAGCACCGAAGCCGATAGCCATCGCGGCCATGTAAAGCCAAAGATTTCCAACTTGCCGCCCCACGACACAACAAGAGGCGCAAGAGCAATCAAAGGAACTGTTTGCGAAATCACTAAATACGGAAGCAGCCCACGTTCCATTGTTTTGAATCGAGTCATTAGCGCCGCCAGAGCCACTCCAATAGTTGAACCAATGATGAATCCAACCAAGGCCAACCTGAAGGAATAGAACGCACCCTTTAAGACAACAAACCAAATGAGTTTTGAATTCGGAGAGCGCATTTCAGGTTCTGCGTAACGACTGAGCATTTCCCAAATATGTGGCATTGCCGTGTCATTTGCGCGTGGCAATATCGCTACACCAAATAGCTTTCCGCCTTTTTCAGGACCTATAACTTTGTACAACTCCCACAACACAGCGACGAGCGCAATCGACACAAAAAACATTCCTGTGCGATATGCGGCTCGTCGCAGTTGTTGGTTCATTGCTTGGCTTTACCCAAATCCTGAATTGCTGGGATGATCTTCTCGCCATAGGCCTCAAGAGTTTCCTCTTTGCCATCGTGCTGCAGGTACACCGCAAACTGGTCAACTCCCAATTCCTTCAGCTCAGTGAGTCGACGAATGTGCTCATCTGCGTTTCCAAGAATGCAGAATCGATCAATGATTTCATCTGGCACAAATGTGGTGTGGCTGTTGCCTGCGCGTCCGTGTTCGTTGTAGTCATAACCCTGCCGATTCTTGATGTAGTCAGTGAGCGCCTTTGGAACTGACGAGTTCTCCCCGTAACGCTCCACAATGTCGGCAACGTGATTGCCCACCATGCCACCGAACCAACGAGTTTGTTCACGCATGTATGGAATGTCATTCCCGACGTATGCAGGTGCTGCAACGCAGATCTTGATGCTCATTGGGTCACGACCTGCAGCTTTTGCCGCGTCGCGAACTGCCTTAATGGTCCACTCGGCAATGCTCAGATCGGCAAGTTGCAAAATGAAACCATCTGCAACTTCGCCGGTGAGTGCCAGTGCTTTGGGGCCATACGCAGCAACCCACACTTCAAGCTCGCTCTTCGACGCCCATGGAAAACGGATGTTTGAGCCGTTGTAATCAACCGCACGTCCGCAACCAAGTTCACGAATAACGTGCACACTTTCGCGCAACGTTGCAAGCGTTGTCGGCTTGCCATTGGTTACACGAACAGCCGAGTCGCCACGTCCAATGCCACATACGGTGCGATTGCCATACATTTCATTGAGGGTTGCGTACGTACTTGCTGTCACTGTCCAGTCACGTGTTGCAGGGTTGGTCACCATTGGCCCAACAATGACGTTGCGGGTTTCAGCCAATATTTGACTGAAGATCACATACGGTTCCTGCCACAAAATGTGACTATCAAATGTCCAGACATGCGAAAAGCCGAACATTTCGGCTTTCTTAGCTAAATCCACTACGCGTGATGATGGCGGAGTGGTTTGCAATACAACACCGATGTCCATTGCTCTCCCCTTAACTATGTAGACGTGTGATTAACGGTTTTGTGGGAAACCCAAGTTGACCGACGACGTACGTGGGTCTGGCCAACGTGAGGTAACCACTTTGCCGCGAGTAAAGAAGTTGATTCCTTCTGGGCCGTACATGTGCTGGTCGCCAAACAGCGAAGCCTTCCAACCTCCGAATGAGTAATACGACACTGGAACCGGAATTGGCACGTTAATGCCAACCATTCCCACTTGAACATCGAACTGGAATTGGCGAGCAACACCACCGTCGCGGGTGAAGATTGCAGTTCCGTTTCCAAACTGGTTCGCATTGATGGTGTCGAGACCCTCTTGGTAGCTCTTCACGCGCATCACGGTAAGTACTGGTCCGAAGATTTCTTCGTCGTAGCACTTCATACCTGGCTTCACGTTGTCGATAAGGCTTGGGTTCAAGAAGAAACCAGCATCTTTTGCCTTATCGGTGCCGTCAACAACAACCTTTGCACCCTCTGCATTTGCATTGGTTACAAAGCTTGCAACCTTGTCGCGGTGTTCACGGCTGATGAGTGGTCCCATTTCTGCTGCTGGATCAGTTCCTGGTCCAACTTTGATATTTGGAATACGTGACTTCAACTTGTCAACGAGTGCATCGGCAACGGAGTCAACTGCAAGCACAACCGAAACTGCCATGCAACGCTCGCCTGCTGAACCGTAAGCCGCAGAAACTGCTGCGTCTGCTGCCATATCGAGGTCCGCGTCTGGAAGCACGAGCATGTGGTTCTTTGCGCCACCAAGTGCTTGAACGCGCTTGCCATTCTTTGTTCCCGTTTCGTATACATATTTCGCAATTGGTGTTGAACCAACAAACGAAATTGACTGAACATCTTTGTGCTCAAGCAAACGATCTACAGAAACCTTGTCACCATGAACAACGTTGAATACGCCTTCTGGCAAACCTGCTTGACGCAATAGGTCAGCAACGAACATTGCTGCTGATGGATCTTTCTCCGATGGCTTCAAGACGAAGGTGTTTCCGCACATAATGGCATTTGCAAACATCCACATTGGAACCATGGCTGGGAAGTTGAACGGGGTGATTCCGGCAACAACACCAAGAGGCTGACGAATTGAATACACGTCAACGCCGCCAGAAGCCTGTTCCGAGTACCCGCCCTTCAACATTGCTGGAATACCGCAAGCAAACTCGATGTTTTCGAGTCCGCGAGCAATTTCACCCATTGCATCGCTTGGTACTTTGCCGTGCTCCAGCGAAACAATGTTGGCCAATTCTTTACGGTTTGCATCAACAAGTTCGCGCATGCGGAACATGATTTCTGCACGACGCGACAAGTTGGTAGCACGCCACGTAACAAAGGCTTCTTTTGCAACCGCAACGACTGCATCAACTTCGGCAACAGATGCCAGGTCAACTTCGGCTTGTACTTCTCCGGTGGCTGGGTTATACACCTTGCCAACGTTTCCTGATGTTCCGGCTACAACTTTGTTGTTGACCCAGTGACTAATGCGTTGCATGTTTCTCCTGATTGTTTTTTGTTAAAGGGGTTGTTGAATTAGTTGAGGTACTGACACAGGTCACGCTTAACAAACTTGCCGTGACCTTTCTTGCCCTTGAAGGTGTCGTTCTCGACAACGATCATTCCGCGCGACAACACGGTGTCCACCTTGCCATCAATCTTGAAACCTTCCCATGACGAGTGGTCCATATTCATGTGGTGCTTGTCGTTGATACCGATCTTGGTTTTTCCGTTTGGATCCCAAACCAAAATGTCGGCGTCTGATCCTGGAGCAATGATGCCCTTCTTCGGATACATACCGAACATTCGTGCTGGCGAGGTGCTGCATGTTTCTACCCAGCGCTCGAGTGAAATTTCACCTTGCACAACGCCCTGATAGATGAGTTCCATGCGGTGCTCTACCGAGCCCATGCCGTTTGGAATCTTTGAGAAGTTGCCAAGACCAAGTTCTTTTTGATCCTTCATGCAGAACGGACAATGGTCGGTTGAAACCACTGCAAGTTCATTCATGCGCAAACCTTTCCAGAGGTCTGCGTGGTGGTCGTGCTTGTCGTGCTTGCTACGAATTGGTGGCGAGCAAACATACTTTGCACCTTCGAATCCTGGTTGAGCCAAGTGATCTTCAAGAGTCATGTAGAGGTACTGCGGGCAGGTCTCACCGAACACGTTCAAGCCTTCATGGCGAGCTGCAGCAAGTGCATTCAACGCTTCCGATGCCGACATGTGCACGATGTACAACGGAACGTTGCCTGCAACCTTTGACAACACGATCGCGCGATTCGTTGCTTCACCTTCCAACAAACTTGGACGGCTGTAGCTGTGATACTTCGGATCGGTTTCGCCACGCGCAATGTGCTGTTGCACAAGCACGTCAATAGCAATGCCGTTTTCAGCATGCATCATGATGGTGGAACCGTTGTTGCTCGCCTGTTGCATCGCACGAAGGATTTGTCCGTCGTCGCTGTAAAAAACACCTGGGTAAGCCATGAACAGCTTGAACGAAGTAACGCCTTCGTTCTTCACTAGGTAATCCATGTCAACAAGCGATTGATCATCAATACCGCCAATGATCTGGTGGAATGCATAGTCAACCGAGCAGTTGCCCTCGGCCTTTTTGTGCCAAGTCTTCAATGACTCCTGAACGTTTTCTCCATAACGCTGCACAGCAAAGTCGACAATTGTTGTTACACCACCCCATGCCGCAGCATTGGTGCCAGTTTCGAATGTGTCACTTGCATTGGTTCCACCAAATGGCAACTCCATGTGCGTATGAACATCGATACCACCAGGAACAACGAACTTTCCTGTTGCGTCGACGACCTTGTCGGCCGTGATATTGAGTGCTTCAACCTTGCCTGGTTCGAGCAGAGCGCTAATGGTCTCGCCTTCAATCAACACATCAACGCGATGTCGACCTGTTGGACTGATGACGGTTCCGTTTTTAATCAGTGTGCGTGCCATATTTCCCCCAATGACTCGAAGTGCTAATTAACGTTCTGAAATTTCGTGGTATGCGTCTGGACGACGGTCGCGGTAGAACGGCCAACGATCGCGCACCATGCGGATCTTGTCCATATCCAAATCACGAACGATGAGTTCGTGCTTGAACGGATCGCCAACTTCACCGACAAACTTGCCTTCTGGGTCTACGAAGTAGCTCTGGCCATAGAAGTCGTTAGTGCCCATGTCCTTTTCAATACCTACGCGGTTGATCGCGCCAACGTAATACATGTTTGCAACTGCTGATGCTGGTTGCTCCACGCGCCAAATGTATTCAGACAATCCACGGCTTGTTGCCGATGGGTTGAACACAATTTCTGCACCGTTAAGACCAAGTGCGCGCCAACCTTCTGGGAAGTGGCGGTCGTAACAGATGTACACGCCAACTTTGCCAACAGCGGTATCGAACACTGGGTAACCATGTGTGCCAGGAGTGAAGTAGTACTTCTCCCAGAATCCAGGAACCTGCGGGATGTGCTGTTTGCGGTACTTGCCCAAATAGCGACCATCAGCGTCAATCACTGCTGCGGTGTTGTAATAGAGGCCCGGCTGAACAATTTCGTACATTGGCAGCACAAGCACCATGTTCAGTTCTTTTGCAAGCGCCTGGAAGCGCTTTGTAGTTGGACCATCTGGAATTGGCTCTGTGTACGAAAAATACTTCGGATCCTGTTCTTGACAGAAGTACGGACCATAGAACAATTCTTGGAAGCACATGATTTGTGCACCCTGCTTCGCGGCTTCACGAGCAGCTGCCTCGTGCTTATCGATCATCGATTCTTTGTCGCCAGTCCAATCGGTCTGCAACAGTGCTGCTTTTACGATTCTTGCCATGATGGCTCTCCCCTTTGAATGCCGATGTAAGAAGAGTCAGGCTAGTAGCCCTTACCCCAAACGGTAAAGCCCTTAGGGGTGAAGTTGCTTATGCAGAAACTGTGGCGCGACGGGCGGGCAAAAACTTCAAGGCAAACAGCGCACCGAACAGCGCTACGCCAGCACCCGTGAAACAGGCAGTATGGAACCCGTGCATAAAGGCTTCGCTGACTGCTTGACGCACTGCCGCTGCAGCTTCCGGGGTGGGTGACAATTCAGCAACAGCAAAACCCGCGCCTGCAGATTCCTTAGCCAACGCCACGGCTTCGGCCGGCATGTTGAGCTTGGCTAGCAGTTCGCCCAGTTTTGGTCCATACAACGAGGCGAATACCGAACCGCTGATTGCTACACCGAGCGTGCCGCCAACTTCGCGACTGACGTCGTTTACTGCAGAACCGATACCCGCTTTTTCACGTGGCAACTCACCCATCACCGCGTCAGTTGCTGGCGATGTAACAAGTGCAAGTCCGTTAGCGAGAAACAACATGCTGATGATGACTGGTCCGAAGTAGGCCGTGTCTGCTTCAGCTGTTCCAATGATGATGAGACCAATCGCCATGTTGGTGAGACCAATTGCAACAATTCGCTTTGTTCCAAATTTCAATGCCAGTCGTGCGGCGATTGGTGCTGTTACACCGGCACCAAGTGCAAATGGCAGCGTGTGAACTCCAGCAGACAACGTGCTGTAGCCACGAACGAATTGGAAATACTGCGTGACCAGGAATGTGAATCCGAACAATACGAAGAACGCAATTCCAATTGATCCCGTTGCTGCAGAGAGTCGCGCGTTACGAAATACACGCACGTCAAGCAGTGGTTCGCTCGTTGAGAGTTCACGTTTAATAAATGCAAAAAGCAAAATGAGTGATCCAGCAAACGATGAAAGAGTTGCAACACTTGTCCATCCGCGATGTGGACCTTCAATGACGGTGTACACCAGCAAGCCGACCATTGCGATTGATAAACCAAGGCCAGGAAAATCAAGTCCGTGTGGGTTCGGATCTTTTGATGTCGGAATAAACACCGCACCAAGTACGAGAGCGATGATCACGATCGGAACATTGACGAGAAACACTGAGCCCCAATAGAAGTGCTCCAGGAGGAAGCCACCAGAAATTGGACCGAATGCAACTGCCATTCCTGAAACTGCCGACCAAACGCCAATCGCCTTTGCACGTTCAATCGGATCACGGAATACATCGATGAGAATTGCAAGAGTTGCTGGAAAGACCGCTGCTGCACCGACACCCATTGCGCCACGAGCAATGATCAAAGTCGCCGTTGAAGTTGCAAACGAAGCCCACACTGAACAAGCCATGAACGCAACGAGACCAATCTGAATTGCTCCTTTACGCCCGAATCGATCGCCAAGACCACCAAAAGCCAAGAGCAAGCATGCAAAAACCAGGGCATACGAGTCGACGATCCACTGCAAACCACTGGTTGACGCACCAAGTTCGCGTGACAACGTTGGGAGCGCAACGTTGATGATGAGATTGTCGACGACGACCATGAAGAGACTGATGCAAAGCACCAGCAAGATGATCCAACGGCGGTTGTGAATTTTGGTGTCAGGGTGCGTATTCATACTTGACAGTGTCTAGTAGAAAAACTAGATAGTGTCAAGTTATGAGCTCAGCCAAAACGGACGGTCTCCGCAGACAGGTACTGGATGCTGCAGTTGCCATCGCCGCTACATCTGGACCCGATGCAATTTCCATGCGTGAAGTAGCCCGCTTGGCAGGAGTTTCTCATCAGGCCCCATATCACCACTTTGGCGATCGAGCAGGAATATTTGCGGCTATTTCCGAAGAAGGTTTTCGAATATTGGCAGAGTCAATCGAAGCCAGCACAACGCTTGGCACCGCAGCAATGTGCGAGGCCTACGTTCACTTCGCTCTCGCCCACAAGGGACACTTCCGAGTGATGATGCGAAATGATTTGTGTTCGCTAGAAAACTACCCTTCGGCACTCATTCAGGCTGATCGAGCATTCAATGCACTACGCAACGAAGTCGCCGTCATTTTGGGTGAAGACTCAAACGAAGATGAAGCCAACGCACACACCGCATATATGTGGTCAGTGGCACACGGTCTTGCAACGCTGTTAATTGATGGTCCATTACTCAAAAAACTTGGATCGGTTGCTGACATTAATGAACTGATCAGAAATGTTGCTCACAAAGCCAGCAGTACGATTGTTCATTCATGAAAACACGAATCGTTTATGTCATTGCCGCTGCACTGGTTGTATCAGCGGGCTGCTCAAGCGCACCTTCTGAGTCTGGTGATTCCGAAGTGTCTCCGATTAGCTGTTTACCAACAACAGTTATCGACGGTCCTGTCAACATTGCAACAACCGTTGCGCCAATTACCAGCATCATTGCGAACATTGCTGGTGGTACCGATGCCAGCATCAACGGAATTGTTCCCGAAGGCACCAACTCGCACACGTTTGAACCCAAGCCAAGCGATGCCTCAACTCTCGAACAAGCAGATGTGATCTTCATCAACGGACTCGTGCTTGAAGAGCCCACCAAAGAACTTGCACTAGCAAACCTGAAAAATGGCGCAGTGATTTGCGAACTTGGAAGCCAAATACTTCCTGAGAGCGAGTACATCTATGACTTCTCGTTCCCTCTTGAAGGAGGCAAGCCAAACCCGCACTTGTGGACTAACCCACCAATGGCAAAAGAATACGCAGCGGTTGCGCGCGACTTGCTGGCGGCTCTTAACCCAACCAATGCCTCAATTTTTGCAGCCAACTACGAAGCCTTCGCAGCAAAAGTTGATGCACTTGATGCAGCCATGGCAACAGCAACTGCAACCATTCCGCAAGATCAACGAAAGCTGCTCACCTACCACGACGCGTATGCGTACTTTGCCGCGCACTACGGCTACACCGTGATTGGAGCAATTCAACCATCGTCATTTGATGAGCCAACACCGAAAGAAATCGCTGACCTCATTTCCCAGGTTCGCGAATCGGGTGTCACTGCAGTATTTGGCAGCGAAGTATTCCCTTCTCCAGTTATGGAGCAAATTGGTGCTGAAACCGGCGTGCGATATGTGGATGTACTCCGCGATGATGACCTCATCGGCGAGCCCGGCGGCCCCGAGCATTCGTGGCTGGGATTAATGCGTTTTAATTATGTGACCATGGTTGAAGCCCTTGGGGGTGACGCCTCTGCACTAAAAACTGTTGATGTGAGTGATGTTGTGAAGGACAACGCCACCTACCCTCAGTAATGCCCATGAGCTCCGAATCACTCATTAACTGCGAACACGTCTCGTGCACCTACGGAAATTCCGCGGTGCTTGATGACGTATATATGCGTGTCAATAGAGGCGAGTTCGTAGGAGTTGTTGGACCATCGGGTTCTGGGAAAACCACCCTGCTCAAAGCCATCTTGGGAACACACCCAGTTGCTCACGGTTCAATCACCATGCAGCCAAAACTGACCCTTGGATACGTTCCTCAGGTTGAAACCGTTGATTGGTACTTCCCTGTCACCGTTGAGGAAGTGATCGTGATGACTCGTTCAAAGAGTTCATGGTGGCCACGCATTACGCAGGCTGAACGAAAAGCAGTGCGCGACGTTCTAGATCGATTGGGCATTGGTGAAGTTGCGAACAGCCATATTCGCGAACTGTCCGGTGGACAGCAGCAACGAGTATTTCTTGCACGAGCAATGTTCCGTAACCCAGACATTTTGATTATGGATGAACCAACTTCTGGAGTAGATGTGCGCACGCGCCACGAAGTGTTGCACTTATTGGCAGACCTCCATGCTGACGGGCTTACCATTTTGCTCACCACACATGACTTAAATGGCCTCGCCGCCCACCTTCCGCGATTGGTGTGTTTGAACAAGCGCGTCATTGCCGATGGAAACCCGCGCGAAGTACTCACACCTTCGGTGCTTGAAGCAACATACGGCGCACCGATGGAAGTTCTTGAACACGGCGGAATGCCACTGGTTGTGGACCATGGTCGTGTGCAAATGCGAGGTGAAGGAAAATGATGCTCGCATTCGATCTATTTGAACCATACGGCTTTCAGTTTTTCCAACATGGAATCATCGTCGCAACTATCGCTGGCGCATTATGCGGACTGCTTGGCGTATTTGTTGTCTTGCGCGGCATGAGTTACATCGGCCATGGGCTTTCACACGCCGTATTTGGTGGTGCTGCAGCAAGTGCGGTCATTGGAATCAACTTCTTTATCGGCGCCGGTATTTGGGGAATCATCTCGGGTGTATTGATTGCACGCGTTGCGCGACGACGCGTGCTCGGTGCAGACGCAGCAATTGGCGTTGTTACTACGGCTTCATTTGCACTCGGCCTTGCATTAATGAATCGTTACGGGCAGGCGTCAAAGAGCATCGAGGCCGTGTTATTTGGCAGCGTGCTTGGCGTCAAGGTTGCCGACATTGTTGCGGTCTCTTTGGTTGCAGTTTTTGCACTCGCAGTCATCATTGTCTGGTATCGAAAGTTGCTGTTCTCCACATTTGATCCAGATGTTGCTCAAGTTTCGGGAGTCAAAGTGTCTGTAGTGGAAGTGGTTCTGTTGTCGTTGCTGTCGCTCACCATTTTGGTCACCATGCGCGTTATCGGAACCCTGCTTATTTCTGCGCTTCTCGTTATTCCTGCCGCAGCAGCACGAATGACGACAAATAGTTTTTCAAGACTTTTGTGGGTTTCGCCGATTATTGGTGCGATAACTTGCTTTGTTGGCATGAACTTGAGTTATCACTTAGATACATCAGCAAGTGCAACCATCATTTTGCTCGATGCTTTGGTGTTTATCGTGGTCTACACCGTTGCCGGTACTCGCAATCGCATGAAGATGGCGTCGCTCGGACACGTATAAACCTTTAGATTGAAAGCGTGAAACGCGCTTTACTCATTGCATGCATTGTGGTTGTGTCTGCGTGCAATTCAACTGCTGCATCTGAGACCAGCACCACTAATCCTAAGGATGTTCTCATCACCATGGCATTTGTTGGCGACATTCTGCCCCACAGCCCACTGGTCGCGCGTGCACAACGAAATGAACAGGGCTTCTCACCCATGTTCGAAGACATCACCCCACTCATTGCGTCTGCTGACCTTGCAATTTGTCACCTTGAAACTCCCATTGCTCCGCAAGGTGAAGCGCTGTCAACGTTTCCGTTCTTTGGAGTGCCAGCAACCATTACAAGAGCAATTGCTAGAGCTGGGTTTGATCGTTGCAGCACAGCGAGTAATCACACCTACGACCGCGGTGTAAAAGGAATTGATGAGACCATCAACGCCTTACTTGCCAACAACGTTGCACAATCGGGAATGGCGCGCACTCCAAGTGAAATTGAACCACAAACGTTTTCTGTGAAGGGCGTGACACTGAGTCATCTCAGTTACACCTTCAGCTATAACGGACTTTCACTTCCACAAGACGAAGAATGGCGTTCTGCGCTTATTGACACCGATCGAATACTCCGCGATGCCCGAACCGCACGCGAATTGGGCGCCGAAGCAGTCATCGTCAGCATGCATTGGGGAAACGAAATGTCTCACCAGCTGAACTCTCAACAGATTTCAGTTGCAGATGCATTGACCAAATCTGGTGACGTGGATTTGATTATTGGCCACCATGCTCACGTGGTTCAGCCAATCGAAAAAGTGAACGGTGTTTGGGTGATCTACGGGATGGGCAATGTGCTGTCGAATCTGCCCACTGATGACCGCTGGCCCGCAAGCAGCCAAGATGCCGGCGTATTCACCATCACCATGAGTCGCGATACCGCAGGAAGAGTTTCGTTCGATACTCCCGTTGTGCATCCAACATGGGTAGATAAACAAAACGGTTGGATTATTCGCGACATTACGACGTTGCTTGCGAACAAAAATAATTTGGGATTAAACACACGAGAACTCGAGCTGTCACTGGAAAGGACAACTCGAGTTCTCGGTGAATTCATCGCTCGCTAACAAGCGAGGTCAAAAGGTTTATTTGTGTGAGCCTTGAAATTCTGGGTACGCAAGCACACCCATTTCAGCAAGATCAAGACCATCTATTTCGTCTTCAGCCTTCGAACGAATTCCGCCCTTCGTCAATTTGTTCTGAATGGCGAAAAACGCATACGACATCAGTCCGCACACCACCACAATGGTGACTGCACCAAGGGCTTGAGCACCTAACTGCCCCCAGTCACCCTTAATAATTCCCTTCACGCCTTCGCTAGTTGATCCGTTCCAACCTGCACCGTAGGTTCCATTTGCGAACACACCAACACTGAGTAGGCCAAACAAACCACCAACTCCGTGAACAGAAATTGCTCCAACTGGATCGTCAATTCCACGACGCTCAAAGAAATACACAGACTCAATGATGAGCACTGCTGCAAGTGTTCCGATTACGGCTGCTGCCCACGGATCGACAAATGCGCACGGCGCAGTAATTGCAACAAGACCAGCGAGCATTCCGTTCACCATCATGCCCGGGTCTGGCTTTCCCGTCTTACGAGTGATGTACAACATTGCAGCAATTGATCCGAACGCTCCAGCGATTGCCGTGTTGGTTGCAGCTACTGCAAACTGAACATCTGTTGCCGCAAATGTGCTGGCAGCGTTAAACCCAAACCAGCCAAACAGCAAAATAAATGTTCCGAGCATCGCCATTGGAACGTGGTGACCAGCAATGGTGCGTGGCTTTCCATCTGCACCAAACTTGCCAATACGTGGACCAAGCACGATTGCGCCAGTGAACGCTGCAACACCACCAACTGCGTGCACAACGCCCGAACCAGCAAAATCAACATAACCAGCACCGAGAGACATCGAGCTCCAAGTCTTGGCTAACCAACCGCCACCCCAAGTCCATGCGGCAATGACCGGATAATAAATTGCACCGCAGAAGAAACCCCACACAACGAAGCTGCTCCACTTCCAACGTTCGGCCATTGAGCCAGTTGGAATCGTTGCAACGGTGTCCATGAAGGCCACCATGTACAAAAAGAAGCCAATGGCTGCAGGAGTAACTGCGTCACCCGTTAACGCCCAACCGCCCTTCCAGAAAAAGATCCAATCGCCGCTTCCAATTAACGCGCTTCCCACTGGCGCATCCATTCCAAAAGCGGAATAACTAAACCCACCGAATGAAAATGAAAAACCAACGAGGTAAAAACCAATAAAGCCCAATCCGAAGATTGCAAAGTTCGTGCTCACCACATGCGCTGCATTTTTCGCTTGAGTAAAACCAGTTTCAACTAATGCAAAACCTGCCTGCATGAATACCACGAGCGCTGCACCAATGACAATCCACAACAAGCTGACCTGCTGCCCCAACACCGTTACCGGATCGGCAACGTCTACAAGAAATTTCATAACTCTCTCCCTGTTTGTAAGTTGAATGAAAAGTCAGGGGCGACGCTGCAACCCAACGAGGCAGAAACTAGGAGACTCATGTTTCTGGATTGTCTACGAATTGTTTCGTAAGCGTTATTCTTTACTCACACATGGCCACAAAACGCGCGTTGGCGAAACACCCAGTTAACAAACTGGAGCTACCTCCACTTGTGGCCGAGCGAATTTCCTGTGCTTTGTCCAAATGGACTGGCGAAATGGGCCGCTGTCATTGGTGCAACGACGTCATCACTGGCAAGCGCAGGCGCACATGGTGTTCCGATGCATGCGGTCGAGCCTGGCAACGCGAGCACATTTGGAGGTTTGCTCGCTCGGCGGCAAAACGTCGTGCAAAGTACCGCTGCACCAAGCCAGGTTGCACCGCAGAACGCAGAGACTGCGAAGTCAACCACATCAAAGCACTGAACGGCCTTGGTTATGGACCCGGATGTCAACACCATTCAAAGCCAGATGCGCGCGGTGAAGGTGGTTTGGAAGTGCTGTGTCGTGCGCACCATGCGGAAATCACTGCTGCCCAAGCAACTGCTCGAGCAACTGCTCGCCGCGAAGCCAAGGAAGCGACAAAAGAAACTACGCTCTGAACAATGGCGTTTCGAGATGGCGATGGTTGGGTGATGTGCTCATGTGGGCACCGCCATTGGGGTCTTCACGGTGCAGCAGGTTTATTGCTTATCCGCCGCGACCTTGATCAGCCTCGCGTGTTGTTGCAATTGCGCGCAGCATGGACGCATGGCGGTGGAACATGGGCGCTTCCCGGTGGCGCGCTTGACAGTCACGAAGATTCAGTGAGTGCCGCAGCACGCGAAGCAGAGGAAGAGGCAGGAATCAGCGCATCTGAGATAACGGTGCATGATGTATTCAGCGATGACCACGGGCCATGGCGCTATGACACCGTTATCGCACACACCTCAAGTGACGCAGGGGCTCACGCTGCCAACGCAGAGTCTGAAGACCTACGTTGGGTGCTCATTGACGAGGTTGCCGAGTTTCAATTGCACAAGGGTCTTGAGGCTGCATGGCCGCAACTGCGTTTGCGCGCACTCGCCACTTTGACCGCCTAGGGGCTTTTGGCCTACTTATTTCACCCACTGCCTATTCGTTAGGCTCTGATATATGACAATCGACCCAACCACCACACCTGGCTTTATCAACGACCGCAAGCATGTCTTCCATTCATGGTCAGCACAGGGAACGCTGAACCCAGTTGAAATAGTCAGTGGCAAGGGCTCGTACTTCACCGATGCATCGGGCAAGAAGTACCTCGACTTCTCCAGCCAGTTGGTCAACCTCAACATTGGACACCAGCACCCAAAGTTGATTGCCGCAATTCAAGAACAGGCAGCGCGCTTGTGCACCATTGCACCTGCATTTGCGAACGACGCACGCAGCGAAGCAGCACGCCTCATCACTGAAGTTGCTCCTGGTGATTTGAACATGGTGTTCTTCACGAACGGTGGTGCCGAAGCTGCAGAAAATGCAGTTCGTATGAGCAAGTTGCACACTGGTCGTCACAAAATTTTGACCATGTACCGTTCGTACCACGGTTCTACTGCCGGCGCGATTGCGCTAACTGGCGACCCACGTCGTTGGCCAAACGAAACCGGCGCATCGGGTGCTGTGAAGTTCTGGGGACCATACGCATACCGTTCTGCATTTCATTCGTCCAATGAAGCCGAAGAATGCCAGCGCGCGTTACAACACCTCGAAGACGTGTTGATGGTCGAAGGACCACACACTGTTGCCATGATTGGCCTTGAAACGGTCGTTGGAACAAACGGAATTTTGGTTCCACCTGCTGGCTACTTGAAAGGTGTTCGCGAAATCTGTGATCGCTACGGCATCGTCATGATGTGCGACGAAGTAATGGCTGGTTTCGGTCGCTGCGGTGAGTGGTTTGCAGTGAACAAGTGGGGCGTTACTCCAGACCTCATTTGCTTTGCAAAGGGCGTCAACTCTGGTTACGTGCCACTTGGTGGAGTGGTGATCAGCCAAAAGATTGCTGACACATTCAAAGATCGCGTGTACCCAGGCGGACTCACTTACAGCGGTCACCCACTTGCATGTGCTGCAGCAGTTGCATCGATCAACATCTTCAAGGAAGAAAAGATCATTGAAAATGCACGCATGCTTGGCGAGACCGTCATTGGACCAGAGCTTGAAAAGCTGAAGGCTAAGCACCCATCAGTTGGTGATGTTCGTGGAGTTGGCGTGTTCTGGGCAATTGAATTGGTGCGCAACCGCGAAACACGCAAGCCACTGGTTCCGTTTAACGCTGCAGGTGCAGATGCCAAGCCAATGCTTGATTTCGCAGCCGAGTGCAAGAAGCGCGGCCTGTGGCCATTCACACACTTCAACCGCACTCACGTGGTGCCACCATGCAACGCAACACCAGACGAAGTACGTGAAGGCATTGCGATTATCGACGAAGCATTGACAATCGCCGACTCGTTCTACGAGGGCTGATCTAAATCGGGTTACAGCTGTGCTGTAACCCGAACTGAGCCAACGACATTGCCGTGGCCCATGATGGGCGACTCAAATGCGCGTGCATCTACATTGCTGATGTCAATGCCCAGCGCCTGCAGTGCAAATTTCATGACTGGTGGACGCGCGCGGTTAGCACCGTCGGAGATCTTTAACGCAATAGCTCTACCGTCTGGCATGGCAATGGCGAACACTCCCTCGGCTCCGTCTTTGCCCATCAGTCCAGGAACTCCCTGAATTAACAGCGTGATGTCGCGCGTTGGCCCGCCCACCATTTCTGGATGTGAACGCATGGCATGAGCAACGTGAGCCGCTGGCGTGCCTTCTCTGGCAATGGCAACCGAGCGAAACGCGCGCGCTAGTCCGGTGAGCGAAAGCGCATGAGCCGGCGCGCCACAACCATCGACTCCGATGTAAGAAGCATCTTCACCAGATAACTCGGGAACCATTTCAGTAATGCGCTGTTGCAATGGGTGATCGACGTGCAAGTACGTGGCACGATCCCAGTTGTTATGCACACACGTTGCAAGCATGCCCGAATGCTTTCCTGAGCAATTCATCTGCAACGCAGATTTCTGAATCCCAGCACGCACTGCTGCTTCATGTGCTTCCGGATCGAGCGGATAGTCGGCAGTATTGCCTAAATCGTTCGGAGTAAGGCCAGCAGTTGCCAGAATTTCCGTGGCTGTTCGCAAGTGTTCTTCACGACCGTCGTGACTTGCGCACACCAACGCAAGCATGCGCGGAGGAATTTGCAAACCATTGGCCACCATTGCCGTTGCCTGAATTGGCTTTGTTGACGAGCGCGGAAACACAACAGCACTTGGGTCGCCCAGCGCGAACTGCACAGTGCCATCCTGGGCAAGTGCAACTACTGCCCCGTAGTGCACCGACTCATCATGACCACTTCGCGTGGTAACTGCTAATTCAACGAATGCACCCGACAGTGGCGAATTACTCATTGCAGCGCACCCACCAACATTGACATGAACTTTTCATGACTTGCTTTAGTTACCACAAAGGCGTTTGGCTCTTGGTGCATAACCCCAAGTGTGTCCATGACAACCATGCCTCGTGTCAATTCAGAGCTCGTTTCTGATGCGAGATACCAATGGCGCACTTCGGTTGCGATGCTCGTGTCAATGGCATATGCCATCGCAATTGGATCAGGTAGATCAAACCCGTTTAAATGAGTTTCTTCCGCACAAAACTTTTCAAGTACGCGCTGAATATCTACAGAAAAGTTTGCGCGCTCGGTTCCGAGCGAGCGAATCATTGCTGACTCTTGCGGCGTTACCACTGCCTCGGTGCGAGAAATATCCCAGCCCACAAACTCCAAGTGCATTCCCGAACGCAACACAATGTCTGCGGCTTCTGGGTCAACCCACATATTGAACTCGGCAACTGGAGTGACATTTCCAATATGGTCTGCAACTGCTCCCATCACCACACAGCGCTTTACAGCCTTAGCAATACTTGGATCTTGTTGCAGAGCTAGTGCAATATTCGTAAGAGGTCCGAGCGTAACTAATTCGATGTGTCCAGCATGTACGTGGATTGCCTCAACGAGTTTGCTCACTGCGTTTCCAGGCGTCGGTGTACGACCGGAAAGATTTAGGCCAATATCTCCCATTCCGTCCTCGCCGTGCACGAACTGCGCTGTGCCGAGTTCTCGCGAAAGTGGTTTTGCTGCGCCTGCATAAATTGACGGAGTTACTGCGCACAGTTCTGCTGTGTACAACGCGTTTTGCACTCCCATGTCCAGAGGTACGTTTCCAGCCACAATCGAAATCCCTACAACATCAATGTCAGGGTTCATGAAAGCCATGATTAACGCCACCGCATCATCACTTGCCGTATCTGTATCAATCCAAAATGTTCGTTTCATCGGCAGACACCGTAACACTCGTAGTATCTGCGTATGGCCAAGAACCGTAAGAGCGCAAGTGCCCTCATTGATGATTATGAGTCTTCAGGGAAACTGACAACTGAAGAGGCTCAAGCGTTGCGCGCGGCGCCGCAATGGGTAATTTCTTTTTCTGACATCGCCTCTTTTTTGGGTGGTGCGGTCATTTTTGTTGGACTTGTATGGATTGTGATCGCATTGATCCAAGATTTGTCTCAGGAAGCCATAGACGCTGCATTGTTTATTGCATCTGCTGCGACCGCTGCGCTTGCATACTGGCTCCTAAAAAAGGGCGGACGCATCGCTGTTCTAGGCGAATGCGTCATCGCAATTTCTACAACTGCTTTCGCAATCGGAATTGGTTTACTTCTTGATATTTTTAGCATTCATGAGGATTACATTCTGATACTTGCCGCATTAACTGCATTACTCATCGGAATCGCAGTTTCATTTCGCACCAAATTTATTGGCACGATCATCATCGTTGCGGCAACACAACCTTTTATGGCCGGAATCATCTCTGAATATTTAGCCGATACTTCAGCTGCGCCGCTTGTCTTTGTTCTTTCTGGAACCGCCCTCATTTGGTACTCACAAAGCAAGATCGGATTGCAGTTCGTTGCTCGTGGCGCTGGCGCTTTAAGCATTATGTTTGCAGCCATTGGATTTTCCACTTGGGAAAACAGCATTTGGCATCCAATTGTTGGTCTTGTTATCGCTGCTTTGTTGTTTGCCTACGGAGCAAGCCAATTGCATCTAGAAATTGTGGCTGCCGGCGGCTTCAGTTTTACCGTGGCAACTGGAGTTCTCGCAGGACGGCTCTTTGATTCCACATTGGTGCAGGGACTGTCAGTAATTGGGGTTGGTGCAGCTATTGTCGTCGCCTCAATCGCTATATCCAGAAAAGGTAACGCCGTCACCTAGAGTCTCGTTATGCGTTGGGGGCGCCGCACACAAAATATTTTGCGCGTCTCTGTTGCAATCTTGATTAGCGTTTCACTCTTTCCTCGTATTGCCAATGCAGAGGAAAACGAACTGCAGTACGTTTTTCCCTTCAGTAAAGTTCCAGTTCGCTACCCCAAAGATCACTTGCACTATCCAGCGGTAGACGTTGAAGGTTGCTACGCCAGAATTCTTGCCCCAACTTCAGGCTTTATTTCGCAGTTGCATCGACTCGACAAATGGACTCCCGAAAACGATTCACCAGGAACTCGAGGTGGATTAACTATCACGCTGCAAGGAGACGATGGAGTTCGCTATTACTTCTCACACCTTGGCCGCATCAAAGTGCTCAAGAATCAAAGCGTTAACGCCGGTGACTGGATCGGAGTAATGGGATCAAGCGGAAATGCCCGAGTTACTCGTTGCCACACCCATATGGGGATGTCGCGTGTCTGCCCATTGGCAGAGGTGTACTTACTGCAAGGAGAAATCTGGCCACAAAAGTATCTCAATGCTTGGAAAACGGGTCAACAACTTTCACCGCGAAGCGAGATTCGCAATCTCGAGAAAAATGATCCGCTTGGTTGCACACGCTCACGAGCTGATTCTGCAATTGACGGAACAAGAGGAAGTTAAATCAAGCCAAGTTGGCGAACAGCATCACGCTCTTCACCTAGCTCTGCAACTGAAGCATCAATGCGCGCACGACTAAATGCATCAATTTCTAGTCCCTGAACAATCTTGTATTCACCGTTTACACATGTGCATGGGAATGACGAGATCAAACCTTCTGGCACGCCGTAGCTACCGTCAGATGGCACAGCCATGCTCACCCAGTCGCCTTCAGGGGTTCCCTGAACCCAAGAACGAACATGTTCTAGTGCGGCGTTTGCAGCGGAAGCAGCAGACGATGAACCGCGGGCTTTAATCACTGCAGCACCGCGCTTAGCAACGGTTGGAATGTAGGTGTCTTCAATCCACTGCTGATCGTTGACTAACTGTGCAGCATTCTTGCCATCGACTTCAGCGTGAAACAAGTCTGGGTACTGAGTTGTTGAGTGATTGCCCCAGATGGTCATTTTCTTCACGGAGGTGACTGGTCGACCAACTTTTTGCGCCAACTGACTTACCGCACGGTTGTGATCGAGGCGAGTCATTGCAGTGAATTGTCGTGGATCAATATTTGGCGCATTATGCATTGCAATAAGTGAGTTGGTATTTGCTGGGTTACCAACGACAAGTACCTTCACGTTCTTTTTTGCATTTGCACTAATTGCTTGACCCTGCGGCTTGAAAATCCCTCCGTTTGCTGACAACAAATCGGAGCGTTCCATGCCATCTTTGCGTGGCATGGCGCCAACCAACATGGCGATGTCTGCATCACCGAATGCAAGATTGGCATCATCGGTGCAGATGACATCAACAAGTGGGCTGAACGCACAGTCGTCGAGTTCCATCTTCACTCCACCAAGCGCACCAAGCGCTGGTGTTACTTCGAGCAGTTGCAAAATGACCGGTGTGTCTGGTCCGAGCATTGCACCTGATGCAATGCGGAAAAGCAAGCTGTAACCGATTTGTCCGGCGGCACCGGTAATGGCAATACGAACTGGAGTTGTCATGGCAAAAACCTTACTTCCCTATTGCTTGCATGATGAGATCGGCATAGACCTTTTGGCCTTCATTATTCAAGTGAACTTTGTCGCCGTATAAATACTCGGGGTGCTCCTCGGCAATCTGATACCAGTCCAAAACCTTCACGTTTCCATACGCATTTGGCATGGCTCGAACCAATGCATTGTTTGGGTCTTGCCATGCCCTAGTGGGAACATGTGCAGTTAAGAAGAGCACTAAATCGACATCTTTCAGAGGGACCATGATTTCGTCCAGTGTCTTTTGGTCAACATAATTGTTCGTACCTAAGTGAATGATCACAAACTCACCTAGCCGATTAATTGACTTCACATAATTTGCAATTTCTAGGGCCTGTCTAAACGGACGGCTCTTCAGTGCATCAACTGTGATACCGCGTTCGGTGAGAATTTGCGCAGCACCCAGCATGACCGAGTCGCCAATGGCAAGTATTGGGATCTGTTGTCCGTCCAGCGTTGTGGTCTGAGTTCCTGGAATCGTTGTGGAATTTGGGTCTGGCGCAACCGTTGTTCCGAGCAAGTTTTGCACTACGCCTTCGCCGCTCTTAATACTCTCTGCGATTTTTCCTTCGCCTGTGCCAAGTGCCAGGCTCACGATGGAGAACACTGGTAGCACAGCAGCAACTGCACCGAGAGCAAACACTTTGTTGCGTCGCTCCACATCGGCATCAGTTCGCGGGAATCGCAACTTATGCCATACATCTCCAAGGCGTCCTTCTCGTATTGGCATTTCAATAAAGCGATACGACAATTCCGTAAACGCCAAAATCACCGCAAACAACAGAATGAATTGAAGAAGGGTCAAGTTGTTGCTTGCAACTTTGCGATACAACTGAAACACCGGCCAGTGAAATAAGTACAAACCATATGAACGGCGACCTATGTATGTGAATACAGGATTGCCGAGTACTGCATTACCCACAAGTGAAAGGGGATGCACTGCGGCAGTGATAATTGCACACGTTGCAACACCGACAAGCAAAAATCCACCTTGAAACAGAGGGTCGTAACCGCGAACCCCACCCGTTTCTGCAACAAACACCACATCGTGGAAAGTCCACATCATGTACGCAAGACCTGCGATTCCAGCAATTGCAAAAACTGAAACTACGTGACGATCACTTGACTGGTACGAACCAGTGAACATTTCTGGACGAAACCAAAAGGCCAATGCGGCACCCAAGAAGAGGCCGCCAGAGCGTCCAATGGTTCCCAAGAACAGAAAGTCCAGACGCGAGACTGCATGACCAAATAGCGATATGTATTGTTCGGGAGTTTCAATTGGCGTCCCACGAACGCCAGCGGCATACGTTGTTGCCACATACATTGCGAGTGCCACTGAAATTCCAAGGAAGATCACGCCTAACTTTGCTGGCCTACGACCGTATTTCTTCAGCACTACTGCAATGAGAACTGGCCAAATCAAATAAAACTGTTCTTCCACCGCAAGTGACCACAGGTGTCGAAGTGGATCAAGTGCACTGGCATCGAAGTACGAATCGCCCGCCCAAATTTTGAACCAGTTGAAGAGATAGATGAGAGCCGCAATGACGTCACCGCGAAGTTTTCCGAGTTCTGCTCGCTCAAACAACGAGCAATACATCGTGACGCCCAAAAGCAGCGTCCATAACGCTGGAAGCAATCGACGTGCTCGACGCATCCAAAATGCACGAAAATTAATTCGTCCGTGCTGCTCCGATTCAGTGAGTAGCAATAACGTGATTAGGTAACCACTAATCACGAAGAACACCTCTACCCCGAGAAAGCCTCCGTGTAGCCAGTTCTTATTGGCGTGGTACACCACCACTGCCAAAACCGCAATTGCACGCAAGCCATCAAGACCTGGCAAATACGAAATAGTTTGCTGGGGGCGATTCACTTAACGAAGGTTATTTACAATTTCGGCCATCAGCGAGCCAGCCTCAGTTGGATTGAGACCAATCTTCACGCCAGCCATACGCAGCGCATCCATCTTCCCTTGGGCAGTTCCCTTACCGCCCGAGACAATCGCGCCTGCGTGGCCCATCTTCTTGCCTGCTGGCGCAGTAACACCTGCGATATACGCGCTCATTGGCTTGGTCACATGATTGGTGATGAATTCTGCTGCTTCTTCTTCGGCCGATCCACCAATTTCACCGATCATGATGATGGCGTGCGTCTCTGGATCTGCTTGAAACTCTGCCAAGCAATCAACAAATGATGTTCCCGGAACAGGGTCGCCACCAATTCCAACACAGGTGCTCACACCAATTCCCTGTTGCTTCAATTCGTACAGCGCTTGATATGTGAGTGTTCCCGAACGCGACACGATTCCTACGTTTGGGCCCGTTGCTGTCGGTAGCTGCGCAATTTCTCCAGCAGTAATTCCAATGTTGCATTTACCCGGGCTAATAATGCCTGGGCAGTTTGGCCCCAGGAGTCGTGTTGCAGGAAAGTCGCGCTGCAATGTTGCATATACGCGCGCTTCGTCTTGAGCTGGAATTCCTTCGGTGATGCATACAACAAACCCGATGCCTGCACGAGCGGCTTCAAGAATTGCTGCTGGAGCAGCTTTTGGTGGCACTGCAATGAAGGAAGCATTTGCACCAGTTGCCTTTACCGCATCTTCAACTGAGTCGAAAACAGGAATTCCTTCAACGTCTTGACCCGCTTTGCCTGGAGTTACTCCACCCACGACTTGAGTGCCGTACGCCTTGTTTCGAAGTCCGTGGAAACGTCCTTGTCCACCCGTTAAACCCTGAACAATGACTTTGGTGTATTGATCTACGAAAATTGCCATGTCGGTTCCTTACTTTGCCAACGCGACAGCCGCGCGAGCAGCTTCGAGCATGGTTGGTCGACTTGTGAGCTGTGAATCTGGAATACCTGCCTCGGCAAGAATCTTGCGGCCCTCTTCGGCATTGGTGCCATCGAGGCGAATAACAATCGGTGCACGGAGCGTTACGCGCTTCACCGCCTCAACAATTCCCTTGGCCACTTCTTCACCGCGCGTAATACCACCGAAGATATTGATGAAAATACTCTTCACTTTGGCGTCCGAGTTAATTACTTCGAGCGCAGCAGTCATCAGTTCCGCGTTTGCTCCACCACCGATATCGAGGAAGTTCGCTGCACTGCCGCCAACTTGGTTCACTACGTCCAAGGTGCTCATAGCCAGGCCGGCACCGTTAGCAATGATTCCTACCGTTCCATCAAGACCGATGTACTGCAGATTCTTCTCACGAGCCAACTGTTCGCGAGCATCTAGTTCTTCAGTTGCTGCGTACTCTTCCCACTCAGGATGGCGGAAAGCCGCATTGCTATCAAGGCTTACTTTTGCATCCAGAGCATGCACTTCACCAGTTGGCTTCAAAATCAATGGATTAATTTCGGCAAGGTCGCAGTCACCTTTGGTGAAGCATTCGTACAGCTTCACCAACATGTCGGCAACTCCATCAAGTGCCTTCTCTGGAATCTTTGCATCAACTGATGCTTGACGTGCAGCGGCGAGCGACAAACCAATGATCGGGTTGATGTGTAGTTTCACAATTGCTGTTGGATCTTTGGCAGCAACATCTTCAATTTCCACGCCACCTTGTGCAGACAACATAAGGAGGTGTTGTTTCGCTGCACGATCAAGCGTGAACGAAGCGTAGTACTCCTCGGCAATATCTGATGCATGTTCAATCCAAACACGCTTCACCACATGGCCCTTGATGTCCATGCCCAAAATGTTTCCTGCGTGCAAGCGAACTTCGTCGGCATTCGTTGCCAGCTTGATTCCGCCAGCTTTGCCACGTCCACCCACTTGCACCTGGGCTTTCACAACGACTGGATACTGAGCCTTCTCTGCTTCTGCAACGGCTTCATCTACGGTGTGCGCAACACCGCCAGCCGAAACTGGAATGTTGTATTTCGCAAAATATTGCTTGCCTTGATACTCAAAAAGGTCCATGTGCTTCTTTCTTATTATTGCTCGCGTGCATCAAGCGCTTGCTCGAGCCAACTTGCGATGTCTTTCAATGATGAACCTGGTCCAAATATTTCGCCAACACCTTGGTTGCGCAATTCACGCGCATCGGCATCAGGAATCACTCCTCCACCAAACACCAACACATCACCAAGGTTTCGGGAACGAAGCTCTTCCATGACTCGCGGAAACAACGTGAGATGCGCTCCCGACAACAATGACAAGCCAACTGCGTCGACGTCTTCTTGTAGAGCGGTTTCAGCAATTTGCTCTGGCAACTGATGCAGACCCGTATAAATCACTTCGAAACCATGGTCGCGCAATGCACGAGTGATGGTTTTGGCGCCTCGATCATGGCCATCTAGGCCAGGCTTGGCCACTACAACGCGGTAAGGACGTTTCACGACTACAGAACCCTACGCCCTCAGACGTGACCGATACCAACCCGCCAAATCCCCCAAGAAATAGGCATCATCAGACTGCATCGGCAACACTTGAGGCATGTTCGGAAGGCTTAATTCCCCCTTTGCCCGTGCGGTATTGCCCATTGTTGGGGGCATAGCGTTTTTTGCAGCACTGTTTGGGGTCACATGGCTGATGGCAACATATGTCACCAACAACAACACCAAGGTGACAACCGCAACCGGCGACCGAACCTTTGTGGTTGGTGAAGTTGCAGACATCGCCAAATCGATTTCTGAGAATGGTCCAGTGTTGTACCCCGACCTCCGCGATCCTTTGGGTAAGCGATCAATCGTGATTGAACACAGCGGCAGCGATGTGGCAAAGGGATGGCAGGTGTATTACGCATACCCCGCCGACCGATCCGATGAATGTCTTGTGACCCAAATTCAAAAGACTCACACGTTCACCGATTGCGAAGGTCGCACATTGACGGTTGAACAGCTCATGCCACCTACTGATGTTCGTCCAATTGTTGAAAACAAAACCACGTTGCTCATTGACTTGCGGGGAACTATGAATCCCGTAACGCCGTAACGAATTTACTGGCCCAATTTTTTCAACGGAGCCCATGCAAGCGAAAGGTGTTTTTCGCCAACTAAACGGAAGCGAATGGCTGCTTCTGCTTTTTCGCCCTGGCCACGAATGTTAATGATGATTCCCTCACCAAAAGTTGGGTGAACGATTTCATCACCAATACGCAACCCATGATTCTCAGTTTGCAATTGCGCACTCGATGCCGCACTCACACTTGGCCCTGTGCGTGAGAGTCGGGTTGTTGGCGCATAGCCACGATCGGCTTGTGACCGATAGCTATAGCGCTGCGAATCGGCCCCTGTATCGGTGTTGCCTTCGCGTTCAATGAGTTCGTCAGGAATTTCGGAAAGAAAACGTGATGGTGGGTTGTAGTTGGTATTGCCAAACAAACTTCTGCTCCACGCATGACTGAGCACCAATCGCTCCTTTGCACGCGTAATGCCCACATACGCAAGTCTGCGTTCTTCTTCCAATTCAACCGGGTCGGTAAGCGCACGGTTGTGCGGGAAGATGCCTTCTTCAACTCCAACAATGAATACCACTGGGAACTCAAGACCTTTTGCGGAGTGAAGCGTCATGAGCGTGACGTGATTTTCTGAATCAATTTGATCGGTGTCGGCAACGAGCGCAACTTGTTCGAGGAATTCATCTACTTGCATAAATTCACTGGCAACACCGATGAGTTCTTGCACGTTTTCTTCGCGGCCAGCAGATTCAACCGTGTCTTCAGCAACAAGTTCAGCAAGGTATCCACTTCGTTCCATGGCATGGCGCAACACCGGACCAGGACCTTCTTCCAACATGGATTGGCACTCATCAAGTAGCTGAATAAACGTATTGATTCCACGCACTCCGGCAGCACCAACGCCAGCCTCTGCAGCCCGGCGCAAAGCGAGTGCAAACGAAATGCCAGTTTCATTGGCGTATGCATCGACTTTTGTGACGGTGGTGTCGCCAATTCCGCGCTTTGGCACGTTTAGGACACGCTTAATACTCACTTCGTCAAGCGGGTTAGACGCAAGGCGCAAATACGCAAGAGCGTCTTTAATTTCACGACGGTCGTAGAACTTGGTTCCGCCAACCACTTTGTAGGGAACTCCCCCGTGAGTTAGCGATTCTTCGAGAACACGGCTTTGCGCGTTGGTGCGATAGAACACCGCAAGATCGCTCCACTTTCGATGTTCGTCGTCGTGCAGTTCCTTCAATCGTGCAATCACCCATTTGGCTTCGTCGAATTCGTCGTTGGCAAAATAGCGAACAATCTTTTCGCCCTTGCCTTGATCGGTCCACAAGTCTTTGGGTTTGCGCCCCGCATTGTTTGTGATAACGGCATTGGCTGCATCCAGAATGGTTTGTGTACTTCGATAATTCTGTGCAAGCACCACTGTGGTTACTTCGGGAAAAGCGTTTTCAAATTCCAAGATGTTGCGGAAGTCTGCGCCTCGGAAGCGATACACGCTTTGGTCGGAGTCACCCACAACGCACACGTTGTGGTGCATTGCTCCAAGCATGACCACGATGGCGTTCTGTGCCATGTTGGTGTCTTGATACTCGTCAATAAGAATGTGTTTAAAGCGCTCCTGATACACACGCAACACCTCGGGATATTGACGGAACAATCGCACCACATTGGTGAGCAAGTCGTCAAAGTCCATTGCCCCCGCGCGTTCTAAGCGCTTTTGATATTCGCGATATACATCGACATATTTCTGATCGATGGTGTTATTCACTTGTTGTGCAGCATCGTGCGGAATAACCAGTTCGTTCTTCCACAAACTGATGCGTGCCTGCACACCCCTGGCGCTATACCGCTTTGGGTCGAGCCCGAGGTCGCGAATGCAATAGCCAACTAAACGCTGCGCATCGGATTGATCGTAAATTGAAAACGTCTTCGGATACCCCAAGTGCTCTGCCTGAGCACGCAGAATGCGAACACACGCCGAGTGAAATGTGCTAACCCACATTTGATTGGCAACCGGTCCAACAAGCGCTTGCACGCGATCGCGCATTTCCTGTGCAGCCTTGTTGGTGAACGTAATGGCCAAAATATGCATTGGATGTGCGCCATTGGCAATGAGGTACGCGATGCGTTGAGTAAGGACTCGCGTTTTCCCCGAGCCAGCACCAGCAACAACGAGTAGTGGGCCCGTTGGATGCAGAACTGCATCGCGTTGGTCTGGGTTTAACGCATCCAGGTCAATGCTGGATGGAGGTTGCGAATGCGACACGAATTATGCGCGTTGCGTTACGCGTACTGGCAATTTACGCGGACCACGAACTTGACCAAGGCTCCAGGTAACAGAGTTTGGATCTGCAAGTTCAAACTGTGGAAAGCGCTGAATAAACACTTGAACCGCAATACGAAGTTCGAGACGCGCAAGGTTTGAACCCAAGCACCGATGAATACCGAGGCCGAAAGCGACATGGCGGTTTTCTTCACGATCAATAATGACCTTGTCGGCATCGGGGAAAACTTCTGGGTCTCGGTTTGCAGCTGGGAATGGAAGCAGAACCGAATCGCCACGCTTCACCGGACAGCCACCAATTTCGGTGTCTTGACTAACAATGCGTGCCATGGTTACAGGTGCGTACATGCGCAACAGTTCTTCAATTGCAGTTGGTAGGAGTTCTGGTTCATTGACCATTCGGTGCAAGTCGGATGGGTGTTGCGCAAGATGCCAAATAGATGAGCCGATTGAGCTCCATGTGGTGTCAATACCTGCAACCATTAGCAAAATAATGGTGCCCACCACATGTTGTGGCGACAATGGCTGATCGTAGATTTTTGCATTCAGCAAAAAGCCAATGAGGTCGTCTTTCGGATTTTCGATGTGATCTTGTACGTGCATGGTGAGATACGCATCAAGTTTTTCGAAAGCTCCTTGACGCTCTCCGAACTCGGCGCCAATTTCTTCAAGCACCATGTGTACGGTTTCGCGGAAGTAGTCGCTGTCTTCAAGAGGCAAGCCAAGCATGCGTGCGATGACATACACAGGAATGTTTTGTGCGTACTGCACTGCTGCATCAACAACATCGAGGTCACCCATGTTGTCGATGAGTTCATTGCACAGACGACGAATTTCTGGCTCCCATTCGGCTACCACTTGCGGGCTGAATGCCGGGAGCAAGAGACGACGTGCATCTGCGTGAAACGGTGGGTCTGAGGTAATTGGTGGGGCAGCTCCGATAGGAGCAAGTGACACCCACTCTTCACGAGGTGGTCGGTTAGCGAGAACTGCGCCTTCAGAAGAAAAATGATCGGTATCACGAGCTACAGCAGAGACATCTGCATGAGTTACTGGCAACCATGCGCCGCCATAGCGGTTGGTGTGAGCCACTGGGCATGTACCGCGCAACTGGTCCCAAATTTGAGGTGCGTTCTGGTTGTAAGCCGGATCGGCGTGATCCCAGTCGGTTTCCCAACTTTGTACTGGTTTTACGGTTGCCATGCCCAAAGGATACTCATGGGTAAGGCAGACTTTCGTGTCGTGGCATCACTGTTTATCTTGTTACCGCCCTCGGAAGGCAAAGCAGAAGGTGGAACCACTTCGGCAAAATGGCGTGAAACATCTGGTGTTTTTGGAAAACAACTGAGCATCCATCGAAGCGAACTTGTGAACCAATTGAAAAAAGTAAAAGGGGGCGATGAAAAGCTCCTCGGTGTCAGCAAGGCACACCTTGCTCGCGCCAAAGATGCAAACTCCTCATTGCGCGGTGCCCCAACACTTCCTGCACACGAGCGGTACACCGGAGTTGTGTGGGATCATCTTGACCTTGAGTCACTCACTGCTACACAACGAACTCGCGCATTAAACAGCATCGTCGTGATTTCAGGATTGCTCGGCGCGGTGAGTGCGGCAGATCCAGTTCCCGATTACCGGCTAAAAATGGGCGCTCGTTTTCCCCCATTTGGTTTACTGTCAAAGTGGTGGCATGACTCGTTATCGGAAACGCTAACTAAGGCATTCATGGGATCAGTAGTAATTGACCTACTCCCCCAAGAACACCGTGCGGCATTCACCCTCGACACCGACATGATCGGCGAGTATCTCGTTGTAGGGCTCAATGAGAAATCGGGAAAAGCGGGCGGCCACGATGCCAAAGCTGCGAAGGGCAAACTCGCGCGCCACCTTGTTACCGAATGCACAACCGCGAGCAAAGCCCTGCAGGCTTTGAAGAGTTTTCGCGACCCGCGCTATGTCGTGAAGATTGAAAAGTAATTACTTCAGCAATTTTGATTTCAAGAAATCAAGCACTCGCGTAACTCCTTCTTCCTGTATTTGCTCAGTCAGCACGGAGTGGTCTTGCTTTGTAGATGACTGAAATTCAACCGCAACAAATGCATCGCCGAGAAGCTTGCGCAATGAATCAAAACGAGTGCCAACCAGTTTGTCGCCAGTAAATCGCAAGCCTAAAACCTGACACCCCGCTTGCGCCCGCTCAACGATTCGAGCTTCGTCACTTGGGCTCAGGTTGAGATCTGCTGATCGTTTTGCTCCAACGGCAAAAGGCATAGATGGTTGCGACAACACCGGAGCGACCATGATGTCATCCACCATCATTCCAAGTGCAAAACCGCCGCTGAAACACATACCTACGGCACCCACCCCAACACCGCCGACCTCACCGTGAATTTGCTGTGCTAACGCGCGTAACCACGAAATAATTGGCGATGTTTTCTGCATTGCCATGGTGGTGAACTCGCGTGAAATGCAAATTTTGCTCATCGACGAAGCGATGTAACTACCTGATGGTGCACGCCCCACTTCACCAACGAGCAATGGCATAACCACTGTGAATCCTTGAGCAACTACACGCTCGGCAAAATCCAACACTTTTGGTGTAATGCCAGGAATTTCATGAACCACAATGACCGCTGGTCCATTGCCTTTTCGATAGGTCTCATGCGTTACATCAGCATGAGTAAACGTTGAATGATTCCAGCCCGGAAGTGACACAGTCATACTTACTATCTTGGCCGAACAACTCCAACGACTCGGGACCAATACACCGCGCTCACCTTCACTACGTCACCTGTGCGGGGCGCATGCACCATTTGGCCATTGCCCAAGTACATGCCGACGTGACCAATTGGGTACCCACTAAATATCAAGTCTCCTGGCTGAATGGCAGCAGTTGGAATGCGGTTCAGACCGGCGTATTGCGTGCGAGACGTGCGAGGAATTCCAACACCCGCAACCCCCCACGCCCACGAGGTAAGTCCGGAACAGTCAAATGAAACGCCAGGTGACTTTGAACCGAACTGATAGCGAACGCCCAACTGTGAAAGTGCTGCGCGGATTGCTGCCCCTGCTTTTGACGATGCTGGCGCAACATTGGCTAACTTCGCGCCTTTGAATTTTGCTGCTTCTGCCTGAGCGGCCTCTAACGCTGCAGACTCACGACGTTGACGCTCTGTTCGCAGCGCTGCACCAAGTTCGCGCTCTGCCTGTGCCTGCTTTTGCTCATATGTCGCGGCAAGTGCTTCCGCCCTGTCCAACTGAGACGCAGCATAAATAGCAGCAGATTCGGCCTTCTTCTTTTGCTTCTCTAACGTTGCGCGTTCTTTTGCCAAATCATCAATAACACCTTGCAGAGCATCCGTATTCCCAACACCAGTATTCAAAGCAACACCAGTCAAATATTTTTTCCGCACAATGTCACTGAGTGAACTAGTTGAGCCAAGAATGCTTGACAGACCGCTTGACAAACCACCGTGCGTAAATGTCTTCAATGCAAGTTGCTTGAGTTCTCCCTGCATGGTGGAAAGTTCAGCTTCTTTTTCTGCGATCCGTTTCTCAGTGTTCTTAATCTCAATTGCAATGTCTTCCATATCGTTCACTGCAAGTGAATAATCTTCGCCGAGCGCATCAATCTGTTCGCCTAATCGATCAAGCTCAGCGATGATCTGATTTACTCGCTGCTGTTCGTCGCTCGACGAACCCGTCATCGGAAATTTGCCAATCGCGTTGACGGGCGCAACGGGGTAACCCACAGCCACCGAAGTGGTGAGGATAATGGCCACCAAAGTTGGTGCGCTTCGACGAATACGCCAAATGGCGTCACGGATCATGATGTCCTTATTGTACCGATAGTTACGGTTTGATGTCATTCGGGCAAAAGCCCTGCAATTACGACCTTTTATCGTTCTTCATCACCGTGCAGGTCAATTTTTCCTTGTTCCGTAAATTTCCACCAAGGAAGCGACTCTCCGGTCTGCAAGAAGTGTTTTACCGAAAGCAACGTGTAATAGACACATGGATCATGACGATGCCCCATAACTGTGCGCAATTCATCAAACACCGATAGCGGATTACGTTTCTCAAGATCGGAGGAAGAACTGATTCCAATTTTCTTCAAGTCAGATGCAATTGCCTTTCCAATATTTGGAAGGTCAGTAAGGCTGTTATTCATTCCCACTCAATAGTTCCTGGTGGTTTTGACGTGACGTCGTAGACCACTCGGTTGATACCTTTCACTTCATTGATGATGCGCGAAGACATTTTTTCGAGCAGGTCATACGGCAAGCGTGCCCAATCAGCAGTCATGGCGTCTTCGCTTGTTACTGCGCGAATGATGATTGGTCGACCATACGTACGCTCATCACCCATCACACCTACTGAACGAATATCTGCGAGCACGGCAAATGCTTGCCATATCTCGCGCTCTAACCCTGCGAGTTTCACTTCTTCACGAACAATTGCATCTGCTTCTTGCAGGATTGCGACTTTGTCTGGAGTCACTTCACCAATGATGCGTACACCAAGGCCTGGGCCCGGAAATGGTTGACGCCACACAATCTCATCTGGCAAACCAAGTTCGGTTCCCACTTTGCGTACTTCGTCTTTAAACAATGTGCGTAGTGGTTCACACAATTTCAGCGTCATATCGTCTGGCAATCCACCAACATTGTGGTGACTCTTAATCACACTTGCAGTTCCATCGACACCACCACTTTCAATGACGTCGGGATACAGAGTTCCCTGCACCAAGAACTTTGCGTCGGTAATGCCACCTGTGTGTTCTTCAAATATACGAACGAAGGTTTCGCCAATTGCTTTACGTTTTGCTTCAGGCTCAGTAACACCTTTGAGCTTTTCAAAAAACCGCGCACCTGCATCTACATGGATCAGTTCAATACCCAAGTTTCGCTTAAACGTTTCAACCACTTGAGCGCTTTCGTTTTTGCGCATCAACCCGATGTCTACATAGATACATGTCAACTGGCTACCAATCGCTTTGTGCACTAACGCTGCAGCAACTGCCGAGTCGACTCCACCCGAGAGTCCACAGATCACTCGTTCTGCGCCAACAAGTTCACGGATTGCAGCAACTTGGTCGTCAACAATGGACGACATGGTCCACGAACGCTCGGCTCCAACGAGAACATGTAAGAACTGTTCCAACACATCTTGGCCGTGTTCGGTGTGCCCAACCTCTGGGTGATACTGCACTCCCCAAATTTTGCGAGCAGGGCTTTCGATTACTGCCATTGGCGCATCGGGCGTGCTTGCCGTTGCACTAAATCCACTTGGCAAAACTGACACCGCGTCAAAGTGACTCATCCACACATTGATTTGTGCGGGGATTGCATTGCGGTGCAACTGCGAAGTTGAACCCTCTATGCGTTGCAACGTGGTTCGCCCGTATTCTCCTCGCCCTCCACGAGCCACCTCTCCACCCAGTTGCTGAGCAATGAGTTGGCATCCGTAGCAAATGCCCAAGATTGGAATACCTAAGTCGTAAATCTCTGGGTCGAGTAGCGGAGCCCCCTCAACATGCACACTTGCCGGGCCTCCAGACAAAATGATGCCAATTGGATTGCGCTGGCGAACCTCTTTAGCCGTTATTCGATGCGGCACGATTTCTGAGTACACCTGAGCCTCACGCACGCGTCGTGCAATCAACTGGGCATATTGAGCCCCAAAATCAACCACTAAAACCGTTGGTTGCGGTGCGTATTCAGAGGCCATAGAGACACATGACCTTAGTTGAGGACTGGCAATTACGCCCAAGAAGTGTGACGATACAGAGGTGAGTTCAGACACTTCCCAGCCAATTGATCCAACAAGTGCAACCACCACTCCCGACTTATTGAGCGGAATGGATTACAGCTCATGCGTTGGTCTCTATCCAAAACCAGGTTGTGGAACTAAGCCAGTGCTGAGCGGCGATCGTGGTGGAAACATGCAAATTGCTGTTTTTGGAATATTGATCGCCGGCATGGCATTCATTGGCTTTCGAATTGCGCGCAGCGTTATTTCTCGCGACCGTGAACGCGACAAAGCCGCAGGCATTAAGCCTTAACTCCAGCGACTAGTTTTTCCGTGTGTTGAAAAACCGTGGAGTCCTTGGTGTTGTTCT
>JAPOKO010000015.1 GCA_029977615.1 bacterium
AACAACGTAAGCGCCAGCACCCCAGTGCAACACAATGTCAACTGAGAACTTTGAACCCAAAATGTTTTTGCCGACATAGCCAGCTGCGTAAGCCTCGTTAAGAGCAGTGGCAACACGTTCTTGCGCAAGTGCCATTTCACCACGGATGTACAAGAAGCACTGCGACAGACCTGCCGCGTAGCAGGCGATGAGGCAACCTTCAATCAACTGGTGCGGATCGAGCTCCATGAGCAGCCGGTCTTTGTACGTGCCAGGTTCGCTTTCGTCGCCGTTCACTACCAAATATCGTGGCCACACTTGCTGCGGAGTTAGGCCCCACTTTGTTCCCGCAGGAAAACCAGCGCCGCCTCGGCCGAGCACAGTTGCACCCTTGACCTCTTCATGAATTTCTGCAGCTGGCTTCGCCAACGCTTTGCGAAGTGCCAAGTATCCGTCAGTCGCTAAATAGCGCTCAATCGTGTATGAATCAGTGAATTCAAAGCGCGACGTAACTACTTTCGGACGATTTCCTGCAACAAACCCTGGTGCGTGTGGGTAAGAACTCATAGCGCTGGCTTCCCATCTAGCCAAGCGGGGCCTTCGGTTACGTCTTCTGGAGCAACTGCACCGACACCTTTGTCAGCCGGAATGCGTTGACGAACCTTTGCAAGTACACCGTGTGCTGGAATTTCATCAGCAAGTTTTCCTGCACGAAAATCATCAATCAAGTTGTCAAAGTCGGTTGGCGTGACACGGAATCGGTAGCGATAGTTCACCTGCAAAGTTGGCGCTTCAGTGCATGCTGCCTGACACTCAGCATGAGCAAGCGTGAACATTCCATCTGCAGTTGTTCCACCTGCCTTCACTCCAAGTTTGTGTTCGGCGTGGTGCATGAGTTCAGCAGCACCCATCAACGCACACGACATGGTTCCGCACATGTTGATGAGGTACTTGCCCACAGGTTCAAAACGAAACATTTCGTAGAACGTTGCGGTTCCGTACACCTCGGCCGAAGTAACACCAACAAGTTCGCCAAGATGAACCATCGCCTCACGGGTGATGTATCCATTTTGTTCTTGCGACAAATGCAGTAATGGAATAAGCGCGGACTTTGGTCGTGGATAACGACTAATGATTTCCTTGGCTATCACTACATTTGCGTCGGTCAATCGGCTCATCGGTCTACCTCGCCAAGCACTGGGTCTACGGACGAAATAACGGCAACAGCGTCAGCTACTAAACCACCGCGCATCATGTGTGGTAACGCTTGCACATTGACAAATGACGGTGCGCGAACATGCATGCGATATGGAGTTGGGGAGCCATCGCTGGCGATGTAGCAACCCACTTCGCCGCGCGGACTTTCGATTGCCACATACACTTCGCCTTCAGGCACTTTGAATCCTTCAGTGAAAATCTTGAAGTGGTGAATAAGAGCTTCCATCGACTCGTCAATGCGAGCACGTGGGGGTGGAGTTACTTTCTTGTCTTGAATGCGGTAGTCGCCACTTGGCACTCGATCAAGAATCTGGCGAACAATACGCATTGATTCGCGAATTTCATTTAAGCGAATCGCGTAACGGTCAAAAGCATCTCCATAACTACCAACAATCACATCAAACTCAAGCTCGTCATAATGCATGTACGGCATGTCACGACGCAAGTCCCATGCCAAGCCTGTACTACGCAAAATTGGGCCGGTTGCACCAAGAGCAATTGCTTCTGCCTGGGTTATCACACCAACGCCTTGCAGACGCTCACGCCAAATTGGCTGGTTCGTCATGAGTACGTCGTACTCTCCTAAACGATCTGGCAACATGTCCAAAATTGACATCACGTCATCACGCCAACCTGCTGGCAAGTCCGCAGCAACACCACCAGGACGAATGAAGTTATGGTTCATGCGCAATCCGGTGACTTTTTGGAAGAAACGCAACACCACTTCGCGCTCACGCCATCCGTACAACATCATGGATACCGCACCAATGTCCATGCCGTTTGTTGCCATAAACAACAAGTGGCTGCTCATGCGATTCAGTTCTGACATCAACATGCGAATCCACACTGCACGCTCTGGAATATCGCCGTCGATACCGAGCAACTTCTCGGTTGCCATGCTGAACACTAATTCGCTGTTCAGAGGTGACAAGTAGTCCATACGCGTCACGTTGGTTCCACCTTGCATGAAGGTGAGTGACTCGCCAGTCTTTTCCATTCCCGTGTGCAGATAGCCAATAATTGGCTTGCATCGCAATACGGTTTCGCCCTTGAGTTCGAGCATAAGTCGTAACACACCGTGGGTACTTGGGTGCTGTGGACCCATGTTGATGATCATGGTTTGATCTTCACCTGGGTCGGCTTCAACCTCAGCAAGTAACGCAGCGTCTGTTTCGCTCATGCGCAACACTGCGCCAACTTCGCGCATTACTTCTTTTGCGGTCAATTCAGAACGTGAACGAAGCTCTTGATTTCCTTCGTTGGTTCCCGCTGCTGCAGAAATAATGCTTTCGCTTTCGCGCGGGTTCACGATGCGGCTCCCTTGAATTGCACAGGGATTCGACCTTGTGCGTAATCCTTACGCAGTGGGTGACCTTGCCAATCTTCTGGCATCAATATGCGTGTGAGGTCAGGATGACCAACAAATGAAATTCCGAACATGTCAAACACTTCGCGTTCCATTGCTTCAGTACCTGGGTACAAGTCAAACAATGAATCGATGCTTGGGTCAGACTCGCTCACTTGCACACGAACACGCAGGCGCTCTCGCTTGCTTAGCGACAACAAGTTGACGACAATTTCAAAACGTTCCGGCGAAACGCCAGCAGGCAACGTGCGTGACGCATGCGTTAAAAAATCAACTGCTGTTAAGTCAGCACACATTTCATAGCCATCATCAACAAGCTTCTTCATCGTTGACACGTATGACGACTTGGGAACGAACAGCACTGCTTGACCGCGCGAATCACCAAGCAGACAACCGTGCAAGGTCGCAGGTGTGGCGGTTTCTTCGGTGGTCACGAGAATTACCTCGATCCAAGAATGACTGGAGTCGTAATTCCCGCTGGAATTTCTTGAATATGCACGTTCGCACCAGCACCGCTGGTTGCGCGACGGCGCATGATTTCGCCATCTTCAATGAGTTGGTGCAACGTTTCGATTGCATGGATCAACGTTTCTGGTGTTGGTGGGCATCCAGGCGCATACACATCAACTGGAACAACTTGGTCAACACCTTGAACAATGGCGTAATTATTGAACATTCCACCACTGCTTGCACACACACCCATGCTGATCACCCATTTAGGTTCCATCATTTGGTCATAAACCTGACGAAGAACTGGGGCCATCTTTTGACTCACCCGTCCAGCAACAATCATGATGTCTGCCTGACGAGGCGAAGCGCGGAACACTTCCATTCCAAATCGCGCAAGGTCGTAGTGCGGTGCTCCCGTTCCCATCATTTCAATAGCGCAGCAAGCGAGACCGAACGTTGCACCCCAACTTGAACGTGAACGCGACCACTTGACAAGGTCTTCAATACGACCAGTAAGGAAGTTGTGATCGATACCTTCTAGGCCATCATCAAGAACGTTGCGCACAATTCCCATTAGGCCGCAGCTCCTTCATTGCGGCCTTCAAAACCAACACGACGAATAGTGCTGGTGAATGTTCGCGAATCTGAGGTCATGGGGTTTGGAACACCGCTGTCCAACCTGACAGCCTTCTTGATTGGACCCCAATCAAGCGCACCTCGAGCAATTGCATAAATGAATGCTGCGAAGAACACTGCGCTAAATGCAATCATTTCGAAAAACACATAAGGTCCAAGCGACGCGTGTGACACCGCGTAGGGATAAACAAAGATAATTTCAATGTCGAACATGATGAACAACATGGCAATGATGTAAAAACTGACCGGGAAACGCTCCGGTGCCTCACGACTAGGAACAATTCCGCATTCGTATGGGGCTGACTTTGCAGTGTTGGGACGCCGTGGGGCCAGCAGTTTTGATGCGACGAGGCTGATTGCGCCAAACAGCACAGCAAGTGTCGCCAACACCACTATCGGAAGATACTGACCCACGAAATTCCTTAAGCCTTAACAGGCGTTTTGTCACTGGCGAGATTCTCGCGTAGCGCAAGATCTCGACGGTGGAGCAACCAACACAAGATGGCGAAAATCAACCCTGATCCGAATGTGATCAAGATGGCTGGTTGACGCTTTGCACCGAGGTCGCGGATCATGTAGACGTAGCGGTGCGGCTGCGTCTCGTCAGCCACTGGACGAGCAGGCGCTCGACCTGGTTCAGTGCGCTGTGGAACTACAGGTACTACTTCAACCAATGCATAACGCGCTTTGTGGAAAAAAGCGAAGAAGTCAAGCGAGTCATTGATCTTCGGGAAGCGCTCTCCTCCACGATCAAACACTGCAACACTCAAATACTCACCAAGCGCAAACTCTTTTGCTTCTGTTTGCAATATTGCATCCGATGAAGCAACTGCCTGACCACGCTGTGGGTCGGCTTCGTCAAGCAATGACCAACCCTCTGCTTGAAGTTGCGTTGATGCGTTTGCAGAGGTTTCTGCTGGTGTCGCAGCATCAGCAACATTGCCATCAATAATTCCGGCCGTGTTGAGCAATGCTGCATCTCGAATAATGGTGACTGGTTCTGCAGGCTTCCAGGTTGGCTCTGGACCCTTCAGTCCAATTCCATACGTCCACCACACTGCTGCCATCACAGTCATCCATCCGAAGAATGCAGAAAGAATGATGAGCAAACCGAGTCGTGCGCCGACGTTCGTGCCAACGATGAGGTAACTGCCTCCGATGAGGACTACTACCGAAATGAGAACTACAACAATGCCTCGAATTTCCGGTTCCCACGAGATTGCAAAAAGTGTTGACAACATTTATAAACCTCGCACGTAATCAACGATTGCATTGATTTGTTCATCGGTCAGCATTGCACCAAACGCTGGCATGCGACCGCTTCCCTGACCTTGTTCGCCATAGCGCTTGCCGTATTCACTACCACCCTTGATAAAGCTCGTCATATCGCTCTTGACTGGGAACTGACGAACCGCGGAACCTCCGGTGAGGTTTGGCCCTAGTGCTCCACCACCAGTGATTTGTGGATCACCATACGACCAACCTTTGGTATGGCAACGAGCGCATGAGTAGTTACCGCCACCCAAATCAAGGTTGAACAATGCTTCGCCAAGCGTGGAATACGTTCCAGCAGCAACCAAGCGTTCTGCTTCGGCAGTGATTTCATCCTGCTTTGCCTTCGGCAAATGTCCACCATCGCAAATACGCGGATCGGCATCGACAACTGTGCAGTTTTCGCGAGGAATCTGAATGCTCTTCAAATACGCCAGCACAGTCTGAATTTGTTGATCATTCATTGGTCCACCACCAACAACGCCCCATGGCGACATTGGAGAGAAAGGACGTCCGTATTCGAGAATGAAACGCACTTCGCTTTCACTGAATCGGTAAAAAATTGTGTTAAGAGCTGGCGCTTTCCAACTCACTTCACGAACTTCACCCGTCTTTGAATCGGTCAGTGCGTAAACCGCTGCACCACCAGATCCCTTTGTTCCACCGTGGCAACCTGCGCAGTTGAATCCACCGTTAGCAGTCACATCGTAAAGACGACTACCCCACGATTCGAAGCGATGATCCCAGCCGTTTTTCGCACCTTCTTGACGACCTGGTTCAAGAATCCAATACAACGGCAAAGCAAGCGTAATGATTGCAAGAAATGCAATTCCGATGAGCTGAGTACGCTCAATTTTCTTTCCTTCAAGAATTTCGTCGTCGTAATACGGCTTGCGGTTTGCAGCAAGCTTGATTTCAGATCCAATTTCCTTACGACTCTTGCGAATGTTGGCAAGGCCGTACAGCCCCCAACCCGTTAAAGCTGTAATCAGGAAGAACCAAGAAATATTGGTTGTGACATCAGCAAACATCAGTGCGAACCTCCACCCACGCAGTGTGGGCCTTCAGCTTCTTGACCTGTGGTATTGGTACCAATCGGTGGACCACCAAACACGGTGCCCGTGTCAACGACAACAATGCCGTTGGCAACCGAAACGCCGAATCGATCCATTCCGCGTGGTGCTGGACCACCCTTCTTTTCACCTACTCGGTTGTATTGCGATCCGTGACAAGGGCATTCGAACCATTGTGAACTCTTGCATTCAGGAACGCGACAACCAAGGTGAGGACACTTTTGATAGAGAGCAATAATTCCAGCTTCAAGTCCTGCGTACACCGGAGCCTGATGACCATACGCAACTTTGCCCTTTGACAGAGATTCCTTTGGATATTCAGCGATCCAAGCACGAGCCTGCGGCATATACAAGAAGCCTTTGTTTGCTCGAATTTGCGTAATCACATCAGTCAAATTTCCGATGGTGATCTTTGATCCGAACCCACCAGACGAACTTGTCCAAAGAAAACCGACAAGAGCCGCTCCAAAACCGCCAAGGCTTGCACTCATTAAAGTGACAATCGCACGGTTGAAGAATTTACGGCGCGTTACACCAATAGCTTCTGCATCCGGGGCGACCCATGGTTCAACTTCAGCCTTTGGCGCCGCAACAATTGCTGAATTCTGCTTGCGCACAACAGCTTCAAATTGGCGACCGGTGAGTTGCTCTGGATCTACTGCTCCGCGATCCTTCTTGCGAGTTTCTCGGGCAAGCGTTCCGGTTCCACGGACACCCGAGGTACGCGACGAGGTCAACACAACGCCGACCCCAGCAACGATTAGGACCGCGATTGCGATGGTGATGATTTGGATAGTTGTCATATATATACGTGTCGCCTTAGAGCTCGAAAAAGATTCCGTCACGCCATGGGAACGTGAAGTTGAAACCAGGACCACGGAAGAACGATCCAATGATCACGAGCACTGCCCAGAACATCAGGAAGATCGTAAACATGCTGGTCATGAACTTGCGATCTTCAGGATGATTTGACGCAGTTTTGTCAAGGTACGGAGCAAACATCAACGCAACGAGACCGACGGTTGGAAGAGTCACACCAGCGATCATCGGGTGAAACATGGTGAGCAATTCCTGAAGACCCAGGAAGTACCACGGTGCCTTTGACGGGTTCGGAGTTTGGTTGAAGTTTGCTGCTTGCAAGAGCGGTGCATTTACAACCCACGAGAAAACGAACAAGAATGCTGTGCATGCAAGTGCGGCTACGAATTCAACAGCAAGCAAGTGTGGCCATGTGTGGACTTTGTCAACAGGCTCGGACTTAACGTCTTGAATTGATCCCGACTTAACAACGGTAAGCAACCGCTGCGTATGCCCGCCAGGACCCGCAGCCATTGGAACATTTCCTTCTGCTGGAGCGGCAACTACTGCACCACTTGGTTTTTCCGCAACTGCAACAGAGCCGCCAGCTTTTGCTGCTTTGCTGCGCTCAAGGAGGTGAGCAGGAATACGCGAGTCTCCCGATGCTTCGCCATCCGATGAAGCACCTGCTTCTGCTGCTGCCTTTTCACGTGCAGCTTGTGCACGCTTGAGTAGGTGTTCTGGAATTTCAGTCATTGCTGATCATCCTTTCAATATTTGAATTCATCACAATGGACCCGAGATTCCGCCGTCTTTGCGCACTCGCCAGAAGTGAATGGCCAAGAAGATCACAGTGACAAACGGGAAGAGCAATACGTGCAATACATACCAACGCAACAACGTTTCGGCGCCGATTTCAACTCCACCGAGAAGTACGAATCGAACCTGAGAACCAATCACTGGTGAGTACCCCATCATGTTTGTACCCACCGCAACTGCCCAGAGCGCAAGTTGGTCCCAGGGCAAGAGGTAACCAGTAAATGAAAGCAACAAGGTGAGTGTGAGCAGAATTACACCAACCACCCAGTTGAATTCGCGAGGCGCCTTATATGCACCGTGGTAAAACACGCGAGCCATGTGCAAGAACACGCTGAGCACCATGAGGTGAGCACCCCATCGGTGCATGTTGCGCACCATTAATCCAAACGTCACCGATGTTTGCAATGACTGAATGTCTTGCCAAGCATTTGCTGCAGTTGGTCGGTAGAAGAACATCAGGAAAATGCCCGTAACAGTGAGCAAAATGAACAAAAAGAAGCTGAGTCCACCAAGGCAAAGTGTGTAGCTGACCTTCACTGCGTGCCGCTTCACCTTCACTGGGTGCAAGTGGTACAGCACCGAGTTCATAATCACGTACGAGCGGTTACGCGGTGAGTCGGTGTATCCCTTGCGGAAAATTGAACCGGGGCGGAAAATCGAGTTCCACGCCTGGCTTCCTTGCAATGTTTCACCCAACTTCGCTGCACGCTCTTTCAGCGTGAGGCGAGGCTTCTCTTCAATTGTGCTTGCCATATGTTTCTCCGTGTCCTGAAACTTTTACAACCGCATGCCGTATGCGTAGCCGTGATTTGGTGTACGTGTATGTGAGTCGCCAGTTGCAGCAGGTGCTCCAACTTTTCCAAGAATGATGACGCCTGTTGGGCAGCGGTCGACGCACAAGGCGCAACGAGTGCACACGTCGTCGTCAATGATGAACAACACATTGTCACTCGGGTCTGAACCTGGCATCTCTGTGCCTTGAGCCTCAGCAATTGCATCGGGATTCACCATGTGAATGCACTTCCATGGACAAATATCCACGCAGCCTTCACACATAATGCATTCGCTTTGGTCAATATGAATGAACTGCTTTGGCTTTACAGCCTTTGCGAGGTAGTCGGCATCCACTTCAACGAGTTGATACTCGTCAGACCACAGGGGCATCGGTGGATTGGCGTCGGTCTTTGTCATAACAATTAGCCCTTACGAACCAATGGTCGACCGTATGTTGAAGTGGCAATTGCCTTTGGCTTCACTTCGCCGCGCTTTTGCCACCAATTGAACATCTTTACCATGAGGGTCATTAACACCACATGGATGAGCACTACGACGGTGTCGCGAATGGCTTCATAGCTCAGGGTGAAAGGAAATTGTCCGCCAAAAGCCTTCGGCTTCAGCAAATCGAAAGGCCCAAAAATCAATTTGTCTTTACGCCACCCGAGGTTTTTGTCAGCATGGTCGATGAATTGGTGAGGGACCACACCAAATGCAATGAACATCAAGGCGAATACATAGACAGCACCAAACATGGTCTCTCCCCATGTTGCTTTGCGGTCAACGAGTCGACGCTTACCTACCCAATAGACGCCATACGTCATCGCGAGTGTGAGGGCGAGTGAGAAAATGAACGCTTGGTTCACTCCCGGCCATCGAAGAATGTCTATTGCCAGCATGGTTTGCAGGGGTGCCTTTCCTCGTGAAATCTGTAACGAGACTAGTCGGGCATTCCTCAAATAGGTGAAAAGAGCGAGGTTGTGCAATCGTGCGATCCTGTGACGTTGAGCACCAGTTTTCGGGCATTCAATCAGACTGAAATTTCCTAATCCCTGGAGTCAGTCCCTAGTGTTTATCTGGTCCCTACTCCGTGATTTAGAGTGGGGAAAGATCATTGTCGAGGGCACCGCCCTCACTGGCACACGAAATATACGAGGAACACTGTGACTGAAATACCCGAACATCTACTCAAGCGTTCGAAGGAACGACGGGAAGCTGCTTCGGGCGGTGCAAGCTCTGACTCTGGAGCATCTACACCTGCCACTACATCGTCTACCCCTGCAGTTGCCAAACCGGCTGCACCCGTTGCTGCCTCTACTCCTGCACCTAAGCCAGACCCAAGCTATGTTGTCGCCGCAAAGACACGGAAGAAAATCCCATTCTGGGCAATGGCTACTCTCAGCCTCCTTCCGCTATGGGCATTTATGTACTTGATCGCATTGAAGCCACAGGAAAAAGAAGTTGAAGGTCCAATGGCAATCGGTGCAACCGTATATGGCACGTGTGCAGGATGCCACGGCGCAGCAGGACAAGGTGGTGCTGGTCGAGTCTTTGCTGGCGGCGAAGTGTTGAAAACCTTCCCAAAGATTGAAGACATGTTGAACTTCGTATACACAGGCAGTCAGGCATTTGTTGCTGCAGAGTTGCCTTACTACGGTGACCCCAATCGTGAAGGCGGCGCTCATGCACCGCTTTCCTACAACGGAAACCCAATGCCACAACAAGGCGAAAAGGCCGGTGGCGGACTCACCGAGTACGAAATTCTCGGCGTTGTATGCCATGAGCGCTATGCCATTGGTGGTGCAGATCCAGCGAGTGAAGAATGGAAAGAAGAGTATGAGACTTGGTGCTCACCGGAGTCTGAAATCTTTCTTGCACTTGAAAATGGTTCGACCTCGTTCGACACCATTGATAAAGATTTTGCGATGTTGACTAAGCCACCACATGCAGTTGGCACAACAGCACGCGAATCTGCAAAATAGAAATAGGCCTACGGGCCGGTGCACACCACTTCTGTGATTTGGTCCTGATACAGATTTAGTAGCGCGATTGCATTTCCATCTGGGAATTTGTTGATGAAGTCACGTAGCGACGTTGTTTCAGTATCGCAATTGCGCACAATTGGAGAGGCAAGTGGAACCACCCAGCCATTGCTCAACACGCCCAAGTCGCCGCCTTGCAACATGTCCACAAGGGTTGGAAGCGTCAAGATTTCCTTTCCGTTACTTGAATCAGCAGGAACGAGTGCAAACCACAACACACCCGAACCCAAGGTGTCAGCAACAATTACGCAGGAATAAGGAGTTGTTGGCAATTCGCATGTCACTTCTCCAGGCGTACCATTCACAATGCGCAGTGTCCGACCATCATCGAGAGAAAGCGTTGCGTCGCCGGCAGATTTGCCATCAGACACCTGCCAACCTTCGCCAAATTCAGTAGTAGTTACGGCAGCAACAACATCAATTACTCGTCCATTTGCACTACTGGTTGATGATCCTCGGTTCATCACAACCAACAGGACAAGCACTAAGGCTGACGCACCAAGCAACATGCCGAGCGCTGCCCACAACCTTGCGGTGAAGAAATAGCGCATACGGTAAATCTATTGTGTGCGAACCGCTGTGAGTGCAGCACGTTCAGTGCGTTCAGCAAGTTGTTGCATTACTGAATCGTTATGGCCAAGCCCAACAAATAGTGCTTCATATGCTCCTGGAGCCAACGCCACTCCTTCAGACAACATGGCATGGAACAAACGTGCGTACATCTTTTCATCGGTCTGCTTTGCTTCGTCGAAGTTTGTAGGTGTGCTTGCTCCAAAGAAAGCACCAACAAGAGTTCCTACCACTGGGAATTGAGCAACAATTCCAGCGTTCGAACACGCATCGCGCAACAACGTTGCCAAAGATCGTGCACGAGCACCAAGTTCCATATATACATCTGGAGTGAGTTCATTTAGCGCTGCAAGACCAGCAGCGGTTGCCAACGGATTGCCTGCAAGTGTTCCCGCGTGAAACACCTTGCCTATTGGTGTGAGATTTTCCATGACTGCACGCGATCCACCAATTGCGCCAATTGGCAAACCTCCACCAATCACTTTGCCGAAGCATGTGATATCTGGCTTCACGTCGTACTTTGCCTGTGCTCCGCCTTGACCAATACGGAATCCAGTAATGACTTCATCAAAAATAAGTAACGCGCCAGCTTTATCGCATGCTGCACGAAGACCTTCCAAGAAACCAGGTGCTGGAGCAATTACGCCCATATTCGCAGCCACTGGTTCAACAATTACTGCTGCAACATCGTTGCCGATTTCTGGAACAACGTTGTACGGAACGACCATCGTATTTGCAACTGCCTCTTCGGGAACGCCAGCAGTGCCCGGAATTCCAAGAGTTGCTATGCCACTTCCACCTGCTGCAAGTAACGCATCTGTTGCACCATGAAAGTTTCCGTAGAACGTGATGATTCGCTTGCGGCCAGTTGCTCCGCGGGCAAGACGAACTGCAGTACTCGTCGCCTCAGTGCCACTGTTCATTAATCGAACGCGTTCGCAACTTGGCACTCGTTCGCGAATTGCTTCTGCCAATTTCATTTCTCGAGGTGTTGGTGCACCAAATGAAGTTCCATCACCTGCTGCTTCACGCAATGCTGCAGTGATTGCAGGATGAGCGTGGCCCAATATGACCGCGCCATAGCTTTGCACCAAGTCGATGTAGCGATTTCCCTCAACATCAACAATGTGTGCACCTTCTCCGCGAGCAACGATGTACGGCTCGCCGCCAACCGATTTAAACGCGCGAATAGATGAGTTCACACCACCAGGAATGACATTGGCTGAGCGTTCATAAAAGGTGTGGTTTGATGCAATTGCTTTTCCTGTGCACACAGTTGCAGTGCACCCTGCTGAAACGCATAGATCTGGATCACAAAACGGAATGGTCACTACGACTCCTATTGTTGGGTTTCGGCGAACCAGCGTGCGAAATAGGTCAGGATAATGTCTGCACCTGCTCGCTTTACTGCTGTCAACTGTTCAACTGCAACGGTGTCGTGATCAATCCAACCATTTGCTGCTGCAGCCTTGATCATGGCGTACTCGCCACTTACGTGATACGCAGCAACAGGAACATCTACTCGCTCACTCACCGATGCGATCACATCGAGATAGCTCATCGCTGGCTTCACCATCACGATGTCTGCGCCTTGCTCAATATCTGCTGCAACTTCGCGAAGCGCTTCGCGCGCGTTGCGCCAATCTTGTTGGTATCCCTTGCGATTACCGCCACCAGCAATTTGAACGTCTACCGCGTCACGGAACGGACCATACAAACCAGAGGCATACTTTGCTGAATACGCCATGATCGCAGTGTCGAGGAAACCGGCGCCGTCGAGTGCTGCACGAATTGCGCCTACTTGCCCGTCCATCATTCCGCTCGGTGCAACCACTTGAGCACCTGCTTGTGCTTGCGCCAATGCAGCCTTGCAATAAATCTCAAGCGTTGCATCGTTGTCGACATCACCTTTTGCATTGAGTACACCACAGTGACCATGCGAGGTGTACTCGTCCACGCACAAGTCGGCCATCAACACAATGCGATTGCCCAACTCTTCGCGAAGTTCACCTAATGCAACCTGCACAATTCCATTTGGATCAAATGCACCCGAGCCAACTTCATCTTTAACTGCTGGAACACCGAACAAAATGACCGCTGGAACACCAAGATCGGCAAGCGCGCGTACTTCTTCTTTCAAAGACTCACGTGTGTGTTGCAACACTCCAGACAACGATGAAATGGGTTGTGGCGACGAAATGCCTTCGCGAACAAACAACGGTGCAACTAAATCAGAAACTCCAAGTCGAACCTCTGCAACGAGCTCCCGTAGTGCGGGGCTTTGACGAAGACGACGGGGTCGAGATTGCGGAAACGCCATGTCTGTAAGGCTACGGGGTCGTTTACGCGAATACGCCAGCAAGCGCTGCAACAACGCCTGCAGTTGAGGCTTCACGTGCAACGGCGCTAATTGTCATTCCGCACTCAGCTGCAACTCGTTGCGTTGGTTCACCGATGGCAACAATTTTTCCATTTACTTGTGGTCCAGCCTGTGCACACCACGCACGCACAGCAGAACCAGATGCAACCAATACTGCATCAGCAGAACGAATTTCACCAACTTGTGCATCAGTAAGCAAACAATGTTCAGTCTTGTACGCAGCAACTTCATCTACGCGCATATTGCGGTCTCGTAAAATTCGCACCACCTCGCCACTGGTTTCCTGCGCTTGGACTACCAGTACTTTTCCCGCCGACATCGGAAGTTCCTCCGCAAGCGACTTTCCATTTGCAGAACTTGGGACAAAGTCAACAACACGTGCAAATGCAAGGGCCGTTGCACTTCCTACAGCAGCGAGCTTTGGACACATTGCACCACTCGACAAATACGGAGCAACACGCGAAGCGCCATTAGCTGATGTGCAGACGACCCATTCATATTCACTGAGTCTGCGCATCGCTTGTTCAAAGGCAAATCCCTCATCGTCTGGGTGTGAAATCTCAATCAGTGGAACAACCACACATTTGGCACCAAGCTCTTCAATTGAGCGTTGTAATTCTTTCGACTGCGCTCGCGGGCGTGTCACCACGATGCGTTTTCCCGAAAATATACTTTCAATCATGCCAACGCAGATTGCGACTTTCGAGCAAGTTCACGAGCAAACTCATGTGCATTCACTGTTGGAACAGTCTCAACAAACTTCACATGTCGGTCCGAATTTGTTGCGCCAGTTGCCATAAATGTTGAAAGTACATTCGCATCATTAACGTGAGCGCCAACTGGCATTGAACAACCCGCACCAAGTTCTGAAAGAAATGCACGTTCTATCTCGACAGCAAAACGCGTTCGAGCGTGATCAATTCCAGAAATTGCAGCAAGCGTGTCACGGTCTCCTTCTCGACATTCAACTGCAACACAACCCTGTCCAACCATGGGAACAAAATCAGTTGATACAAGTTCTTCTGCAATTTGATCTGTTATTCCGAGCACTTGCATAGCTGCGATAGCCATCACGATGGATCCATTGTTTGGAATCTTTTCAAGACGAGTGTGAATGTTTCCGCGCAACTCCACAAACTTCAGGTCAGGGCGAACAGTAAGCAATTGCGCTCTGCGTCGCACTGAGCCGGTGGCCACTGTTGCGCCGAGTTCAAGTTCATTCAACGACTTCCCCACCAAGGCGTCGCGTGCATCTCGACGTTCACACCATGCACCAACGACTAAACCTTCTGCGTGTTGCGATGGAAGATCTTTCGCCGAATGAACTGCAATGTCCGCATCACCCCGAAGCACAGCTTGCTGTACTTCTTTGACAAAAATTCCTTGACCACCCATTTGATGCAGCGGCTGATCTTTGTTCTGATCGCCAAGGGTTTCCACAAACACCAACTCAACAGGCATTCCTGTTGCTGAGGAAATTGACTGTGCGACCACTTCTGCCTGTGTTCGCGCCTGTGCGCTAGAACGCGTGGCGAGTCGGATCATTCGATGTCGAATAAATCGCGAAGCGCTGCGGCTATTCGTTCCCCCTGCGGGGTGCCGGCGCTGTGCTTGAGTTGCAGCGAAGGGCTGTGCAATAACTTGGCAACAACTGCCTTACTCAGAGCTTCAACTGCATCGCGTTGTTCAGCGCTCAGACCAGAAAGCTTTGAAGAGAATCGCTCAACCTCAGTTCGCCTTATGGTTTCTGCTCGCTCGTGTAACTCGGCAACGAGTGGCGCAGCTTGGCGCGCCTTCACCTCTTGCCCGAAACGTTCCACTTCTTCTCCCACGATTCGCCGAACTTCTTCAGCTTCTTGCTGACGCGCATCTATTCCAGTCTGTGCCCAGTCGCGAAGGTCATGCAAGTCACGCAGCGTGACTCCTGGCAAATCGCCGACCTCGTGTTGAACGTCGCGCGGAACTGCAATGTCAACAATCAATAATGGAGATCCGTTTGAGCGCTCTCGTGCAAGCCGAACATCTTCAACTGAAATAATTGCTTCACCCGCTCCCGTGCACGTAAGCACAACATCCGCATTGCCAATTGCGTCATGCAGTTCGTCAATATGACTAACTACTGCACCAACAGAATCTGCGAGTTGCTGCGCGCGTTCGCGACTTCGGTTCATGACCGTAACGCTTTGTGAGCCTGCGCTTCCGAGCGCACGTGCAATACCAGCGCCCATGTCTCCGGCACCGATTACCAAAACACGGCGACCTGACATCGTTCCCAAAATGTCTGTCGCCATCTCAACAGCAGCATGAGAAACTGACGCCGTGGAGCGGCTGATTGACGTTTCTGTTCGCGCACGCTTACCTACTTCAAGTGCGTGACGAAACAGCATATTCAGCGAAGTTCGTGCAGTGGTTTCTGTGCGCGCTTTGTCCCATGCGTCGCGAACTTGGCCAAGAATTTCAGTTTCACCAAGCACTGCAGAATCGAGACCAGACGCAACTTCAAACAAATGACTTACTGCCGCATCATCATGCTGACTGTAAAAATGTGGCTGAAGTTCTTCAACAGACAAACCAGATAGCTCACAAAAGAAGTCTCGGACATCTGCAAAAGCTCCATGAAACTTTTCAGCAATTACATACACCTCGGTGCGATTACATGTCGAAAGCACCACTGTTTCGCGAACATGATCGCGAGACACCAAACCATGTAGCGACTTCGCAAGCACATCATCAGAGATGCTCACACGTTCAATCACATCAAGAGGCGCGGATTTGTGGTTAATGCCAAGAACAACTATTGACATATTGCGGCTACTTCGCGTTTTGTCTTTGTTGCTGGCTTATCTTCGCGGCTGAGTTGTTCGTAGTAGCCAAGAATCTGCAACTCAACACCCAAGTCCACACTTCGCACCGAAATGTTTTCTGGAACATTCAAGATCACGGAGGCGAAGTTCAAAATTGAGCGGATTCCTGCATTAACCAATAAGTCCGCTGCATGCTGAGCCGAAGCAGGCGGCGTGGAAATTACACCGATGCTGACTGACTCTTCACGCACGATGGTTGGCAAGTCGTCCACATGTCGCACCAACACGCCAGCAACTTTTTTGCCAACCTTTGATGAGTCAATGTCTACAACTCCAGCGACTGGAAAACCGCGGGTAGAAAATCCGTTGTAATTGGCTAACGCGTTTCCAAGATTGCCGGCACCGACCACCACAACTTTCCATTCGTGGTGCTGTCCGAGCTCTCGCTTAATTTGATACACCAGGTAAGCAACGTCGTAGCCAACCCCACGGGTGCCATAACTTCCTAAGTACGACAAGTCTTTGCGCACCTTTGCCGCGTTCACCCCGGCAAGTGACGCAAGTTGATCACTCGAGAGTTGAGCAGTTCCGTCTGCAATCAGCGTGTTCAAAATCTGGAGGTATACGGGGAGGCGCGCAACTGCAGCATCTGGAATTCTGCGACGCGCGGGGGATGAGGTTTGGGCAAGGTCGGCCACGCCTCAAATGTAGGCGTTCGTGCATGAATTCACGAAGTCCAACTAGTCTTCGGTAATGAGCACAACTGCTGTTCTTGGCATGGGAGGGCTGAATGGCGCCCTTGCAGGAACCGCCACCCTCATAGCGACCGCTTTCACACTGAGCACTGCCGACCGGTGGATCAAGCGCCGCCAACCACACGAGTTGGCATGGACAATTGCCATGGGGTTATTCGCACTGGGTTCTGCTTGCCTGTGGTGGGCAGAAAGTACGGGATGGAACCTCTTTGTCTTCAGAATGTTCTTTCTTGCTGGTGCAGTTCTCAATGTGTCGTGGCTTGCGCTTGGCACTGTGTACCTGCTCGGTGGACAACAACTTGGAAATCGTGTTCGACAAGTTCTTATTTGGTTATCCGGCTTTGCAACTGGAATCGTTCTCGTTGCGCAATCCAAAGCAGAGGTAGTCGCCGATCAATTCCCAACAGGTAAGGAAGTATTTGGAGTTGCTCCGCGAGCTCTTGCTGCAATTGGATCGGGAGTTCCGGCTCTCATCATTATTTTTGGCGCACTGTGGTCTGCCTGGCGCGTACTTCGTAAGAAGAACCCTGCACTTTCAACAGGCGCAAAACGTTCGGTGTTTTCGGCTGGACGTTTGGCATTAGGAAACGTGTTGATTGCAACGGGAACGTTGGTGCTCTCGGCAAGCGGAACACTGGCAGGACGATTTGGTGAAGACCGAGCGTTTGCAATCACGCTGTTGGTTGGAGTGTCAATTCTGTTCTTTGGCTTTCTTGTTGCCAGCAATTCAACACGCGCTAAATCATCGCAACGAGCGTCGCAATACCTTGCCAGTGCTGCCAGTTGGCAGTGACTGCACAATCAATACTTTTGACGGACACTTATAACGAGCTAATTGTTTTTGACAATGTTCAATAATTGATTCTTCGTCAAGATGCACACCTTTGTGCAACACCACGAATGCCCGCACCGCTTCACCGGTATGTGGATGCGAAACACCAACAACTGCTGCTTGATCAATTGCTGAATGTGCCAGCAACACTTGTTCAACTTCTGCCGGATACACATTAAATCCACTCACGATGATGAGGTCTTTCAAGCGATCGACAAGAAACAAATCGCCATCAGTATCTCTCACCGCAATATCGCCAGTTCTTAGCCATCCGTCTTCGGTTAGAACACGGTCCGTGGCTTCTTGATCGTTGTAATACCCAGCGAAGACATTTTCTCCGCGCACCCAAATTTCGCCTGAATCTCCCTCTTCGGCATCGTCACCTTGTTCATCTACCAAACGAATGGCAACTTCCTGCAATGGTTTACCAATTGATCCAACTTTGTGACTGCTATTGATAGAGGTGGTTACCACTGGCGAGGATTCGGTAAGCCCGTACCCCTCGTGAACAACAAGACCAAATCGATCTTTCAGTTGGTTCGTCACCAGTTCGGGCATTTTTGCTGCGCCAGTCAATGCCACGCGCAACTGCGAAAGCACCTTGCATTCATCTTCCGGCATTTGCGCAAGTGCAGACCACACTTGAGGCGCTCCTGGCACCACGGTTACTCCACGCTCTACAAAAGTTTCTAGTGCAGTTGATGGATCAAATCGCTGAACGAGCACCACGCATGCACCCGCAAACAGGGTGTATCCAAGCACCACGTTGAGACCGAAGATATGGAAAAGTGGCAATACTCCATACACCACGTCGCTACTGCGCAAAACATTTTCCTTCGAAATCTGCACAAGGTTGGAGTGCAAGTTGTTATGAGTAAGCATTGCTGCTTTAGGTGAACCTGCTGTTCCACTTGTAAAAATGAAAGCTGCTAATTCGCTCGGTGACATATTCAAAATTGGCACAGGTGCATGCATTAGCGACTCGGTCAGCGTTAATGCTCCTGCAATGCCGTGGCCTTCTGTAGCAATTACTGCGCGAAGTTCTGTCAGCGACGAGCGATCGACGCTGCTCCAAGCAGTCATAGCTGCGGGCTCAACAAACACAATGCGGGGTTGAACTGTGTCCAATTCACGTTGAATTTCAGATGCAGGACTAATGACATTAAGTGGAACTGCAATTCCACCAACACCAAGAGTTGCTAAATATGCAAGAACGAAATATCGACTGTTGCCGCACAATATTGCGACACGATCACCGCGCTCGACTCCATTTTCGGCAAGTACTCCGCGCAGACTTGCAACCTGTCGACGCAGTTCCCCATAGGTAGTTGGGCGTCCCCGACTGATAAGCGCAATATTGTCAGCAGGATGTTGCTCGATAATTTCGGCAAGATTCATGCGCGCCTCGATAAACCGCTATAACCCATTACCTGAGTGACAGGATTCCGGCAGCAAAAATTGAAATAAGTAGCAGTGCAATTGCCAAAGTGGTCGCTGGGCGCATGCCACGACTTTACGCCTCATTGCATGCTCAGTTGGGCTTGGAACCCAGACGCACTGTCGTGCTTACACCGCCACCAGCATTTGGGTCCTGACTAATGGTCACCATGTTTGTTGGCCCCAGGTCCAACTCCACCGCAGCAGAACCACGATCCGTGCACAACGCCAACATGCCGAAACTATCGATGACAAGTCCAAGACCTCCCCCAATTTCGGAGAAGTTATTCACAATCGAAACAGAGCGAACAATGTGATTTGGCGAATCAGGATTTCCAATTGCCACTCTCACGGGCGAACCCCACTGAGCAATTTCTTCTGGTCCGATATTGAGTTGGCAATTCCCATAATGATCTACCCACGTCACTTCACCAACAAGTTGTCCATTTTCTTCACGGGTGATTGGAATGATGCCGGGAAGAATTGAAGCGGTATCAATCTCATTTCCTAGTTCGCGCAATTCAACACCGTTACAAATGTGTGCGGCAACCGATCCAAAAATATCTCGACCAGCAAATGTTGTTCCCGGTGACGGCAAGTGATACTTCGTGTTTGTCAGTTCCACAGCAAATTCGGCTCCACCTGCCAGTGCGACGCCTGTTGCCAAAAGGCCATTATCTGGGCCAACAAACACACCATCCCCACCGGAAACGCTGACAGCAATGGCGCGCCGTGAAGTACCAACACCAGGGTCAACAACAGCCAAGATCACACCTTTTGGAACATAGGAAACTGCTCTTGCTAACGAAAGTGATCCTGCACGTACATCAAAAGCAGGAATGTCGTGTGTGATGTCAATGACCTGCACGTGAGGAGCGATATCTGCGATAACACACTTCACAATTCCAACGAATTCATCTCGAGTTCCATAATCAGTGAGGAACGAAATGTGATTGAAGCGATGTGTCATGGTGTGTTCAAGAAAAACGAATGGACCGGTGCCAACCCCCCGACGGCACCGGTCCAAACGGCGCACTCTTTCGAGCGCGACTCCCGGTTGGGGGGTAACCCCGTCCGGAGTTCGTGACCTAGGGCATACCCTAGCGACTACTTGCCCATCTCACGGCTGCGTTGCACTGCCGATTTCACCGTTTGTGAAATGGCGTCGCGCAGGCCGGCGGCTTCAAGCGTGGCAATTGCGGCGGCCGTCACTCCATTTGGCGAAGTGACATTTGCGCGCAATTTTTCTGGACTTTCAGGTGACTGGCTGAGTAATTGTGCTGATCCAACGAACAGCTGGCGAACCAGAGTGTTGGCAACTTCGGCCGATAGACCTTGCTCAATTGCTGCACTGGTGAGTGCTTCGGCAACCAGGAAAATATATGCAGGCCCAGAACCTGAAATTGCGGTGACTGCATCGATGAGGCTTTCAGGAACGCGAACAACTTTTCCAACTGCACCAAGTATTGACTCGGCCCATTGCAACACTTCTTCAGATGTGGATTCTGTTGCGCAAATGCCAGCCATACCTTCACCAATGAGTGCAGGTGTGTTTGGCATTGCACGCACCACGGAAGTGTGCGAGCCCGACGCACTCTGCAATGCAGACGCGCTAACTCCTGCAGCGATAGAGAGCACTCGTGTTGCGCCAGCCTTGCTCAGCGCCGCGCATGTTTCGACAGCACCATTAGGTTTCACCGCAATTACTGCTGCAGAACATGGTCCAATGACGTCAGCGGTTTTGATTCCAGGGAACAAATTTTGCAAAGTGCTTCGGCGATCGGCCGAAAGCTCAACGACGGAAATATCGGTGGTCTTCCAACCAGCGCGCAACAAGCCCTCAATAATTGCACTGCCCATGTTGCCACCACCAACAAACGTGATTGGCTCCTTTTTCATGTGGTCAGGTTAGCGACTTATGTGGTTCGAGTTATTGGACAACTTCTCCGATCGCCAATAACCCGAACGCGTCTCAATGTGTGCGGCTAGTCGGTAAAGCGGCTGGCAAATCCGATACGGATGAGCGAACCAAAACTTTGCTCTACCGTCGAATACAACGTGCCAATTGCTCGGTCGAGTTCCTTTTCATTCAGAGCCGCAAGTGGAATCTCCCCGCGAAGGAACACCGCGTCTTCTTGGCCAATTGAAAAGTGAGCCCCAACGAGCTTCTCGTTTCGACGAAGCAATGCTTCGTACAACGCCTGTGCATTTTCTTCCGGCGCAGGCATGACATAGGTTTCGAATCGAAGGGTCCGCTGACCCAAAGTCAGCCACACCGTGGTGAACTCCTTTTCTTCACCCGCCATACGCACGTACCAACGAATTTCTTGGTCAGTTGAACGATCAACCGCAAGAATCAGTTCATTTTGCGCTTTTTCACGCGATAGCCATTCATCAATTTGTCGCTCTGTACGGGCAAGAGCGGCGTCGTCAAACAGATCGGACACTAGGAACACGCAACCAAGTCGCGCTCAAGCAACTCGGTGTACACACTGCGGGCTTTCAACGCTGCAGACTTCCACGAATATGCCTGCGCGCGATGTGCAGCAGCAGTTCCCATCGAAATTGCAAGCAAAGAGTCGTCAAGTAATCGGCGTGTAAAGCGAGCAAAACCAGAAACATCGCGTCCTGGAACAAGGAACCCAGTCTTGCCATCTTCGATCAAGTTCAGTAATCCGCCAACCGCCGTTGCAACTACAGGAATTCCACACGCAGCTGCTTCAAGAGCAACAAGGCCAAAACTTTCACTTCGTGAAGGAACCAACACCACATCTGCAGCGCGATAAAACGTTGACAACAAGTGATGCGGCTGTGGTTCGTAGAACTTCACACGACCGACGAGCCCAAGTTCCTGTATGAGGGCTTCAACTCGCGCGAGCTCGGTTGCACCTTCCATTCCACTCGCACCGCCCACAACAATGAGTTGCGCATCGCTACGACCAATTTCGGCAAGCGTGCGCACTGCGACATCAAGCCCTTTCAAGGGCTGAATGCGACCTACGAACAGCAGAATTGGGCCTGATCCAAGCCCAAGTGCATGGCGAGCACCGCGGCGATCACCGGGTGAAAAGAATGCGCGCTCTACACCTGGTGCAACAACTTCAATTGATCCAGGTGCACTTCCGTACAACGACTGAAACTGTGATTGTTCTTCCGTGCAACTGACCATGATGGCGTCTGCACAACCGATGATTTCAAGTTCTGATTTATCGCGGATAGGCGACTCCACATCGCCTCCCAGACTTTTCACTCGGGCAAAAGTATGGAATGTGGTGACGAGTGGCAAATCCAGTTCGTGCTTTAGGCGGTGACCAGCAAGGCCGGAGAGCCAATAATTTGCGTGCACGATGTCTGCACTTCCGCGATGTTGCAAATGCCAAGCAACGCCGTCAGTGAACTCATCGACAGCGCCAAGCAACTCTTCTTTTGGCAAATCAACTTCACCAGCTTGCACATGCACTACGCGGTGGTTTGGTTCAACTTCAATCACTTCTGGAAGATTGTCATTCCACTTACGCGTATATGTCGTGCACTCAACTCCACTACTTGCAAGTGATGAGACCAATTCGCGCACATACACATTCATGCCACCACCATCGCCAACACCTGGCTGTGCCAGAGGCGAGGTATGCATAGAGAGAATGGCTACGCGTTGCATTACATAATTAACCTATCTGCAGTGTTACTTAATTCGCCTAGTTCAGCTAGGCGTCTAACCGGTGCTTTCCCCAATAAAACTGCGGTAGACCGACAGCAGCGTTTGCTTTTGTTCTGTTGTCAAATGGGGGTCTGACGACACCGCATCAACCACCCCAGAGCGGGGTTCCTCGCTCGGATCAAGAATGCCTGCCCGCTCATACAGCGTTTCAGCAGAGATCTGCATTGCTCGCGCAAGTTGCTGCAAAATTTCAGCCGACGGCTTGCGCAAGCCACGCTCAATCTGCGACAAATACGGATTAGAGACTCCCGCAACTTTTGCTAAATCTCGAATGGACTGCTGTGCAAGTTCACGCTGTTGGCGAATGAAGTTGCCAACATCGGCCAGACGCTTGTCAACGGCCATAATCAGTTGTCGTCGTTCAACAGTGCGTCTATGTTTGCGCCGCCATCTTTGTATCGCTTCACCAATTCGGCAGTGAGTGCATCAATTTGGTTGAATAATGACCGACGCTCGCCAGAACGAGCATTTTCAAATGCGCTGAGTTCATCAATTGCGCGCTGTAAACCTTCAATGTCGAGTGTGCGTATTGATCCAAAGCCAACACGTTCGCACAATTGTTCAAGTTCCATTACCAGAGGATGATCTGTAGCAATATTTGTTTCGCGTGGTGGTCGCGCAGAACCACCACCGTGTTCTTGACCAAACACTCCAGCTAAGTCAGTTGCAGTGTTGCTTGTTGGAAGATTTTCTGCACGACGACGCTGCTCATCGCGCGCAATATCTAGTCGACCCTGAGCCATTCGGCGCACAAATGACACGGCGTCTTCTTGTGCCTGAAGCGCGGTTCGTGCAGCACGGATACCTGCGAGGTCAAGATTGGAGAAATCACTCATTGATCACCACCGGAGACAGGAGGAAGAATTGCCACCTCATCATTGTCGTTGACCGGTGCGTCCGAATCGGCGACCTCACCGTTTACCCAAATACGACACGTTCCAAGAACACGCTCAAAATCGGGACCGAACCTAGCCACTGCCTCAGAAATGACCTCTGAAACCGTGTTGCCGGGTACGACATCTCGCGAACAACCAGCCGCCTCGCGAGCGGAGGCGAACAATCGCAGTTGAGCCACAAACTCATCGTACCTTTGCCACTACCCTGCCTTGGCGTGTCTACCAACGGCGTAATTGCAAGTCTGCTTGTCGTACGACATGGACAATCGTTATGGAATATCGAAGAGCGTTGGCAAGGTCGCGCCGACATCGAACTCAGTGATCTTGGCATTGCACAAGCACATCAGGCCGCACAACGTTTAGGAACTTTTGACTACATCGCTTCCAGCACATTGTTACGTGCGCTACGAACTGCGCACATCATTTCTGAAGCGCAAGGAGTTGGTCCTGTAGAAACCGACGAGCGACTTCAGGAAACACATGTTGGCCCGTGGGAAGGTTTGACTCGCACGCAAATTGAAGAACGATGGCCGGGGTTTTTAGCATCACGAACTAAACCGGAAGGGTTTGAATCTGACGAAGCGATTGTTGAGCGCCTCACCGATGCATTCATTGATATTGGTCAACGATGTGAAGGTGGAACAGCACTCATCATTAGTCATAGTGGAGTCATTCGCACATTGCGTCATGTACTTGGCGCGAGCAATCCCCGTTTGCCAAACCTTGGCGGCAGTTGGTTCCATGTGCATCGCGATAATCGCATTAGCGTTGGAGATCTCGTCACACTCGTCGACGATGACCTCACCACAGAATCGCTGTAACCATGCTCAATCGACTTCTTGATGATTCTTTTGATAAAGAAATTCGCCGCAACATCACTGCGGTCACCATTGCAAGGCTTGTAGCCAACGCCGCGTATCGATTTGCCCCGTTGTTTCTAGCAACGATCGCGCGAGGATTTGATGTTTCTCTTTCCACGCTTGGTTTTGCCATTTTTGTAAGCGAACTTTCCGGCTTTGCCTCACCACTTGCTGGACGCATAGTCGATCGTCTGACGCATCGCAACAGCATGGTGCTCGGTCTCGCTGGATCAGCAATTGGTTGCACCATTGCAGCAGTGTCTAGTTCGCCACTGATGTTTGCCGTTGGAGTAACCGTTCTTGCACTGACAAAACAAAGTTTCGACCTAGGACTTGGTGCATGGATTGCAGACCACGTTCCCTACAACCAGCGCGGAAAAATTGTTGGGCTCACTGAAACCGCATGGGCACTTGGATTGCTTGTTGGAGTTTCGGTGATGGGTTTGATCACTGCTGCAACTAACTGGCGTATTGGTTTTTCATTTGCCGTCTTGTGTCTGGTGGTTTCAACCGTTGTTATTTTCAATCGTGTTACCAATGAAGTCCGTGAGGTTCACGAGAGTCGTAGCACTACACCGCAACGAGTCACTGGCAACTCGTGGTTGGTAGTTGCCACCATGTTTTTCATTATGTGCAGTGCACAAAATTTGTTTGTAACGTTCGGTGCTTGGCTTGAAGATGAATTTCAATTTGGTGCAGCTCGGCTTGCAGTCACAGGTTTTTCTCTTGGACTTGTTGAACTTGCTGCTTCGGTAAGTAGTTCGCGTCAAACCGACAAGTGGGGCAAAGAACGAAGCATTGCATTCGGAGCACTACTTGTTATCCCTGGCGGCATCTTTCTCGTTCTTGGTTCTCAGAACTTGATCGTTGGACTGATTGGCGTATTTGTTTATTTCCTCGGTTTCGAATTCTCGGTGGTCAGCCTGTTGCCGTTAGCCACAAAACTTGTTCCAAACAGCCCAGGAACAGGGCTTGGTTGGGTACTTGGCGCTGGAACGCTTGGGCGTGCGGTGATGGCCATTGTTGCCACCAATTTGTTTGAATCATTTGGCGTACGTGGCCCAGCTTTAATGGGTGCGTTCTTCGGTCTACTTGGTGCGATCACCATTACGCGTTATCAACGCGTAATGGCAACAAATTAACCGCGATACGCATTCGTAATTGGCAGGCGCCTGTCTTTACCGAAAGCTTTCAACGAAACGCGAACCCCTGGAGGACCCTGACGGCGTTTGTACTCGTTCACATCAACCAATCGTGAAATGCGTCGAACAAGTGCCTCGTCAAACCCGAGCGCGATGATTTCAGCTGCAGTGCGATCTTGCTCGACATACAGTTCCAAAATTGGATCCAATACTTCATAAGGCGGCAACGATTGGTCATCACGTTGATCTGGTCTCAATTCGGCAGAAGGTGGCTTGGTAATCACTGCCTCGGGAATCACTTCGCGCCCTGCGCGCATATTGACAAAGCGGCATAGCTCATACACCGTGGTCTTCAACAAGTCTTTAATAACTGCATAACCACCGACCGAGTCCCCATACAGCGTGAAGTAACCAACTGCGAGTTCGCTCTTATTCCCCGTTGTCAAAACCATCCAGCCAAACTTGTTTGACAGTGCCATCAAAGTGGTTCCACGCACACGACTCTGCAAGTTCTCTTCGGTGAGATCAGCTGCCCTACCTGCGAAACTTTCTGCAGTCATGTCGAGGTACGCAGCAAACGCTGGCTCAATCGAAATGGTTTGCATATCTATTCCGAGGTTGCTTGCCAACAGCGCTGCATCGGTTCGAGAGCCTTCGCTGGAATAACGGGAAGGCATTGAAACACCATGTACGTGTTGTGAACCAAGTGCTTCAACTGCAATAGCGGCAACAATGGCGGAGTCGATTCCGCCCGATAGACCAATGACTACATCGGTGAATCCGTTCTTGCGCACATAGTCGCGAGTGCCCAGAACAAGCGCACCAAAAACTTGTTCCATGTCTGACGAGTTTGAAGCAATTGCTCCTTCACGCCAAGCACCATTTGCACGAGTTGATTGTGAAATCTCAATCACTGAAACGTCGCTTGCAACGCTCGATTTGTTTACTGCAATATCAATGAACGACAAACTTTCCTCAAACTGCTCAGCGCGCATCAATAATTCACCACGATGGTCAAACACCATGCTTCCGCCATCAAACACCAACTCATCCTGACCACAGACTTGATTCACATACACAATTGCGCATGTATTTGTTCGTGCACGGTCACTCACCATGTGTTGACGCTCGTCAAACTTCCCACGGTGATAAGGCGAACCGTTGATATTGATATTCAGCGTTGCACCGGCTTTAGCTTGTTTCTGAACTGGTCCGTCGGCTTGCCAGATATCTTCGCAAATCGTGACACCAACAGGCACACCGCAAATAGTGAACAGTGAGAACGATGAACCGGGAATGAAATAGCGCTCTTCGTCAAACACGCTGTAGTTCGGTAGCAGTTGTTTGTTGTATGTGCCGTGCAAAGTCCCATTCGACGCAATGGCAGCCGAATTCGAAAGTGACCCCAATGTTCCGTCAACAAAACCAAACACTGCGACGCAACCCTGAGTTTCAGCCACGATCTCACGCATCGCCTGCTGATTTTCAGCCACGAAGCCAGATTTCAGCACGAGGTCTTCGGGCGGGTAACCGGTGATCGAAAGTTCTGGAAAGGCCACGATGTCGCAGCCTGCTTCGTTCGCAGCGGCATACATCTCTCGGATTTGGCGTGAATTGCCCGCAATATCGCCAACTACGGGGTTGAACTGGGCTAATCCCACCCGCACGTGTTGAGTCGCTACCGCCACAACTTCAGGCTAGGGGTCTACAACTTCACAAAGCGTTCACATTTGGGCAACGGGGGCGAAATCCCCATGTTGGAGACTAACTCTGTACCCGAATTCGGGGTTATGGCCCGAATTCTCAACCGGAAGGAAATGACATGCCATATCAAGCGGAATACATCTGGATCGACGGCCATAAGCCAACTCCAATGCTGCGTTCGAAGACCAAGATTCTTGCGAACAGCGTAAAGACTCCTCCAATTTGGGGTTTTGATGGTTCATCAACCGAACAAGCAACTGGTGACGCATCAGACTGCATGTTAAAGCCAGTGTTTACTTGTCCAGATCCAATTCGTGGTGGCAAAAACATTTTGGTGTTGTGTGAAGTAATGCTTGCTCAGACAGAGAAGCCACACCCAACTAATACTCGTGCGCTTTGCGCAGAAGTATCAAAGAAGTATGCAGCACACGGAATGATCTACGGCATCGAACAGGAATACACCATGATGCGCCTTGATGGTCGTCCATACGGATTCCCAGAGGCTGGCGGCGAACCTGCACCACAAGGTCCGTATTACTGCGGCGTTGGTGCCGGCCGTGTGATGGGTCGCCAAATTATCGAGGAGCACACATGGGCATGCATCGAAGCTGGTCTCATGATTGAAGGAACAAATGCAGAAGTAATGCCTGGTCAGTGGGAGTTTCAAATTGGTGCAGCAGACGCACTTACCGTAAGTGACCACATGATGGTTGCTCGATGGTTGCTCGACCGCATTGCAGAAGATCACGACGTGGTCATCTCGTATGCAGCGAAGCCACAAAAAGGTGACTGGAACGGAGCAGGTGCACACACCAACTTCTCAACGAAGGCAATGCGTGGAAGTTATGCAGCAATTGAAGCAGCATGCGATGCACTTGGATCACGCGTGATGGAACACGTCAACAACTACGGAGATGACATTCAAAGCCGCCTCACTGGCAAACATGAAACTGCTCCTTGGGACAAGTTCAGCTACGGCGTATCAAACCGTGGAGCATCCGTGCGCATTCCTTGGCAAGTTGCTCGTGATGGCAAGGGTTACGCAGAAGACCGTCGTCCAAACGCAAACGTTGATCCATACGTGGTGACACGCCTGATTATGGAAACGGTATGCGGAGCCGCAAAGGTGCCAACTGCAAGCACCAAGGCTCCGAAGAAAGCCGTCAAAAAGAAGGCCCCAGCAAAGACCAAGGTTGCAACCAAAAAGAAAAAGAAGTAGCTCGCCCATAAGGCAGAAATAAAGCCTCAACGGCACCGAGGATCCGGTTCCTCGGTGCCGTTGTTTATTTATGGAGGCAGACTGTAGAGATGTCCACCATGCACGAACACCAACGCGACTACGTTCTGCGCACCGTTGAAGAGCGCGGTATTCGGTTGGTACGACTGTGGTTTACCGATGTTCTCGGAAACCTGAAGTCATTTGCCATCAGCCCTGCTGAAATGGAAAATGCACTCAATGACGGCATGAGCTTTGATGGATCATCCATCGACGGCTACAGCCGTGTTCAGGAAAGCGACGTACTCGCAATTCCCGACGCCAACACGTTTGAAGTATTGCCATGGGCAGATGCGAAAGGCGCAGAAGCTCGCGTGTTCTGCGATATTGCAAAACTTGATGGAACTGCATTTGATGGCGACCCGCGCCAAGTATTGCGTCGCAACTTAAGTGCGGCGCGCGACAAGGGCTACTCGTTTTACATTGCTCCAGATATCGAGTACTTCTACTTCGCTCCACCAGACGGCACGAACAAGCCGGTGTTACTTGATCAGGGAGGATTCTTCGACTTAACAAGTACCGACATTGCTAGTTCATTGCGCAAAGAAACGATTCGCACGCTCGAGACCATGAGTATTCCAGTGGAATACAGCTTCCACGAAGACGCACCGAGCCAACATGAAATTGATCTGCGACACACCGATGCGCTCACTATGGCTGACAGCGTGATGACATTCCGTTTTGTGGTGAAGGAAATTGCTGCCTTGCACGATGTGCATGCAACGTTTATGCCGAAGCCGCTTGAAACCATTCAGGGTTCAGGAATGCACTTACACCTTTCACTCTTTGAAGGTGAGAATAATGCCTTTCATAGTGCAGACGACCCCTACAACTTGTCGCCAACTGCAAAGAGTTTCATGGCCGGCCTGTTGCACCATGCAGCAGAGATCACTGCGGTCACCAACCAGACCATCAACTCTTACAAACGACTTGTTCCTGGATTTGAAGCACCGGTACATATTTCGTGGGCACGCAACAATCGCAGTGGTCTCATTCGCGTTCCAATTCCAAAACGTGGAAGCGATTCTGCAACTCGCATTGAATATCGTTCACCAGACCCAGCTTGTAACCCGTATCTGGCCTTCTCGGTCATCTTGGCTGCTGGCATGCGCGGAATTGAACAGGGTTACGAATTGCCAGCCGAAGCCGATGCAAACCTCTTCGAAATGGACGATGCTGCACTTGAAAAAATGGGCATCCAACAATTACCGCAGTCGCTGTCCGATGCATTGCGTGTAATGGAGAAGTCAACCCTTGTTGCAGATGCTTTAGGTGACCACATTTTCGAATGGTTCTTGCGTAACAAGCGTGCAGAGTGGCGCTCGTACAAAACCCACATCAGCGAATACGAACTCGGCCGCTATCTCAAGTCCATTTAATTGCCATCATGACTAGCGACCGTCTCTCCCAATTGCTCGCAGTGTTTCCATCGCCTGCACCTATTGATCTTGCACGCACGCTTGATTTGGCTGGGTTTCGTTGGAAAGCCGTCGCATCTGCAGACGATGCGGCAAAAAGCGAACCTGCCGAGGGCTGGTCTGGAGCCATCATCATGTGCGACGAGGATCCTGAGGGTGGCTGGTCGCTTTGTCGTTCTCTGCGTAAGCGCGATGTTCCCGTCGAACGAATTTTGGTGCTTGTCAACGGCAGCCAATTGCAAGATTTAGATTTGCGTGACGATCTGTACGACGACTTCTGCCTCGCGCCGTTTCACCCTCGCGAGCTTGAAGCCCGGCTGCGCCATTTGTTCTGGTTTGAAATCAAAGGCAACCGCGAGTCACTTATTGAATACAGCGGACTGATTTTGAATGTTGAAACCTATCAAGCATCATTTGGTGGTCACGCACTAGACCTCACGTTCATGGAATATGAACTGTTGAAGTTTTTGGCACAAAACCCCGGCAAAGTATTCTCACGTGAAACCTTGTTGTCTCGTGTTTGGGGATACGAATACTTTGGTGGTGCACGCACAGTCGACGTGCACATACGTCGTTTACGGGCAAAACTCGGCGAAGAACACGCCAACCTAATCCAAACTGTGCGCAGTGTTGGCTACCGCTTCGGACAGTCGAAGTGGTCAGCAGGCAATAACTAAACCAACGCTGTGACGAGCGTTGTTGCACCAATAACAAAAAACAGCAGAGCTGCAGTTCGTTGAATAACGCGAAGCGGAACTTTTGTTGTTAGCCACGAACCTGTAAGCACGGCAAGACCAGACACAGACGAAAGCGCAATCACCGCACCGCACGCAACCGCAAATGGATCATTAAATCGTGCGGCAAAACCAGCTGTTGCAAGTTGCGTCAGATCACCAAACTCGGCAACCAAAATGACGGATGCGGAAGTCCATGCAACACGTGAGTTCGACATCGTGGTTGACCAATTATCTGTTGACTCTTCGTCATCATCTTTTCCAGCACGCCATGTCAGTACACCACCAACAATGAACAAGGCTCCTACTAGTAATTGAATAGGGCGCTCGGGCAGGCGTGATAGTGCGGAGCCAAAAATTACTGCAATAACAACGTGAATTGCATAGGCAGTAGTTACACCAATCCACACCGGGATTTTGCGGCGAAAATGCGTCGAAAGCAACAGTGTTGCAAACATCGTTTTGTCAGGAAGTTCTGCCAGAAACACCGCAACAAGGGTGACGATTGCATGTTGGAACATGTCGTGTCTAGCCGAGATGTGATTGCATCTCGTGTGCAAGCACACGATGTTGTCGCAACATTGCGTCAACTTTGTTGCTCACGAGTTGTCCATTTTCAACAACTGACTTGCCATTCACAATGGTGTGCTTCGCACCAATTGGGCCACAGCGCAACCAGGCCTCAATAGGGTCTGCAATTGCCCCTGCAAACGCTGGTCCAGTTAACGACCACACGGCAATATCGCCCACAGCGCCAACCGAAATTTCGCCAATTTCGCCAATGCGACCAAGGCATCCAGCGCCTCCGCGAGTGGCAATTTCCAGCGCCATACGCGCAGTTCCTGCAGCGGCACCGCTGTGCAATTTTGCGAGCAACATAGCTTGTCGCGCTTCAAGCCACAGTGATGCGGAGTCGGCAGATGACGAACCATCCACGCCTAGGCCAACATGTACGCCTGCTTCTCGCAGTTGCACTACGGGTGAAATACCAGAGGACAAAATGAGATTGCTACTCGGGCAGTGTGCTGCACCAATACCTGCAGCACCGAGTTTCTGAATCTCGTCATGATTTGGCATCACGCAATGAGCCACCCAAGTGCGACTGCTGAGCCAACCAACCTCTTCCAAATACTGTGTTGGCCGACAACCAAATGTGGCAAGTGAAAAATCATCGTCTTCAGAGTTTTCAGCAAAGTGTGTGTGCAGACGCACGTCCAACTTTGCTGCTAGTTCTGCCGATTCAATCATCAATTTTTTCGTCACACTAAAAGGCGAACATGGGGCGAGCGCAATCCGTACCATTGCTCCGTGGCTGCGATCGTGGTGCAATTCCACCATGCGCTGTGACTCCGCCAAAATCACATCATGATCTTGCACAACGTTGTCAGGTGGCAATCCGCCATCTTTTTCAGACAGCGACATTGACCCACGCGTTGGATGAAATCGCATTCCAATGTCTTGCGCGGCAGAAATTTCTGCACTCAACAAATCTCCTGCACCTGCAGGATGGACATAAAGATGATCAGTTGAAGTTGTACAACCCGACAATGCCAATTCGGCAAGCCCCACCCATGCCGAAACATGTGCAGACTCTTCGTTCAAAGTGCTCCACAATGGATACAGCGTTTTCAACCAACCAAACAACGCAGCATTGGTCATTGGAGGAAATGCGCGTGTGAGGTTTTGATACAAGTGATGGTGCGTATTCACCAAACCTGGTGTCACTAAACAATCTGTTGCATCAATGGTTTGAGTTGCAGTTGGCTCGCTACCTGCAGTTCCAACTCCAGAAATAAGTCCATTGGTGATGGCTACCCATCCACCAGAAATCTCTCTGCGTTGTTTGTCAACAGTTGCGACTAATGCCGCATTACGAATGAGAAGATCAGATGTTGACGTCAATGAGTTCACTACCCTCGTGGCGCTTATCGGCATCCCTCTGCAGGAAGAAACCAATGAGTGCAGCAAGTCCTGCTGTGGACAGGCCAACCACTACGGGGAAACCAATAAGTGCAAGAACGAGAAGTACGGCTCCAGGCATGACAATTACCGTAGTGGCTTGAACGCCCAGGCTTCGATCTCCACTGCGCCACCAAATGGGAGCGATGCAACGCCAATAGTGCTTCTCGCTGGTCGGCTGCCGTCAAACCCTGCAACGTATGCCGTATTAAAGGTGCCGAACGTGTCCATGTCGGTGAGGAAGCACAATGTTTTCTTGACGTCGTGAATGCTGCAACCCGCAGATGCCAATTGAGCCTTCAGGTTGACGACTGCTTGTGCCGTTTGCTTCGCAACACCACCTGAAACGATTTTGCCATCAATAACACCAAGCTGACCCGAAACAATGACCCAGTCTCCTGCACGAACCACTGGCGTATACGGCCCAAGTGGCGCAGTTGATTTTGCTGGCGCCGAAGACTTCTTCGTCGCCTTCGGTGATGTCTTTTTAACAGCCTTTTTCGCAGCCTTCTTTACTGTCTTTTTTGCAGTCTTTTTTGCAGTAGCCATACAGCCAGCGTATAGGGCGACGGCTTCT
>JAPOKO010000016.1 GCA_029977615.1 bacterium
ATCGTCGTCGGACATCTCGCGATCGCCAGCGATGCCACCAACGGCATCGGACGTCTCGTGTTCAGCCGACCGATTCGCCGTCGCGACTACACGTTCGGCAAACTTGCCGCCACTGGCACAATTCTCGGTGCCGGGGTCGCTGTCAGCTACCTCGTCAGCGTCGCTGCGTTGACAGTCGTCGACCGGTTCCCCACGGGCGGCGACCTCGTCCGCCTTGCCGGGTTCTACCTGTTCGCTTGGCTGTATCTGATGTTGTTCGCTGTGATCGGCGCCGTGGCCTTGCTGCTGCTGCGCCGGCGATCACTCGGTCTGCTCGCTGCGATCGGCGTGTGGCTGACCGTCACCTTTGCGCTCCCGCAGTTCACCTCCGGGCTGCGGCCCTCCCAATCGCTGAACCCGATCGTCGACCCCGTCCCAATCAACCAGACCCTGTTCCGGATCACCTCCCACGTCCGGCCGTACTCGATAGCCGAGCAGTTCAAGGAAGCCGCCGGACGCATCCTTGCCACGGCAACACCCGAACCGGCTGCGGACACCTGGCTGAGAATCGCACCGATCGTCGTCGCGTTCGCACTGCTCGCCGCTCTCACGTGGAACTTGATCACCCGTCACGACTACTCACGGAGCAATCCCGAATGAACTCGACCTCGATCTCCCGAATCCGCACCCTCGCCGCCCACGAGTACCGCGCGGCGGTCCGCTCCCGCATCCTGCTCACCCTGCTCGGCATCCTCGCCGTCGCCACTATCGCCTCCGTCTATGTCGCCTCGGTCGCGCACCGCTCTCAAGTCGCCGACTACCGCGCCTACAAAGACGCCGCCAGCGCCAGCGGGCTCGACCGGATCGCGCCGTCGAATCTCGCACCGATGTCGCTGTTACGCGGTGCGTTCGAATACCTCCAGATCATCGGAGCCGTCATCGCCGTTTCTCTCGGCTATCTCACCGTGCAACGCGAGCGAACGAACCGAACACTCCCGCTACTGCGTTCCCGACCCGTCACGGCCGGCGAACAAGCAACCGGCGGCCTACTCGGTGCCGCGGCTCTACTCGCCACCATCGTCGCCATCACCGCCATTACTGGTGTCATCTGCATCGGGGTGATCGGCAATGACTGGGTCGCGCCTAGCGAACTACTCCAACTTGCTCTCGCCTACCTCGTCTCCATCGTCTACATGACCGGGTTCTACGCGCTCGGGGTGTTCTGTTCTGTCCGCTCCCGCCACGCCGTGAATGGTCTGATCGCGGCACTTTGTGTACTCGTTCTCTTCGTACTAGTAACGCCGCAGATTGGCGACACCCTCGATGCAGACAACCAAATTCCCGGCGGTCTGTTCAAAGCCCTCGGAATGAATCGCGCTGACGAAACCACGATTCTCAACCACTTCAACGTTTACGAAACACTCCGCACCCGCATCGAGTGGATCTCGTTCTCCCAGCACTACCAACGCTTCGTGTTCGCCATGGCCGACGTCAAAGAGCGTTACCGCCCTCTTGGTCTCGGTGGCCTGATGACCAAGGTCTGGACCGACCTCGCCTGGGTCTTCGCTGCCCCTGCCGCGCTCATCGCTCTCCAGCGCCGAGCGGTTCGGACTCAACCCACAATGCAAGAAGGAGCTACCTCATGAACACCACACACACCCACCGCTACCGCATCGCGATAGCTGCCGTCAGCATCGCCGGTGCCCTGCTGCTCGCTTCGTGCAGTGGATCCAGCTCGACCAACGCGAGCCCTCCGGCCAGTGCTGCACCCGGTGACAACCCTGCCGCGGGTTCGAGCGCCGTCCTCCCCGTCACCGCCAATCCGATTAGCAACAATGCGATTGGTGACGGTCTCCATATTGTCAGCATCCTCGTCGAGAACAACGTCGACCCCGGCACCGGCAAAGCCGTGTCGGACCATCTCGAGATCGCTCTCTCGAACAGCAGCGGGGCCACCCTGTCTGGAGTCGAGATCTACTACACATTTGCTGACCCCACAACTGGAGTCATCGAGAACTACTACGCGGCGCTTCCTGCCGACTTCACCATTGCCGCCGGCGGCACCCGCTCCGCTCACTTCGACAGCACCGGCGCCACTGACCACTTCCCAGTCAACAAGTTCAGCCTCTACTACACCGACTCGAATGCCCTCGACGTCACCGTCGTTGCCAGTGCCCAAGGCGTGAAAGTTCAGACCGCCAAGATCACCAAGGATGCGGGCGGCGCTGAAACGGCGGATTAACAGTTTGTGACAAGCTGTCACAAAATCGGGTCCAGACAGGGGTATCCGTGTCACAAACAGTCTGAGGCGTGTGGGTGGCGTTGCGCAACCTTCTCCAAGTCCAGAATGCCAATTAGCCAGAATTTACAGGGCTTTTTCACTCCACGCGCAGGCCGGAGATTGCGCGAGCGATCACCAGCTGCTGGATCTCCGAGGTGCCCTCGAAGATGGTGTGAATTTTGGCGTCACGGTGCCAGCGCTCTACTGGATACTCGCGTGTGTAGCCATAGCCACCCAAAATCTGAATAGCTTCTTCCGTCACTTTTACCGACATCTCTGACGCGTAGTACTTGCTCTGAGATCCTTCGGCGTTCTTAAAGCCACCATTCTTTGCAAGCCATGATGCACGCCAAATGAGTAAGCGTGCTGCATCAATTTGCGTAATCATGTTGGCAAGTTTGAATGCAATTGCCTGGTGCATGATGATCGGCTTACCAAATGCGTGACGTTCTTTTGCGTAGTCAAGTGCATACTCATACGCTGCGCGTGCAATGCCTAACGCTTGTGCGCCAACAGCTGGACGAGTTGCTTCAAACGTTGCCATTGCTGGCTGCTTGCCACTTGAAGTTCCTTCGCGATAGCGAGCAAGTTTCGCATCAAGTTTTTCTTTTCCACCCAGCAAGCAGCGACCAGGCACGCGAACATTGTCGAGCACAACCTCTGCTGTATGGCTTGCACGAATTCCATGCTTCAAATACTTCTGACCCTGCGATAAGCCCTTAGTTCCTGGAGGAATGATGAAGCTTGCTTGTCCACGACCTTTTAGTTCTGGGTCAACTGCAGCAACCACCACGTGCACATTGGCAATTCCACCGTTTGTGATCCACGCCTTTGTTCCGTTCAATACCCATTCATCTTTTGCTTCGTCATACACCGCGCGCGTGCGCAAATTTGAAACGTCGCTACCTGCATCTGGTTCGCTTACACAAAACGCACCGAGTTTTACGTCGTCTGGTGTTCCGTAGCACTGTGGGACCCACTCCATCATTTGTTCTGGTGTTCCGTTTCCTGCGATACCAGCTGCAGCAAGACCCGAACCCATGATTGCCATGCCGATACCAGCATCACCCCAGAACAGTTCTTCGATCGCCACCACCATGGTGAGACCAGTTGGGTCAGACATTGCATTCATGATGAAGTCAAGGCCGTACAAACCGATTTTTGCGGCTTCCTGCACAACTGGCCAAGGGAACTCTTCCTTTTCGTCCCACTCGTGCGCAGCAGGACGAATGGTGTCTACTGCGAACTGATGAATCCAGTCCTTCAGTTGTAATTGATCATCATTAAGTGCAAGTGAAAATTCAGCCATGCGCACAAGTTACCGCACGGTAAGCGCGGGTGCTACTTCGTACGGGTAACGGGAATCTGCAGTAATGCCGGCGCAATGGATTCCAAAATGAGCTTTGCTCCCGGCTTGTATACGTGTACCCCGTCCCAGCGATAGCTCAAACTGTTGGCAACTTTGGGGTCTGAACACCATTCCTTGGGTCCACTCACGAAGTACACCCCATCATTTTCAGGTGCTGCCACTTCGCGCATTAGTGCATTCAGGTGTCCCGTGCGAGTGTCGTCACCACGCTGTGGCAAGGGCGGAACTGGCCCACCCTTCGATTCAACTGGCCGCATGCATGCAACTTCGAGAAGTGCAACGGCAACATTTTGTTTGCGCAGCGCATCAATGCCGCGTTGGAGTTGCGTCTTAAACATGGTGTCTGCAGGAACGGTGTTTACTTTGAACAAAAAGCTGTTGATCTGCAAGTCCATTACTTCCCATGCGCCAATAATGACGAGAGCAACATCCGCACGTGATGAAATGGCAGATTTTGCCCACTTAGTTTCAAAGCCTTTGCAATTTGCAAAGTTACGTCGAAACTTTCCGCTTGTTCCTCCAATGCCAACGCCACGGTCATACACGCCACATCCATCAATCGACCCGTCGGTGATGTCAAAAGTTTTCTCAATACCGCTTGGTTTGTTTACGGCTATGGCATGTGCTTGTGAGTCTCCAACAATTAATAGTCGTCGCGGAAGCTTTGCCAGCGTTGTACTGGTGACAGGAGTATTCGTAACCGTGGTCGCCGTGGTTGGAATTGTTGTCGGCACAACAAAGATCACATCAGTGTTTCCGGTATCTATTGAAACGTCGCGCGCCTGAATTCCAGACAACTGCACACTGGTTACGCCAACAAGTGCAGCGACCACAACAGTGAGTGCTACGGGAAGTCGGCGACGCATGACCGACAATTGTCGCCTTTGGCGATGCCAAATACCAATCGCACCTTTTCGTGATGGAGTTTCAATAAATTGATAGACAAATTCGTTAATGATGACCGTTGCTGTTAAGGCATATGCAAGACGGGTGGTTGACAGTCGTGCACCAGTCACTACAAAAATCGGCCAGTGCCACAAATACAAACCATAGGACCGCCGACCAATCTCAACCAACAATGGAACCGACAGCACTCGCTTCACCAAGGATTTTCCCGAGCGCACGACGACCGCAATAATGACCGCTGAAGCTACCGTTGAAGCCGCAAGACCACCCATGTACAACCGCTCGTCAGCAACGTGAACGAAAGCAGCGATATAACCAAGCGTTGCCAATGCGCTAAGCGCCAATACATCGGCAAAAACCGATCGAACTCTGGCGAAGCGAACAACTGCTTTTTTCCATGGTCGCCATACACAAGCCAGCGCCGCACCGAGCAACAATCCGCTCGACCTTGTGATTGTGCTCAAATACAAAAAGTTAATGCGGGTTTCGTTATCGGCAATAAATGCCAGGGCAGTTCCCACCATGACGGCCACAGCCGAAAGCCCAATAGCTACAGCCGAAATCCACCTTGGAATACGTTTGTTTCCCAACACAAAAGCAAATGCAATTGGCCACAGCACATACCACTGCTCCTCGACTGCTAATGACCACAGGTGGCGAAGCATAGGTAACGAGTTCGCAGCAAAGTACGGGGTGTCTACGAAATAGATCTGCCACCAATTCGAGAAGTAACTAAGTGCAGGCAAGACATCTTGACGAAAATCTGGTGCGGAATCCTTTGCAAAAAACGTCACCGTCACAAGAGAAACGATCAGCATGGTGAACAATGCTGGAAGCAACCGACGCGCCCGGCGTATCCAAAACTGTTTGAGGCTCACCTTTCCTGAAACATGTTGTTCGTCAATCATCAGTGAGGTAATCAGAAAACCACTGACAACGAAAAACACTTCAACGCCAATGAATCCACCTGGAATCCAATGAATTCCCGCGTGATACAAAATGACAGCAATAACGCTGAGTGCACGCAAGCCATCAAGTGCAGGCTGATAGCCCATGCGAGTTTCTTCGTTCATTTTGAATAACGAAGAGATCGACGTGAGGCAACAACAATGGCTATCAAGTACACACCTGCACCAAGCGTGAATGGTGCACCAACGCCAATGTGATCAAATGCTAAACCTGCAAGTGGCGGGCCAATAACACGAGCAAGAGCATTTGATGATTGTTGAAAACCAAGCACTTCCCCGCGCTTATTCTCGGGAGCGGAGTTGGCAACAAGTGTGGTGAGTGAAGGACTTGCAATTCCTGCCCCGATGACCATTAACGCAAGTGCTACAAACAGCAGAGGCCACTCAACTGCTGATCCAAGGAACAACATTCCCACCGCAACACATACCTGACCAACGCGTAGCAATGCCATCGAGCCGAACCGCTGAGTAAGCGGACCAATTAGCCCACCTTGAACTGCGGACATCAGTAATCCAACAACAAGAAAAACTGCAGCAGTTGACGCTTCAGTCAAGTTGAAGCGTGAACCGCCAAACAATGAGAACGTTGCTTCAAAACCCGCAAATGGAAGCGTGGAGAAAAAACCGATAGCAACCCATGCAGAGAGATTGCGATGCTTACGCTCGTGAGTTTCAACTGGAACGTGCTCGTGAATGGTTTTCGTTTCCGGCAGGCGGATGATCGCTGCAACCGCATTAATTGAGGCAAGCACTCCCGCAACATAAAAAGGAACATGCGGCCCGCCGAGTGCAGCAAGTCCACCAAGTGCTGGCCCAACTACAAATCCAACTCCAAAGGCCATACCCAACATGCCGAGCATTCGTGCTCGTTGCTTTGGTGCACCAAGGTCAGCAATGGCACTTTGAGCAACCGACACGCTTGCGCCCGATGCACCGTCGATAAGTCGACCTAAAAACAACACCCACAACGCACCAGCTGCACCAGTAATAAAGCTGCCGATGGCGGTGCCAATGAGCGAAATGACGATGACGGGTTTTCTACCAACACGATCTGACCAGCGTCCAAGAATCGGTGAAAACAACATTTGAGCCAATGAAAACGAAGCAAATAACAGACCCACTTGAAAACCATTCGCACCATATCGATCGGCGTAACGGCCAAGAATTGGCGCAACAATTCCAAACCCCACCATGTCGAGCGCAACGGTTGACCAGATGACCCAGAAGCCACGTGGCAAGGGTTCGCGAACAGGTGTTTCAGTATTCATGTTGAGCGGAATCGAATCTAACTGCGACGCACTCGCGTGCCGTCTTTCGTGGTTTCCACCACATAGCCAGCCGCTTGAAGTTCATTACGAATTGCATCTGCTTGCGCAAAATCTTTTGCTTTTCTAGCAGCATCCAATGCGTTTGCGCGCTCCACGATTGCTGTATCAATATCGTCTCCAGCGCGCAGTTTCAAACCAAGTGCATTTGTCATTTCGGTAACTGCGCTTGCTAGTGCTGCAGTGGTTGCGCTGTCGCCAGTTTCAGCAGCGATGTTTGCTCGACGTACTGCATCGAAAATCAACGCCATGGCTGACGAGGTGTCTAAGTCGTTATCCATAAAAGTGCGGAACTGGGAAATCACGGTTGCATCTGGTTCGACTGTTTGCAACGATGCGTTGGCCATGCGATTTGCGAAACCATCAAGACCAGCAAGTGAGTTCACAGCGGCATCAATGTTGTCTTGACCTACTTTCACAGGTGAGCGGTAGTGCGTTTGCAAGAGCAACATGCGATACGCACGTGGGTCATAGTGCTGCACTAAATCCACAAGGTTGGTGACGTTGCCAAGGCTCTTAGACATCTTTTCGCCTTCGGTGTCAACGACAAAGCCGTTGTGCATCCAGTGTTGAGCGAATGTTTTTCCAAGTGCAACTGCTTGCGCACGTTCGTTTTCATGATGAGGGAAGCGTAAGTCTGCTCCACCGCAATGGAGGTCGAATCCTTCGCCTAACAATTCCAAACTCATCACCACGCACTCACTGTGCCAACCCGGCCTGCCCTCTCCCCACGGCGATGGCCAACTTGGTTCACCAGGTTTTGAAAACTTCCACAATGCAAAGTCGGCTGACTGGCGCTTTTGCGCTGCACCAAGTACTTCGCGATCGCCACCACCACTCAACATGTCATCCAAACTTTGATGAGCAAGCAAGCCATAGTCAGGCACTGCCGAAATGTCGAGATACACACCATCGTCGGTGGTGTACGCAGCATTGCGCGACACAAGGTCGCCAATCATTGACACCATCTGTTCTACGTATTCAGTTGCGTGAGGAACATCGGTTGGACGCAACACGTCGAGCTCACCCATTGCCTTGAACCACACGTCTTCGCACTTGTGCGTGATCTCGCTCCAGTCGCGATTTTCGCGATTCGCGCGGTCGATAATTTTGTCGTCAATGTCGGTGATATTCGACACCAATCGAACCTGTACTCCTGACCACTCCAAATACCGACGCAGAATGTCGTACACCAAGGTGGCTCGACCGTGACCCAAATGCGGTGGCCCATACACAGTTGGCCCACATAAATAGATGCCTAATTTGCCCGGCTCTCGCATTTTCAGTTCGCGCACTTCGCGCGTAACGGTGTCGTACAAATGCAGCACGGGTCAAGCCTAGAGGCGCAACAAGATGCCAAGCAGAGTTGCGCTCCAATACAGTTGAACCGCGATGAACGTCCCCGAAAAGCCAACCCTCGACAACCTGGAACCCACTCTTATTGAAAAATGGGAGGCGTCGGGCGTCTACGCCTTCGATCGCACTGCATCTCGCGACCAAGTCTTTGCAATTGATACCCCACCACCAACTGTCAGCGGTTCATTGCACATGGGACACGTATTTAGTTACACACATACCGACACCGTTGCACGTTTTTGGCGCATGCGCGGTAAGAGCGTGTTCTACCCGATGGGTTGGGACGACAATGGTTTGCCAACTGAGCGTCGTGTGCAGAACTACTTTGGCGTGTCATGCGACCCAAACGTTGCATACGACCCAAAATTCACTCCACCATTTCGCGGTGATGTTCCAAAGGATCACCGCGCAGTAGCCATTTCGCGTCCGAACTTCATTGAGTTGTGTGTTGAATTAACACACCAAGACGAAAAGATTTTTGAAGACCTCTTCCGCAGGCTTGGGCTTTCGGTTGATTGGTCGTTGTTGTACACCACCATCAGCGACTACGCGCGCCGAACAAGTCAGGCAGCATTTATTCGTAACTTGTCACGCGGTGAGGCATACGCACAAGAAGCACCGACACTGTGGGACGTGGACTTCGGCACTGCAGTCGCACAAGCGGAACTTGAAGACCGCGAGCGACCGGGTGCGTATCACTCCATTAACTTTGCGCGCACTGATGGCTCGGGCAACGTCACCATTGCCACCACTCGCCCAGAGTTGATTCCTGCTTGTGTTGCACTCGTTGCACACCCAGATGACCCGCGTTATCAACCGTTGTTTGGAAAAACAGTACGCACACCTTTGTTTGATGTTGAGGTTCCAGTTGTTGCGCACGAACTTGCACAGATCGACAAAGGCACCGGCATCGCCATGATCTGTACATTCGGCGACCTCACCGACGTCATTTGGTGGCGTGAACTGAATCTGCCAACGCGAGCAGTCATTGGTCGTGACGGTCGCATCGTTGCCGACATGCCGGAGTGGATTACTTCGGCTGCTGGGACTGCGAATTACACAGCACTTGCTGGCAAGGGCGTGAAGCAGGCACAAACAGCAATCGTTGAGATGTTGCGTCAAAGCGGCGACATGAATGGCGAGCCCGAGCCAATTACGCACCCGGTGAAGTTCTTTGAAAAGGGCGATCGTCCACTTGAAATCGTGACCAGTCGTCAGTGGTACATCCGTAACGGTGGTCGAGATGAAATGCTGCGTGCATCTTTGCTGAAGCGAGGCGATGAACTTGCCTGGCACCCCGACTTCATGCAACACCGATACACCAACTGGGTTGGTGGGCTAAATGGTGACTGGCTCATTAGCCGCCAGCGCTACTTCGGAGTTCCTATTCCGTTGTGGTATCCACTCACTGCTGCAGGCGAACCAGACTTCAATAACCCAATTATTCCAAGCGAATCTCAGCTTCCGATCGATCCAAGTTCTGATGTTCCTGCTGGCTTTACCGAAGCACAACGCGGAGTTGCTGGCGGATTTATGGGTGAACCAGACGTGATGGATACGTGGGCTACATCGTCGCTCACTCCGCAAATTGCTGGCCGTTGGATTGATGACGAGAAGTTGTTTAACAACATTTTTCCAATGGATGTTCGTCCACAGGCTCACGACATCATCCGTACATGGTTGTTTGCGACAACAGTGCGATCACACTTCGAACACAACATTGCACCATGGAAGAATGCCGCGCTATCGGGATGGATCCTTGATCCAGATCGCAAGAAGATGTCAAAGTCAAAGGGCAACGTTGTCACGCCAATCGATTTGTTTGAGCAATACGGCAGTGACGCTGTTCGCTACTGGGCAGCAAGTGCTCGCCCGGGAGTAGACACTGCATTCAGCGAAGACCAAATGAAGGTTGGCCGCAAACTTGCAACCAAGTTGCTCAACGTCACCAAGTTTGTACTTGGTTTCGTAGAAGCAAACTCATCTACAAAACCAACCGAAGCAGTTGATATTGCGATGCTCGCTCGTCTTGCATCAGTTGTAGATGAAGCAACTACTGCTTTTGAAACGTACGACTACGCGCGAGCACTTGAAAAGTCAGAATCGTTTTTCTGGTGGTTCTGCGATGACTATGTGGAACTGGTGAAAACTCGCGCATACTCAGAAGGCGCAGGATCTGACTCTGCGCGTGCAGCATTGCAACGTGCGCTCAGCACCTTGCAGCGTTTGTTTGCCCCACATATTCCATTTGCTACGGAAGAAGTATGGAGTTGGTGGCAATCCGGAAGCATTCACCGCGCACCATGGCCAACTCGCACAGACTTGCTTGGTGGAGCAACTGCAGTTGAATCAACTGAAGCTTTGCTCGATGCAGTGTGCAATGTGCTTGCAGTCATTCGCCGCACAAAAACCGAAGCAAAGGTTTCACAGCGTGCAGAAGTTGAACATGTTTTGGTAAATGCACCGGAGAAGCAAATATCGCTCCTGAAAATAGGTTTAGTTGATTTGCTGAACGCTGGCGTTGCTCAACAAATTGAATTCGCCACTCAAACAAGCGAACAAATATCGACAACCGTTCGTCTCCTGGCTCAATGACCAAATACCAGCGCCCGCGATCGCACTATGCGGTGCTCATTTTCAATATTGCAATTGCTGCATTGTTGCTAGTCGTTGGTGGCGGCCTGTTGTACGCGGGTCAGAGATTGGGTGAACGTCAAGTAGTGAGTTTGAATCGTGGGGATGACGTTGCAGTAAACGAGGACGCCAACATCTCGCCATCAGATCAGTGGAACCTCAGCGAAGGTGACTTGGACGCGAAGAACTTCCTGTTGACTGGCTCAGATAATGGCAGTTGCGTAGATCCGAATTCCCCTTATGCAGGGGCTTTTGGCGATCGCAAATCTTTTGGTGAACGAAGCGACACCATCATGATTATTCGGGTTAACCCAAAGGACAATCAAGCGGCTTTTCTCTCATTCCCTCGCGATCTGTGGGTAAAAATCGCGGGCTCAACTCGATCAAATCGAATCAACACAGCATTTGAACGTAAGAACCCAAACACACTTGCCGACACCATTTATCAAAACTTCGGAATCAACATTGACCACTACGTCAACATTGACTTCTGTGCGTTTAAAGAAATTGTGGATGCCGTTGGCGGAGTAAAAGTACCGTTCCTCTACGAAACTCGCGACAAGAAAACTGGGTTGTACATTCCGGGTCCAAGTTGCTTCGAGTTCAGCGGTGATCATGCACTCGCATACGTTCGTTCGCGCTCTGGCTATTCATATTTTGATCCGGCAAAAAACGAATGGATTAATGACGGAACTTCTGACCTCGGTCGAATCAGTCGCCAGCAAGATTTCATTCGTCGTGCAATGCAACGCGCACTTGACAAAGGATCTTCCAGCCCACGGGTAGCAAACCAACTTTTGAATGCCGCGTTAAAGAATGTCATTACCGATGATCGGCTTACACCGATCACCATGTTGCAACTTGCTCAAGCAATGCGCAATCTGAACACCAGTGGAATTCCTACTTACACTGTTGAAAGCTCTGGCCAAATGATTGGTGATCAGGCTGTACTCGTTCCTCGAATTCAGAATGACACCATGAGGGAAATTCTTGCGCTGTTTCAGGGCAAGGCAAGTTTTGCCACTCCAGGATCTGCTGCAAACAATCCGTCTCCCGACACCACTGCTGCTGAAGGTGCAATGGGCGCAATCATCACCACGGTTGCGTACATGAAAACACAGTCAAGTAACGGAGTCACGCCACCAACAATTCCTATCGTTGCTCCTGAACAAAACTCATACGGCATTTCGCCACCTAACGACCCGACCTGTCGCTAATCGAGCACTCGACGCATGGCGTCGGGAATATCGCTTGGTCCACTCACCGTTGTAAAACGGGCACCCACCGAATCGGCAAACACTCGCGCCTCCACATCGTCTTCCAATGGAGCAATCACGACAAGTTCGTCTAACGACTTTGCGGCTGCGCGCGCATCGCCATCAACCGTTGCTCGACAGTCCGATAACAGCACCGTTATCCGTCTGGACGCTTTCGAGCGTGAAAGCTGTTCTCGCGATGCATGTAACGCGCCGGCCAAGTCAGTCGTGCCGAAGCCACGAAGCGCAAGCACCGTGTTTACTACTTCATCACCGGACTTGTGAACGTCTTGAGATTTTGCGGCAATCACGTCTTTTCCAAACACCAGCACGCTGTAATCAGCTGGCTCACGCGCCGCAATTGAGGCTGCGGCCATTGCCGAATTGGCAAGCGGCTTACCGCCCATTGACCCGCTGCGGTCCACTACCAGGCTGATGGCTGTTCCTGGCTTCAACCATCCACGCACTCGCAGTTCATCAGCGTCTACAACACCGGTCGCACGCAATTCATTCAATGCATCAAGGCTTGCATCAATATCAATGTCTCCTGCATCGGGTTGATACTTACGCAGTGACATTTTTCCAATGCCCCGCGGACGCGGCTTTCCGCTTTGCGCGAATTCAATCAAAATTCGTCCTGCCAGCTTGCGTGCGAGTTCACGCAATGCAGGGTCTGTTGCAGCTGTTAAGTCGGCAAGCATCGACAACGTTTGGTCTGGAGAGTTCTGCATCGCTTCATCAAATGCAACTTCGTCAAGTTCGCCTACTTCAGGAGAGATCTCTTCGAACCCTGAGTGCTTCGACAATTCTTTGCGCGACGTGGTGCGCTTGCTCGCCTGTTGCGCTGCCTGTTCGGCCTGCGCGCCTTCTTTCACAAACGGGAGTTCGTTGCCCCAGTCGGGGCGCCAGCTTTTCCCGCGTCGCCGTCTTCCGGTTTTATGCCAAACACATCTACGAAAATTTCAGTAATCACTTCTTCTGCGGTGCGCACACTGCCTTCACGCAGCCGCACGCGACCAGTCAATGCAACGAGTGCACTGTCTAAAGAAATAGCTGATGTCTCAACAGCCACATTGCGCATCGCCGACAGACTTGCAGCAACCACTGCAGTATCAATTGCACCACGGACCGAAGACCCGAAACGCAAATCAGAGTGATTACGCGTACGCCGAACCATTTCCACAACTTTGCCAACCCAGTCGCTCGAAACAGTTGACTTGCCGTTCTGTTTCGCAATTTCGCGCAACACGATTTCCACTTCATCTGCTGCGCTTTGGTACGTCATTGCAACACGGCACACGCGGTCGTACACCGCACTTGAAATACGTGCCGTACCAACCGCATCAAACGGGTTCATTGCTGCAACAAGTCGAAAACCCGCAGCGCATTTCACGGTGCCTAGTCGTGGAACGGTGATTTCGCCTTCGCTCATCACCGTGATGAGCACGTTAAGCGTTTCTTCCGGAATGCGATTGATCTCTTCGACATACAGCAGCGAACCTTCGCGTAGTGCAGATACGAGAGGTCCATCAACAAATACATCTGCGCTATAACCGTCGGTCAGTACTCGTGCTGGGTCGAAATGGCCAACCAAACGTGCTGGAGTGAGTTCAGCATTGCCTTCAACGAAGGCAAAGCCGACGCCAAGTGCTTCGGCAACAGACCGCAAAAGCGTTGATTTTCCTGTGCCTGGAGGGCCTTCTAACAAGATGTGGCGGCCACCATGCAAAGCAGCGACAACAAGTTCTAGTTCGCGCGCGCGACCAACAACCGAAGCTGCCGAAACGCGAAGAACGTCGCTTGCCGACGCTGTTGCCATTGCTGTGACTAACTAGTCGAACTTAATAACGCCACGGATGTTTTCTCCATCGCGCATTGCTCGATAACCCTCGTTGATGTCGCTCAGTTTGTATTCCTTGGTGACAAGACCGTCGAGGTCGAGCTGACCTTCGCGATATAGACCCATCAACTTTGGAATGTCCGAGCGTGGGTTGCCCGAACCGAACAATGAACCAACCAACTGCTTTTCCATCAAGGTCAGATCAAGCAAGCTCATGCCTGCACCAAACTCAGTTGCTGGGTGAATGTTGGTCACGACTACACGTCCGCGCTTTGCAGTCAATGCCATTGCTTCGTGAATGACTGCACCGTTACCAACGCCCATGGTCATGATGACTTTGTTTGCCATGGTTCCCCAAGTGAGTTCTTGTAACAGTGGCAATGCCTCAGCCATCGAGCTTGCAGTGTGCGTTGCACCAAACTCCATTGCCTTTTCACGCTTGAACTCCACTGGGTCAATTGCAACGATGCGCTTTGCACCAGCAATACGAGCACCTTGAATTGCGTTTGCGCCAATTCCACCAACACCAACTACTACGACAGTGTCACCAGGTGTTACTTCGGCTGCATACACACTCGATCCCCAACCGGTAACTACACCGCAACCGAGCAGGCATGCACGGTCTAGAGGAACATCCTTTTCAATCTTGATACAACTTGCTTCGTGTACCACGGTGTGTTCAGCAAAAGTTCCAAGCAAGCACATGATGCCAACGTCTTTGCCACCAGCGTGGTGACGCGAAGTCTGATCACTGATTTGCTTTCCTGTTGCCATAAAGGCACCAAGGTCGCACAAGTTTTGGTGACCGGTGCTGCAACTGACGCATCGTCCACAAGACGGGATGAATCCGAACACCACATGATCGCCAGGTGCTAACCAACTGACGTTTGATCCAACTTGTTGTACAACACCGGCGCCTTCGTGGCCACCAATGATTGGCAATTCAAATGGCAAATCTCCCGTGACCAAGTGCTCATCGCTATGGCACATGCCAGAAGCAGCCAACTTGACTAACACTTCGTTTGGACCTGGCGCATCAAGTTCAATTTCTTCGATAGTCCAAGGAGCATTCAGCTCCCACAACACAGCTGCCTTCGTCTTCACACTGACCCCCTCGTCACTGTCGCCAGGCGCAGGGTGCGCCAGCGAGATACTGGCTCTATTGTTGCCCAGCCATCAGCGCTGACGCTACCCCGAGCCTGCCGCCTGAGTACTGTGGACAGTGATGGACACCACAGCACCACTAGCCGTAGAAACCGCCCAGGCCCAGACTGCAAGCCACGACAGCGTTTCCTCGGCAACCACCGCACCGTACATCGTTGAAGAACTCCTCGTTGAGGAAATTTCTATCGACGGCATGTGTGGCGTGTACTAACCAGCAGTCGTTTCACGATGACCGTCACCCTGGATTCAGCGTGTGAGTTGCATCCTCAAGTTGCACTTCGTCCAGAACCCTTTGGCGCACTTGCCTACCACTACGGCAATCGGAAACTTGTTTTTTTAAAGCATCCGGACGTGGTGGCAGTGCTTCGCGATGTTGCAGCACACAACACTCTCGCTGACACGTTGGTTGCACACAATGTTGCACCAGAGCGTTGGAATTCATTTGTCAATGCGCTCTGCTCGCTTGAAACATCGGAGATCATTCGTGTCCGTCAGTAACTTATCCACACAACTCAAAGGCGGACTTGATGCACCAATTTGTTTGACGTGGGAACTTACCTACGCATGCAACTTGCAGTGCATCCATTGTTTATCAAGTAGCGGTCGCCGAGACCCACGAGAACTTGACACCGATCAAGTAAAAAAGGTGCTTGATCAACTGCGTGACTTACAGGTGTTCTACATCAACATCGGTGGTGGCGAGCCAATGATTCGTAAAGACTTCTTTGAAATTCTTGAACATGCAGAGCGCAACAACATTGGCGTGAAGTTTTCAACAAATGGCACCTACATCACTGCAGAAAATGCGCGGCGCCTTGCCTCAATGAACTATCTCGACATTCAAATCAGTATGGACGGCGTAGATCGCGCAACGAATGATGCAGTGCGTGGTGAAGGATCGTTTGATACGTCAATTGCTGCAATGAACTATTTGCGCGATGCAAACTTTGGACCGTTCAAAATTTCTGTTGTCATGACTCGACACAACGTCGACCAACTTGATGCGTTCAAGCAACTTGCCGACAGCTACGGTGCTCAACTTCGCATCACTCGCTTGCGTCCTGCGGGTCGCGGTGCAGACTCATGGAATGAACTACATCCAACCCAGGTTCAACAGCGACAAATCTACGACTGGTTGATTGCGCACGGCGACAATGTGCTCACCGGAGACTCGTTCTTCCACCTCAATGCATTCGGCGAATCACTGCCTGGATTGAACTTGTGTGGCGCTGGACGTGTGGTGTGCCTGATTGACCCAATTGGCGATGTATATGCCTGCCCATTCGTCATTCACGACCAATTCAAAGCTGGTTCAGTGCATGGCGAAGGTGGCTTTGCTCAAGTTTGGCGCAATAGCGATCTCTTTCTTTCGCTGCGCGAACCAGAGTCTGAAGGGGCATGTACGTCGTGCGGCAACTACGACTCGTGCCAGGGCGGCTGCATGGCAGCGAAGTTCTTTACTGGTTTGCCACTCGATGGCCCAGACCCTGAATGTGTAATAGGTGCGGGTGAATCGCTTCTGAAGAGCTCCACCGTGACCCTCATTCCAAAGCCGAGCATGGACCACTCACGTAAAGTTTCGGTAACGGTTGGGGGAAACAAATAATGGACTTTTCATTAAACGGCGTTGAACCGATATATGTCGCGGGCGCAATCATCGTGTCGTATTTTTTAGGGACGATTCCAAGCGCACTCATTGTTGCTAAGCGCGGCGGTGTCGATGTCACTGCCGAAGGCTCAGGTAACCCTGGCACATCAAATGTGGTTCGTCTGCTTGGTTGGAAGTACGGCCTCGTGGTCTTTGTTGCCGACGTACTGAAAGGTTCGGCTTCAGTTGGCATTGCGTACTACTTGACACATACATATGGAGACAATCTGAATGTTTCCTATTTGGCATATGCGTGCGCTTACGCTGCAGTGCTCGGACACACGTTTCCCGTCACTCGTGGCTTCCACGGAGGCAAAGGAGTGGCAACTGGTGGTGGAACGATGTTCGTTCTGTACCCCGTGATGAGCGCAGTTCTATGCACGTCATGGTTCATCATTCGCAAACTCACGGGAAAGTCGGCAGTAGCTTCTCTGGTTATCACCGTTGCCGTGCCCGTGTATGTCATCGCCACTGTTGGTTTCGGTAAACCTAACTCTTGGCAAATTGCCGCAGTCCTTGGTATTGTTGGCTTGATCATCATTCGACACATGCCAAACATTCGACGCATGCGCGCCAACGAGGAACTCGCCGCGTAGATTTCTCGCGCACCAATCTGCATGGTCTCGTTCATTACTGACTTCTTTAACGGACTGAAGGATTTTTCGGACTCGTACTGGTTTTATGTCATCATCTTTGTTATCGCGGTACTTGATTCTGTTATTCCAATCGTGCCCAGCGAAACTTTGGTGATTATCGGTGGTGTAAGTGCTGGGTCTGGATCACTTTCACTTGGCCTTGTTATGGCTTGTGCATTTGGCGGTGCCTTTGTTGGTGATCACCTTTCGTACTTTTTGGGACGACGTGCAAGTGATGCAATAACCCGCCGGTATGAACGAACCGAGAAAGGTAAGCACCGACTTGCGAGCGTGATACATCAAATTCACGAACGTGGTGGCCTGCTACTCATCACTGCGCGTTTCATTCCGGGTGGACGAACAATTTTGACCTTGGCCTGTGGTATCACAAAGCAAGAACGCAAGTGGTTCACTGGCTGGATCATCGCCGCGGCGGGTATCTGGTCGACATATGCATCTTTGCTCGGTTTTATTGGTGGAAAGACCTTTGAGGACAACCACACACTGGCGTTCCTCTTTGCCTTTGGATGCGCGATCGGAGTCACCGCACTTATTGAACTCGTGCGTTTCATTTTGAAAAAACGCAAGTCACAATAAGGCATGCCCAGTTCGCCAACATGGCCAGAAGTTCCCCGCAATGCGTGCGTGGTAATTCCTGTTGGTTCATTTGAACAACACGGTCCACATCTCCCTCTTGACACCGACACCCAAATTGCTGCTCATCTCTGCGCACAGGCAACAACAGGCATGGACAATGTTGTTGTTGCTCCACCGCTTTCGATAACTGCAAGTGGCGAGCACGCAGGTTTCTCTGGAACGATTTCTATAGGAACCGAAGCCTTTGCCACAGTGATTGTGGAACTCGTTCGCTCATGCGACTGGTCAACAGGTGTCATTTTGGTTCATGGCCATGGCGGAAACTTTGAAGCAGTACAACGAGCTACTGCCATATTGAACTCGGAGCAACGCAACATTGCCAGCTGGTGGCCGAACATTCCTGGAGCAGATGCTCATGCAGGCCACACCGAGACATCACTCATGTTGGCCATTAACCCAAACGCAGTGCGTGCCGACAATCTTGATGTTGGCAATGTGCAGCCGATGAGCGAGATCCAACGTGATCTACAAACTCGAGGTGTGCAAGCAGTAAGCACAAATGGCATTCTTGGAGACGCTCGAAGCGCAACAGCAAAACACGGAAGTGAGCTACTCGCAGAACTGACCAACAACCTGCAGGCATTTATTCTCAGCGCACAGCAGCAATGGAGCCATTCATGACCAGCAACGATCGCTTCATTGCTGACAGTTCATGGCGGCGTCCGGGACTTGGCAATGTCGTGCTCGCAGGGTCTCCTCTAACACTGTTCTCACTTTCTCCGTCAGGCGAGGCAATTGCGGAATGCATTGAACGTGGCAAACCTTTACCCCAAGGGCACGAAGCTTTGACTGAGCGATTACTCAATGCCGGAGCAATTCACCCCATTCCAAGTGACAGCGACAAGGCACGTTTCTCACTCAGCACTGTCACCGCGGTAATTCCCGCGTTCATTCAAACCTCACAGGAAGCACAAACACTGAAGTCACTTGTCGCTTCGTGCTCGTCTTTGCACAGCACAGTTGTTATTGATGACTGCTCACCACATCCGCTACCTGATCTTGGTGCAACCCACGTGATTCGTCTTGACGCAAATAGTGGTCCTGCTGCAGCGCGAAATGCGGGAATTGCGTTAGTTGAGACTGATTTCATTGCCTGTATTGATGTGGATGTGACTATTTCTGGTAGCACCATTTCACAACTGCTGCCCTATTTTGCAGACGACAAAGTGGCCCTAGTCGCACCTCGGGTGAGGTCGCGCGCGATGACAAACATCGTTGGCGAATATGAAGTTGCGGCCAGTGTGCTCGACATGGGAGACGCAGAAGCTCGTGTTAGTGCTGGAACTCGAGTGAGTTACGTACCATCAGCAATGTGGCTTTGTCGCACCGCTGCGATGCTGTCGGTATCTAGTTTCGATGAATCTCTCCGATCAGGAGAAGACGTCGACCTGGTGTGGCGATTAAACACTGCAGGTTGGACTTGTCGCTACCAACCACAAGCGGTGTGCACACACACACCTCGCGCAACACTGCAGCAGTTCATGCACCAACGTATGTCGTATGGAGAATCGGCTGCGCGATTGGCTCAACGACATAGAGGAAAACTTTCCCCAGTCAAGCTCAACGCTTGGCAGGCATCAACGTGGTTATTCGTTGTTCTTGGAATGCCGTTTGTTGCACTTGGCGTTGCGATTGTTGCAGGAGCTTCAACCGCAAAGAAACTTCGCAAATTTCCACAACTGAAAAGTGAAAGCATCAACATTTCGGTAAACGGAACTGCAAAAAGCGGCCTATCCGTCGCACATGCGCTTGGTCGAGTGTGGTGGCCAATTGCTCTCGTGCTTGCGATTTTTTCGCAGCGACTCCGATTGTTGTTTATCGCTACTGCGTTAGCCCCCGCCGTTCACGAATGGTGGACAAAACGCCCACATCTTGATGTTGTGCGGTTCACATTGATGAAAATGTTAGACAACACCTCATACGGCGCAGGAGTGTGGAAAGGCGTGGTTGCAACGCGGAATGCCGCGCCACTTATTCCTACAGTGAGGTTGTCTGCAGCGACCGAGGAGTGAAGTTGTTGCATTCCTCGCATACTTGCTGAGGAATGACGCCAAGTTTCATCAGATACCCAAAAGCGATACATCCGAGGCAGACCGCAAACGCGCTCTCAAGAAATGCTGCGGCAACGAGACCCGCAATGACAATTTGTGATGCGCCATACGCACCTGCGACGTATAACACGGACGCAGTGATGGTGAATGTGGCACCGACACCTTGCGCAAATCTCTTCGGAGGGCCTGGTACAAGTCGATGCTGAAGGTTCAAACGCGGTGTGATCACCTGCGTTGCAATTCGACCTAGAGGGCTAAACGTTGGGCCACTAACTACCCGCGCGATAAATCCGTATGTCAATGCGACGAGGATCCAGCCATTACCGGTGACTGCATAGGCAATTCCCATGATCACGGCGCCACCTGCCACGATGCGAGCAGATGTTTCATTTACGGGGTTCGGAAAACTGAATAATTTCGCCATGGTTCTAGCCTAAAGGCCAATTGTTGACTTAACAAGTCGGCTTTTAACAACAGCGCCACCATGCCTGAAAACAGTCAGATACCGTCATTGCCAATGACTTTGCGCCTCACCGTGAATCGCCAGGCATGGCTCGATCACGTTCGACTCACTGCATCTCAGCACGGAAACATATTGCCCGTGGTCAAGGGCAATGGATACGGATTTGGCCGCCCGATTTTGTTTGAACAGGCAACACACCTATCCGATCACGTTGCAGTGGGAACCGTCTACGAAGCCACTGATGTTCCCCCACCACTTACCCCCGTTGTACTCACGCCCGCTGGCACACATCTGCCGAGTTCTCTTCCAGCACATTCTGTGCTCACTGTCGGATCACTTGACCATGTTGCAGCACTTCAATCTCATAACTGGCAAGGCAGTGTGCTCATTAAGTTGCAGTCCACCATGCAACGCTTTGGCGTTACCGGCAACGAGCTTGTTACACTGCAGTTTGCGTGTAGCAATGCATCACTAAATGTTGTTGGTTGGTCAATTCATCCACCACTCAACAACGATGGACAAGACCGCAGTGGTGAAGTGTCATGTTGGATGGAATTATTGCACGACAATCTTCCGGTGTACGTGAGCCACATCACTGCTGGACAAATTGGTCTACTGCGTTCACAGTTCCCGAACCGCACATTTGTCTCACGCATGGGCACAGCAATGTGGCTGGGCGACAAGTCAATGATGAAACTCACAGCCGAAGTACTTGATGTTCACGCAGTTGAGGGTGGAACAGCTGGCTACCGCTCTACAGTACTTCCTGGAAGCGGACACATTGTGATCGTTGGAGCAGGCTCAGCACATGGAGTGAGTGAAATTGTTGGAGTAGGAAGTCCATTTCATTTTGCACAGCAACGAGTTTCGCTCGTTGAACCTCCATTCATGCATAGCAGCATGCTGTTCGTTCCTGTTGGCCAACCCGTACCACGCGTTGGCGAAAGCGTTGACGTTCAACAACCACTCACTCGCGTGAGTGCTGACACGATTTCGTGGGAATAACCGCCACTAACATCCGTCCATCTCGAATTCCGAGCTTGGACGTCACGCGGGCTATTGCTCTCGTTGGCGTGGTGGTGATGAACTACCACGCATACCTCAATACCAGCGCGGCGTTCTATCCGGCGCGTCCCTCGTTTGCGGAACGCATCTTTAATCCACTGTCAGGAATTCTGACTACTCGATTCGCTGCAACGTTTGTTCTGGTTGCAGGAATGGGAATTGCTTTGCTGGTGCAGAGCGCAATTCAATCGGGAGATGCTGCACTGATGCGAGCAGCACAAATGAAGTTGGCACGCCGAGGATTGTTCCTGTACGCATTTGGGGCTGCCGTGCAATGGATCTGGCCGGGAACCATTTTGTTCTATTACGGTGCATTCTTCCTGATTGCAGCAGTCATTTGCACTTGGTCTAATCGCGGCCTTATCGCAGTTTCGGTCGCTTCTGTTGCGATTTCAACAGGGATTACTGGATGGCGAGGATATCGGTCTTTTAATGGCGACTTCACTCAGTGGCTATCGCCCACTCCTAATTCACCGCGCAACCTACTCATCCGAACTTTTTTTGATTACACACATCCAGTGTTCCCCTGGATCACATTTATCTGTGCAGGAATCATCCTGGGAAGAAACTTGCAACGCCTCACACAATTGCGCACTCAAATTATTGTGTGGTCTGGTGTCGCGTTAGTAGTCACCTATTTCATTCGCACATTCGCGATGCCAGATTCAAATTCAACGCGAACCGGCCATGTTCTTCAACGTGTGCTCTCAACAAACAACCATGATCATGCCGTACTTCATGTCACTGCCACTTTGGCAGTTGCATTGCTCGCATTCTGCATGGTTTCTCTCATTACCGATTCACGAAAAGACCAACAAGCAGTTGCGTTTCTTGCACGCACTGGACAAATGACGTTGTCGATCTATCTCGCACATGTGTTTGCTTTCAACCTCGTTGTGAACTGGCTGAACTGGGTAAGACCAACTGGTCTTGACACAGCGCTTGTGTTGAGCCTTGCTTTTTACATTGCCGCAGTTCCGATTTCTTCGCTGTACTTACGAAAGTTTGGTATCGGACCTTTTGAGCGCGTGTACCGCGCATTTGGCGGATGAACGTTCCAGAATCGTGGCGCGAAGTACTGCGCAACGAAACCTCGCAACCATATTTCGCAGACCTCAGGGAGTTTGTCATCCGAGAGCGCCGAACCTTCACCGTCTTTCCCTCTGAGCGCGAAGTCTTCGCCGCTTTACAGCTCACCCCACCAGGCGCTGTTCGTGTGGTGATCGTTGGTCAGGACCCATACCACGGTGCTGGACAGGCACACGGTTTGAGTTTTTCCGTTCAACATGGAACTCGTATTCCACCATCACTCCGAAATATCTATGCCGAATTACACAGCGACCTTGATATTCCTCTTCCATCGCACGGAAACCTCGAAGCGTGGGCAAAGCAAGGAGTGCTCTTGCTCAATTCAACGCTCACCGTTCGCGAAGGTGAGGCAGGTTCGCACGCTGGACACGGATGGGAAACGTTTACCGATGCCATCATTTCGTACCTCGGTTCGCGCCAGGAACACATCGTGTTTGTGTTGTGGGGTGCACATGCTGGCAGGAAAACGTCGCTCATCAACCAGCACCACACCGTAATCACTTCTGTGCACCCATCTCCACTTTCTGCACATCGCGGATTCTTTGGTTCACGCCCGTTTTCACAGGCCAATCGTGCTCTTGCCGATCACAATCAACCCGAAATCAATTGGCGACTTATTTCTTAAATGCCAGCAGGCATCCATACACTCGTGCCATGGTTCTTGAAATTGCTTTTGTTGAAGTGCTGCCCGAAAATCACTTGGCCTTTGAAGAGGCAGTGAACAAAGCCGTCAAAGAAGTGCTCTCATTGGCTAAAGGAATCATCGACTTTCAATTACACAAGGGCATTGAGCAATCCAATACCTACACCTTCCACATCAATTGGGAAACCCTTGAAGATCACACCATTGGCTTTCGCGAAAGCGACTTGTTTGTGAAGTGGCGAGAAATAATTGGCGGTTTTTTTGCGAAACCACCAATTGTTGAACACTGGAATCCTGCTTAGTTCTCTTTTTAACAAGACTGACAAGTAGTTTTTACCCATGGGCTCCATCCGTCGCAGCGACTTCATCAACTGCAGCGCCGACAAAGTGTGGGCCTTTGTTGGCCAGCCTGAAAAACTGCACGAGTGGTTTCCCATCACCAGCACCCGCGTTGAGGGAAACAAGCGCTGGATCACCCTCGCGGGCGGAATCACGTTTGAAGAGGACATCATCACCCTTGATCACGATCTGCGTCGTTTCCAATACAAGATCGTGAACAACCCGTTCATTACTTTTCATTTGGGAACTGTTGATGTCATTGCAGATGGTCCGAATCGTTGCATGCTGATGTACTCCACCGACATGGAACCAGAAGTGCTGGCGCTTCCTATCGCTGGAGCTGCTTCGATTGGCATTGCCAAAGTAAAAGAAATGTTTGACGGTAAATAATGGGTCGCAAAATTCTTTTCATCACCACCGATCAACAGCGTTACGACGCACTCGGATGCAACGGCGGCACCATCGCACGCACACCAGTTATTGATGCTCTCAGTCGCGCCGGAATTACCTTTGATCGCGCACATCCACAAAACGTTGTGTGCATGCCATCTCGAAGCACCATGCTCACCGGACAACATGTAAGCACTCACGGTGTGTGGATGAACGGCGTTCCGCTTCCAGAAGATGCGCCGAGTATTGCAGCCGACTTGCGTGACGCTGGTTACGCAACCGCGCTCATTGGCAAAGCACACTTCGAACCACTCCTCGATCCATTCTTGCGCTTCACCGAAAACCGTTTAGGCGCAGAACTCATTAACACTGACAATCCGAACGACCCGCATCGCGGCTTTGACCACATGGAACTTGCAACACACGGTGCTGCAGGTCAGTTGCATTATTCGCAATGGATCCGCGCTAATCATCCGGAGGCAATTGGCAACTATTACAACGTTCTTGATCGCGAGCTTCAGGTAAACGCTGAAGGTGGTGGCGATACGAACGCTCCGCAACTGAAGGTCAATGCAATTCCGCGCGAGTGGTACCACACCGAATGGGTTGCTCAACGCACGATCGCTTGGTTGCAATCGCTTCCAGATGATCGTGATTGGTTCTGCTGGATGAGTTTTCCTGATCCACATCACCCGTGGGACCCACCTGCATCCGAAATGCACCGCGTGAATTGGAAAGATCTTGAGTTGCCAGAGGGTTACATTGCCGATGCAACAAAGCGTGAAAAAATCATTGATGCAAAATTGCGTCATTGGCGCGGTTGGTACGACGGCACTTTTGTTTCCAACTACGAAGCACCAGCAAAGTGGGTGCCGTCAACGCTGACTGCCGACCAGGTACGCGAAGTCAATGCCTACACGCACGTAGAAAACGAACTCATTGATGAAGCTATTGGCTCGGTCATGAAAGCAATTGAGTCCCGCGGTTGGGGCAACGACCTCGACGTGTTGTACACCACCGATCACGGCGAGTTTCAGGGCGATTTTGGCTTCTTATTCAAGGGTCCGTACCACGTGGATGCGCTCATGCGACTGCCGCTCATTTGGCGACCAGCACCAAGTTCCAACATCGAACCAGCCCGAGTCAGCGCACCTGTAGGGCTGGTTTCCCTTGCTGCAACGTTTGCTCACATTGCTGGGCTCGAACAGCCAAGTTATGTAGAGGCACCGCGATTGCCACACACTGATAGCGATGCAACATCGCTTGGACACGAGCGTGTACTTACCGAATGGGACAGCGTATTGTTCGGAAAAATTGTGCACCTGCGCACCATTTGCCGAGATAACTGGGTGTGCACTGCTGCGTTACCGGGCACGATGAACGAAGCCGGCGAAGGCGAGCTCTACGACCTCACGCACGACCCACTACAACATGTGAACCTGTGGAGCGATCCAAAAGCAAAACCCATGCGTGAGAGTTTGCTTGCTGACATGTGGGACAACTTGCCACAACAAGTCACTCCACTGCGTCACATGGACGCACCTGTTTGATCGTGTAGTTAGAGCGCTGGAATTTGCTGCGTGATGCAGTGAATGCCACCGCCACCAAAGGCAAGAATGGCTCCAACATCCAAGCCAACTACTTGCCTGTCGGGAACAAATTCAGCAATCAGCGCCAACATGTCGTCGTCTGCAGCATGACCACACACAGGAACAATGACTGCACCGTTTACCAAATAGAAATTGAGGTAGGGAACCTGCACCGTTACCCCGTGCACGTCAATTTGCGGAAGCACCGGTACCTCACGAATGGTTACATCGAATGTTTCAGCAACGCGACGGTTTTGAGCAAGTCGATCAAAGTCACTTACTGATTTGTCATCGCATCCCTGCATCACCAACGTGCGCGGAGCAGTGAAGCACGCGACATTGTCGACGTGACCATCGGTGTCTTCGTCAAGCGATAATCCATGTGGCAACCACATCACTTCCGTTGCGCAAAGTTCGTGCTTCATAGTGGCGACAATTTGTTCGCGCGACAGGTTTGGGTTGCGGTTTGGATTCAACAAACACTGCTCGGTCGTGGCAAGTAACCCCGTTCCATCAACAGTGATCGAACCACCTTCAAATACCATGTCGATGTTGCGCACTTCGTGACCCATGAGCTCTGCAAAAGAACGTGCGAGCGCCGCGTCTTTGTCGAATGGAACAAACTTGTTTCCCCAGCCGTTAAATATCCAGTTACCGGCAATTCGCTTGTCGCCATCAAAGACATAAATAGGGCCGGTGTCACGAAACCATGAATCATCAAGTGGTAGTTCAACCACCTCAACAGCATCGCCACACAACAAACGAGCTCGTTCTGCGTCTTGCGCATTAGCAATCATGGTCACCGGCTCAAACCCGGAAATGGCTTTCGCCAATGCCGCATGAGCTAGTCGGGCATCACCTATGTGATCGCCGTAGAGATCATGTCGAGATGGCCAACAAATGACGGTTCGCTCATGAGGGGCGAATTCGCCAGGCATTTTCACGAAAAATCGTCTCCGAGGCTTTCTTCAACGCCGCCATCGAGCGTCAACAATGGAACGTAAAGCTCTGGGCGACGATCGCGGAACAATCCCCAACTTGAGCGCATTGCTTGAATTTCGTCGAGGTTAAACGTTGCAGTGAGCACCGTCTCTTCTTCACGATTTGCTTCAGCAACCTTTGCACCTGTGGCATCGGCAATGAATGACGAACCATAAAACGTAATTTCGGTATTTACCCCGACTTCACGACCAGTGCGGTTGGCTGCAATAACCGGCATTAGGTTTGCGCCGGCGTGTCCTTGCATCACGCGCTGCCAATGCATGGATGAATCCCATTTTGGATTCGGTGGCTCACTGCCGATTGCTGTTGGATACAACAACATCTCGGCGCCTAACAACGCCATTGCGCGTGCACCTTCTGGAAACCACTGATCCCAACAAATACCGACGCCAATATTTCCGAATCGCGTGTTCCACACACGGAAGCCGGTGTCGCCAGGACTGAAGTAATACTTCTCGGTGTAACCGGGCCCGTCTGGAATGTGGCTCTTGCGATAGATACCTAGCATCGAGCCATCCGCGTCAACCATTGCAACCGTGTTGAACAGCGCATTGTTTGCACGTTCGTACACGCTGATTGGCAACACAACGCCAAGTTCTTTCGCAACGTGTTGAAAATGCACAATCGTTGGATGACCTTCGATGGGCAATGCTCGTGAAAGTTCACTGACCAATTGGTCCTTGCAGAAGTAATGACCTTCAAACAACTCAGGAATCAAAATAACTTGTGCGCCAGATTTAGCGGCAACACGAATCAGTCGTTCCGCTGTAGCAACATTGGTAGCAACATCAGTTGCCATTGACATTTGAATTGCAGCGACGGTGACTGTACGTGAAGTCATGAAGTTACCTAACGAATGGTTCAGCCAAGTGCCGAATTGATTGCCGCAAGTACTTCAGGCGCATCTGGTGCTACTTGTGGATGGAAGCGCGCAACAACATTTCCTTCGCGGTCGAGCACAAACTTTTCAAAGTTCCAACGAATGTCTCCGGTGTAACCCTCGCCATCTGCAACTTCTGTGAGTGCAGCAAAAAGTCCGTGGCGACCTTCACCATTTACTTCCACCTTTTCGGTAAGCGGGAACGAAACGCCATATGTGGCAGAGCAAAACTCAACAATTTCCTCAGCAGAGCCTGGCTCTTGTCCAAGAAACTGATTGCATGGAACTCCAATAACTGAAAAACCCTTTGCCGCAAGATCGGTTTGCAGCTGTTGCATTGCGGTGTATTGCGGTGTGAGACCGCACTTCGAGGCCACGTTAACCAACAACGTAACTTTTCCCTTCTGGGCCCCAAGCACGTCGCCCGAACCGGTGAGTGGATTGATCTTGTGTGAGTACATCGACATGGGGTTCCTCCAATGGGTGCGCGGGAATGCGCTCGCAATGATCGTAACGCCCAAGCTCATACCTGCTACACAAGATGCATGCCACGGAAGCAATTTGATGCGTCGTATTACAAAAGGTTCTATTCGAGCACCCCGGTGCACAGCCGCAAAAAGGTTGCACTGCTTGCCAATTCCGTGCACAACATGTGCGCATGGTGGGACGTCCCCGTTCGCTCTGTGCTCGATGTGGGAGCAGGTCTTGGTTACTGGCGCGATTGGTATGCCGAGAATTATCCAAAAGTTAAACGACTGTCAACCGACATCAGCGAGCATGCCTGCGAAAAGTATGGACATGAGCTTCATGACATTGGCATATGGGCGCCGAGCACCAAATTTGATCTCGTCGTCTGTCACGGAGTGCTCCAATACCTCGGCGACAAACATGCAGAATCGGCAATTCGCAATCTTGCGAAAGCAACTCGACATGTTCTCTATCTTGAAGTTCCAACCAAATCTGATTTGCGTCACGTCGTAGACAAAGTTGCAACTGATTTAGACATTCACTCGCGCACTGGCGACTGGTATCGCAATCGCTTGTCAAAATACTTCGTGCAAGCAGGTGCAGGACTGTGGGTATCTAAATCCTCAGAAGCAGTGTTGTACGAACTGGAAAGAACTAAGAAGTAACGCGAAGAGCGAAACTATTTGTTCTTTGAAATTGCGGCCCACACCGACGTGGTGCAGCCAGCGGCAACAAGTGCTTTCAACAAATCGCCAACCAAGAACGGTGCAACTCCCATGTTGATTGCGTTTTGCTCACCATTTGCCAAAGGCACATTCAATTGAATCGACAACCACGTTGCTCCGAATGCGTAGATGATGGTGGAGCCAAGCAACATCGCTGGAAGTGAAGTTGCAAAATTGCGATCATGCTTCTTTTCTGCCAAGTAGCCAATTGCGCCAGCAGCGATAACAAAACCCACGAGGTAGCCCATGGTTGCGCCTGTCCCCTTTTCCCAACCGCCCGCGCCACCTGAATAAAACGGAAGACCGACAAGACCTGCGAACCAATACGTCAACTGACTCAGTGCACCTCGGCGCATACCAAGCACAGCACCCGAGAGCAACACAGCAAATGTTTGCCCAGTAAGCGGAACTGGTGTGAAGCCCAGTGGAATTTCGATTTGAGCTGCGAGTGCAGTGAGCAGTGCAAAACCAACAACCAAGACTGCATCTTGCAAAATGGCTTGACTACGGGAATTGCGACGCGGAAAGAGATCAGCGAGTACTTGCGTTGATGACGAAATCGTTGTGGTAGTCATGGCAAACGACTTTACAGGCGAAGTCAAGTAAAGGCGAAACCTCTGCGTAGCATTGGGTTATGGAAAACGCAGTGCATGAAGCTTTTGCGCTAGCGGAAAGCGCCGCATCGGTCATTCGCACTGCATTTCCTGCTGAGCATGAGGTGCTCGTGGTGCTTGGGTCTGGCTGGGCGGATTCGGTTCCCGCACTTGAAGCAATGTCCACAACACCTGTACTCACATTGGACGTCGCAGATATTCCGGGTTTCAAAAAACCCACTGCTCTCGGGCACGGTGGTGCATTGAAGTCCATTTGCATTGGCACCACACCAGTACTGCTACTTACGGGCCGAACACATTTATATGAAGGCCGCGGAGTGCACGCAGTGGTGCATGGAGTACGCACGGCTTTCAGGCTTGGTTGCCGCACTGTGGTGTTGACCAACGGTGCTGGTTGCTTGCGCACCGATTGGGATGTGGGAACACCTGTGGTCATACGTGATCACATCAACCTCACCGCACATTCGCCGCTTACCGGCGACAATGCACCCGCGCCACTTGCAGGCCGTTTTGTTGATCTCACCGACGCATACAGCGAATCGTTGCGTGAACTCGTTCGTTCTATTGAGCCAGGAATAAATGAAGCGGTGTATTTAGGGCTTCATGGTCCGCATTTTGAAACACCTGCTGAAATTCGCATGGCAGCAACCTGGGGCGCCGAAATGGTGGGAATGTCCACCGTGCTCGAAACCATCGCCGCTCGCCATCTCGGTATGAATGTGTTGGCATTGTCGCTGGCAACCAATCTTGCGTCTGGCCTCAGCGGCAACAAGCTTTCTGGAGAAGAAGTAATCCAAGTTGGCAAAGACTCGTCAAAGAAAGTTGGCGATCTTTTGGGACGCGTTCTCGTTGCTTTCGATCATCAAAAAGGGAAACTCAACATATGAGTACAGACATGCTTGCGATAGTCAATGCTCGTGTTGTCACCGTCGACGAACACGGAAGCATTGTTGAGAATGCCACCATCGTGGTTGATGAAAATGGATTGATCCGCGAGATTGCTTCCGGATCTGTGGCTCACACGGCAACTACTGTGATCAATGCACGTGGTGGAATCGTGATGCCTGGCCTTATAAATGCACACGCGCATCTAGGTATGACATTGTTTCGCGGACTTGGCGATGACATGAACTTGGAAGATTTTCTTGCGCGCTTGATGCCTGCAGAAATCAGTATTTTGAATCACGACGCTGTGGTTGCTGGCACCGAACTCGGAGTACTTGAATCGTTACTCGGAGGAATTACCACCACGCTCGATATGTACTACTTGCCAGATGCTGCGCAAGAAGTTGCTACCCGCAGTGGCGCACGTATCTTTTCCGCTCCGAACTTGCTGGAATCAGAGGGTCCCGAACCGCTTTCATTCGATGCGCGCATGGAATGGTCCAATGAGTGGCTCACCGCAGCGCATGCTGCTGGAAACGACACATTGAATTGGCTTGCCCCACACAGCACCTATCTCCTTGGCGAGGACCATTTGTTGCGCATTGCGGCATTGGCTGAAAAGCACGGCGCGCATATTCATGTGCACGCAAGTGAAACTGTTGGCGAAATGAAGTTAGTTGCAAATCGCCACAACGGTCGCACGCCAATTCAAGTTCTTGCCGACACCGACTTATTGACTGAAGCAGTGCTTGCACATGGAGTGCACCTCACCGACGAAGACATCGAATTGATCGCCGATCGCCACGCGTCGGTTACTCACTGCCCTGCCAGCAATCAAAAACTGGCTAGTGGCACGGCAAGAATTCTTGACCTGTACAAAGCTGGTGTCAATGTTGCCCTTGGTACCGATGGTCCAGCTTCCGGTAACGACCTGGACTTGTGGCTGGCCATGCGCCTCGCAGCGTACGCACAGAAAAACTCCTCGCATGATCCAACCGTTCTTCCAGCACTCGACGTGTTGCGTATGGCCACTATCAACGGTGCAAAAGCACTCCATGTCGACCACCTCATTGGCTCACTCGAGGTTGGTAAGGCCGCCGACATCATCGTGCTTGACGTGGACTCCCCCTCGCTCACTCCTATGTTCGACCCGCATGTGGCAATCGTTGCCGCGGCTGGTCGAGGCGATGTGTATTCCGTTGTGGTCAATGGTCAAGTCGTCGTTCATGAAAAGCGCGCACTCACGATTGATCACGCACTAACCGTGCAACGAGTACGCGAACTGGGCAGCCAGGTCATGGCTGCAGTCGAAGAAGTGGAACGCAGCCAACACAAGTAATGTGGCGTTATGGCCACTCCTGAAATTGACTGGGTAGCGCTCCGCAATGCTGCCAACGAAGCTGCGACACACGCATACGTTCCGTATTCAAAATTTCGCGTCGGCGCTGCAGCACTCGTTGATGACGGACGAATCATCTCTGGTTGCAATGTAGAAAATGCATCATATGGCCTCACCTTGTGCGCTGAGTGCGCCATGATCGGCCAACTACACATGGGTGGTGGAGGCAGACTTATCGCCGTGACGTGTGTAGGTAATGGCACACATGTGACGCCATGTGGGCGTTGCCGACAGTTGTTATGGGAACACGGTGGTGCAGAACTCTTGGTGGAAGTCGAGGGCATTCCAACACCAATGACTGTGCTGTTACCTGCTGCATTTCCAGAACATTCCAACTTCGAAAACCCAGCAGACAAGTGACCAGATATGACTCCTGTTCTTACCGAAGCACAACTTGCTCAGTTTCAAAACGACGGATTTGTAGTCCTTCCTAATTTTGCAAGCGAAGAAGCCTGCTTGGCTTTACGCGAACGAGCGATGCAACTTGCTAAGGAGCACGTTCCCTCTCCAGAACAAGCAACAATTTTTACTGCGGACTCCACTGCTAAGCACGCAGCTGATCAATACTTTCTCACTAGTGGCGACAAAATCCGTTGCTTCTTTGAAAAAGATGCATTTGATGAACACGGAAAATTGCGTGCAGAAGCCCACTTGTGCTTGAACAAACTTGGTCACGCAATGCACGACCTTGATCCACAATTCAGCAAGTTCAGTCACAACGAAAAACTTGCAACACTGGCCAATCAAATTGGAATGCAAGATCCAAAGTTGTTGCAAAGCATGTACATCTTCAAACAGCCGCGCATCGGCGGCGAAGTGAACTGCCACACCGACCACACCTTTTTGTGGACTGAACCGCAATCAGTTGTGGGTTTTTGGTTTGCAATCGACGATGCCACCACCGAAAACGGTTGCATGTGGGCACTCCCTGGCGGACACAAGATTCCCGTAAAGTCACGGTCGCGAGTGAACGCTGACCGCACTGCCAGTTACATGGAAGTCTTCGACGAAACTCCGTACCCAACCGAAGGTCTCGTACCTCTTGAGGCGGAACGTGGAACGTTGGTGCTGTTGAATGGCACTCTTCCCCATTTAAGTGGACCAAATACCAGCGACAAACCTCGCCATGCGTACACCATTCACGCCATCGATAGTCACGCCAATTACCCAGCAGACAACTGGTTACAGCGCCCAAGCCTGGTGATGGCCGGATTTAACGACTAGTTCGTTATTTAACGAGTAGTTCGGCAATTTGCAGTGCGTTTAGCGCTGCACCCTTGCGCAAATTGTCATTT
>JAPOKO010000017.1 GCA_029977615.1 bacterium
CTTTGTTTCTTGGTGCTGGGGCAGTCATGGCACCTACAGTGATCTTCGGAGGACTAGGAATACATCGGTCAGAATGGAAGTTGCCGATTCGGTTACTGCTCGGCCTCATTGCATTGCTTCCAATCACAGTCGTTATTGGACAAATTCACAGCGATTTGTCTTGGTCGTGGCGGTTTTGGTTGGGGATTGTCGGACTCATATCCATCTGGGGATCTCTCGCGATAGCAAGTCGTGACACATTTTCTCAACAGACTGATGGATGGCGTGTTCCCCGTCTGACTCGAGTCCTTTTAATAGCTGGGGTGGCATTGGCTGTTGCACTGCCAGCAATTGGAGTGGGCATCAGATAGAGACGCTCAGTTCGTGAGTTGCAGACTGATACTCGTCGTGAATTCTTGTGAAGGTTCTTAGTTTCCCGAGCAATCTCAGGCCTGCGCGTGGAGTAAAACTACTTAGCGGGCTCCGGCTCTTTGATACGAACGCGCCGCAATTGGTGCAAACACCAAAATTAAGCCAATTGCCCAAGCAAGTGTGTACATCGTGCTGTTTTGTATTGGCCATGCTGTGGGCTCTGGTGCAGAGGCTGGGATGTTGCCGAAGTGAACACGTGCTGCATGAGTTAGTGCTGAAACAGGATTCCATTCAGCGATCGTTCTAAAGACTGCTGGAAGATTGTCTGATGGCACGAATGTATTTGCGATGAACGTCAGCGGGAACAACACCATGAACGATGCGTTGTTCACCACTTCTGGTGTGCGTACTGCAAGGCCGATACAAGCCATAACCCAAGAAAATGCGTACGAAAAAAACAGCAACAGGGCGTATCCGATAAGTGCGTCAAGCACTGAACTGCGAATGCGCCAGCCAACCGCAAGTCCTGCAATTGACATCATGGCAATTGACAACACGTTATAGATGACGTCACTGGCAGTACGTCCGGCAACTACCGCATATGGAGACATTGGAAGTGACCTGAATCGATTGATGAGACCCTTTTGCAAATCTTCTGCGAGTCCCGCTCCTGTAAATGTTGCTCCGAACACCACGGTTTGGGTGAAGATTCCTGCCATCAAAAACTCTCGGTAGCTGCTGCCTGGAATGTCGATTGATCCTCCAAACACATATGCAAAGAGGACAACGAACATCAATGGTTGGATGAGAACGAAGACCATGACATCGGGAACCCTCCGAATACGAATGGTGTTGCGTCGGGCGATGACCAAAGAATCGCGAAGGATGTTCATGCGTTACTCGATTCTTCTGCGGCGTGACCAGTTAACTCAACAAAAACATCGTCCAGTGTCGGTCGACGTAATCCAATATCGATAATGGCAACATTCTTTGCCTCAAGTTCACGAAGCACTTGACTCAAAGCGTGAACCCCATTTTTTACGGGTGCGGAAAATGCGCCATCGCCGCTGTGGGCGCGTAATGGACCTGAGGCAACGCCTTTAAGAATGGTTTCAGTGAGCTCGAATTGGTCTTGACGTTCAATATGCACATCAAGGTGTTCGCCACCGATTCGTCGTTTTAGTTCATCGGCTGTTCCTTCGGCAATTGAACGACCATGGTCAATCACCACAATCTGGTTCGCAAGTTGATCGGCTTCCTCCAAATACTGAGTAGTGAGCAAAACCGTGGTTCCTTGAGCGACACGATCGCGGATTACATCCCACAGTTCGCCACGACTCACTGGGTCAAGTCCCGTGGTGGGTTCATCAAGGAAAAGCACTGGTGGGTCGGCAATCAGCGCACCAGCAAGGTCAATTCGTCGTCGCATGCCACCAGAAAATGTTTTTAATGGACGATCGGCAGCTTCGGTCAGTCGAAAACGTTCAATCAGTTCTTGCGCCCGAGTTTTCGCTCCACGCCTGTTCATTCCATAGAGGCGGCCGATCATTTCAAGATTTTCAGTTGCTGTGAGGTGTTCATCAACCGCTGCATATTGACCAGAGAGTCCAATTCGTTTGCGAACTTCGTGGGGATTAGCAAGCACATCAATGCCAGCAACTGTGGCTGATCCTGAAGTGGGCTTCACAAGGGTGGTGAGAATTGAGACAGCGGTGGTTTTTCCAGCACCATTTGGGCCAAGAAGTCCAAGAACCGTTCCTGCACGAACCTCCAGGTTCAGTCCGTCAAGTGCGGTAACTGAGCCATATTTCTTTACAAGATTGTGCGCAATGATGCTTGAGTCGCGACTAGCAGTTGACATTGCATTCACGGTATCACTACATCGATCACAGTTTGTGAAGAAGTACTAGTTTCAGATGCGTGAGCAAGCGCGTGTTAGTGACAGGTGCAACATCTGGAATCGGTGAAGCCTTTGCACATTGGTATGCAGATAGCGCAAGTGAACTTGTGTTGGTGGGACGCAACCAATCTGAATTAGATCGTGTTGCAAATGCTGTGCGTTCGCGAGGTGTACATGCTGAAGTGATTGTTGCCGATCTTTCTCACAAAGATGGAGTGGAAATCGTTGGCGCTCGTTGTGGAGTCATCGATGTTCTTGTAATGAATGCTGGAGTTACACATGCAGCAAAAATCGGCACATCGGACCGAGATCAGTTGGACGAACTTGCGTACCTCATGTCGGCTGGCATTGTCCGACTGAGTGAGATTGTGGTGCCTCACATGGTGGAACGCGGCAGTGGCGATGTGGTGATTGTGTCAAGCATTGCAACATTTACGCCAATGCGAAAAGCGGGGCCATACGCAGCTGCAAAGACGTATGCAACTTCTTATGCACGCAGCCTTGCGCTTGAAGTAAATGCTCGAGGCGTTCGAGTTGTTGCGGTATGCCCCGGATACGTGCGAACAGATTTACACCGCAGAGCAGGACTTGATCACCTACTGCAGAGCGTTCCAGGCTGGATGTGGCTGACTCCTGAAGCCGTAGTTCGTGCGACGACGAAGGCGCTTGAAAGAGGGAAAAACGTGGTGGTTCCTGGCTTGGTGTATCGAATTGCTCTGCCATTTCTGGCTTCCTCAACGGCGCAACGACTGTGGCGACGAGTAACCCGTCGTTCGTCAAGCAGGTCTTCACAAGCGTGACACAATAAAGAGATGACGACACCAGTTTCAGTATCTGTAGAAATCAAAGCACCTATAGAAAAGGTGTGGGCAATGATTACCGATTTGCCGCGAATTGGTGAGTGGTCGCCTGAAAACAAGGGTGGGGAGTGGGTTAAAGGTGCAACTGGTGCTGCTGTTGGTGCTTCGTTTAGGGGTAATAACAGCAATGGAAAAAAGAATTGGTCGACATCGGTGAAGGTAAATGCACTTGAAGCCCACCGTAAGTTTTCGTTTGGTCTGATGGTATTTGGTAAAAACTGGTGCGATTGGGTGTACGAGCTAGAGCCAACTGCTGAAGGTTGTCGCGTAACCCACAGTTGGATTGATCATCGCGGCAAGGTTTCAGCGAAGTTAGGCAAAGTGGTGAGTGGTGTTGCTGATCGTGCAACTCACAACCAGAAAAATATGGAAGTGACGTTACAAAACTTGGCGAAGGCTTGCGCCTAACAAAACGTGACTAGTTGATGCCGAGCTCGCGCGCAGTAACAAATGCTGCGACACACGTATCAATGTCTGCCTTTGTATGTGTCGCGCATACTTGTACGCGAATGCGAGCCTTGCCCATAGGCACTACTGGGTAAGAAAACGCAACAACGTAGATACCGAGCTTGAACAATTCTGCAGCCATGCGCACAGCTTCGTGTTCGTCGGCAAACATGACAGGCACGATTGGATGTTCTCCTGGCAGCAAGGTGAACCCTGCTGCTGACATTTGATCGCGGAAATACTTCGCATTTTCGCGAAGTGTCTCACGAGTGTTTGACCCCTGTGCAACGAGGTCAAGTGCAACAAGTGAACCAGCGACCACTGTTGGAGGAATGGAATTGGAGAACAAATACGGGCGAGCGCGCTGGCGCAGCAAGTCAACGATTTCCTGGTGTGCCGAGATATAGCCACCTGATGCGCCACCCAGTGCTTTGCCGAGTGTTCCCGAAATGATGTCGACACGGTCACGTACATCAAACATTTCTGGTGTGCCAGCACCCGTTGCGCCAATGAACCCAACTGCATGTGAGTCGTCCACCATGACCATTGCTTCGTACTTGTCGGCAAGATCGCAGATTTCTTTCAATGGGGCAAATGATCCATCCATAGAAAAAACTCCATCGGTGACGATGAGTATTCGACGCGCCCCGCGAGCCGCAACAAGCTGTGCCTCAAGATCTGCCATGTCGCGGTTCTTGTATCGGAAACGGGTTGCTTTGCAGAGGCGGATTCCGTCAATGATTGAAGCGTGATTCAACTCATCTGAAATAACTGCATCGCCCTGATCGAGCAGTACTTCAAATACACCTCCGTTTGCGTCGAAGCATGAAGGAAACAAAATGGTGGCATCCGTGCCAAGTAGCGAGGATAAGCGAGCCTCGAGCTCATCGTGTTGAGACTGTGTTCCACAAATGAAACGCACACTGGCCATGCCGAATCCGTTGACGTCCAGAGAAGCTTTCGCAGCATTGATCACTGAAGGGTTGTTTGCAAGCCCCATGTAATTATTTGAGCAAAAGTTGATGAGGTCTTTTTCGCTACTCAGTACATGTGATGACTGCGGTGAATCCAGCAATCTCTCACGCTTGTACAAACCAGCAGTTTGAATGTCATCCAGAGTTTTCTTGAGGTCGTGCTTAACACTTGTGTACATATTGTTTTCCTATGACCAATCCATAATTACTTTGCCCGAGTTAGATGAACGAGCAGCGGCAAACGCTTTCTCCCAATCATTTGCGGGGAATCGATCGGTGATGATGTCACGAATATCAAGGCCAGTTTGAATGAGTGAATTCATGGCGTACCACGTTTCGTACATTTCACGACCGTAAATTCCCTTGATGGTGATCATGTGAGTGACTAGCTTCGCCCAGTTAATTGAAATCTCTTTACTTGGTAAACCGAGCACTGCAATGCGACCACCGTGACTAAGGTTGTCCAAAATGTCGGGAAGTGCAGTTGGAGCTCCACTCATTTCCAACGCAACATCAAATCCTTCTTTCATACCCAATGTTTTTTGCGCTGCAGCAATGGATGAAGTCAAGGGGTTAATGGCCAGGTCGACTCCCATTGAGCGAGCAAGCGCCAAACGAGATTCGTTGATATCGCTTACTACTACATAGCGTGCACCAACATGTCGTGCCACTTTTGCGGCCATTAGACCAATTGGTCCAGCTCCCGTAATCAAAACGTCTTCGCCAGCAACCGGAAAAGTAAGTGCGGTGTGCACAGCGTTTCCGAACGGATCAAAGATGGCACCGAGTTCGGCGTCTACAGCGTCGGAGTGCACCCATACGTTGCTTGCAGGAATTACGACGTATTCTGCGAATGCGCCATTGCGGTTCACTCCAACACTTGAGGTGTTCTTGCACATGTGTCGCCGACCTGCGCGACAGTTTCGACAAATGCCACAAATGATGTGACCCTCACCAGAAACCAATGCACCGACTTGAAGCGAAGAGACATCTGAGCCCAACTCCACGATGCGACCAGAGAATTCGTGACCAATAATGAGTGGCGCATTGACGGCTGATGCTGCCCACGCATCCCACGACTCGATATGAAGGTCGGTGCCACAGATGCCCGTTTTCTCCACGCGAATTTTTACGTCGTTTGGACCTGGAGTGGGTTCTGGGCACTCGATCATTTCAAGACCAGGTGCAGCGGATGGCTTAAAAAGTGCGCGCATAGTGGTGATTATCGTAGTGCCACCTTGGTAGTCAGGTTTTATTGAATTGGTTCTAATCTGCGCATGTGAACAACTTTCTGAGCAATGCTCTCGATGCCGCAGTGGTGCCTGGTTTTTCCAAGATAGGTTTTGCAATTCGCAAGCGGATGGGTAACTGGCAGCCAATTTCAGCCTTCGACTTGAGTGGGAAAACTGTTGTAATCACCGGTCCAACCTCGGGGCTTGGTGAACAAGTTGCGCGACAACTCGCACCAACTGGCGCCAACCTGGTTTTAGTTGCGCGCAACGAAGAAAAATGTTCACGAGTGATTTCCGAGATCACACCGCTATGCACGGGGAACACACCTGTATTCGTGCGCGCAGAGATGGGAGACCTGGAATCTGTGCGTAGTGCATGTGAGGCGATACAGCAACAAGTCACGCATATTGATGTGTTGATTCATAATGCGGGGGCGTTGTTAAATACTCGCCAACTGTCGCCACAAGGAATTGAACAAACTGTTGCATCGCACGTTGTTGGCCCATTCCTCATGACCACCTTGCTGCTTCCGCTACTGATAGGTGGCCGAGTGGTAACCGTGTCATCGGGTGGCATGTATACCAGTCCACTACCAGCGTTCGACAAAGGCGAAACACTCGAGATGCCTGCGCAGAAATATGGCGGATCAAAGCAATATGCAATTGCTAAACGAGCACAAGTAACGCTGTCCGAAATGTGGGCCATGCGCGAGCCTCAGACAGAGTTTGTATCAATGCATCCGGGTTGGGCGGACACGCCAGGAGTGCAAGAGAGCATCCCTGGGTTTCGAAAAGTAACTTCACCCATCTTGCGAACTGCAAGTGAGGGTGCTGACACGATTTCCTGGCTTGCGGTGGTGAATCCGTTGCCAGGAAAAAATGGATCTTTTTGGTCTGATCGCGAAGTTCGTCCAACGCACAAAACTCCGCAATCCAAAAAACTTGATTCCGAATCAAACCGACTAGCACTCTGGCACTACGTAGAAAATTTGAGCAAGTAATTTCGCCTACGCTCAATATGTGCCGTCTGCATATGAGCAAGCCCTCACCAAAGTTGCGAGTGGAACATCTCCTGAAGTAGCTGCAGCTGAGCTCGTTGCTCAAATGACGCTTGACGAAAAGGTGCACTGCCTGGATGGTGGTGTTCCATTTTGGATTGGAATAGGTGACATCACTTCGGGTGGGTATCACAGCCGACCATTTAGAGGAGCTCGAGTTGAGCGTCTGGGAATTCCAGGATTTCATTTTTCGGACGGGCCGCGCGGAGTGGTTGTTGGTGAAGCAACTGCATTTCCGGTTTCTATGGCGCGTGGCGCAACGTTTGATCCGGAATTGGAAGTGCGTGTTGGCGATGCCATAGGCAAGGAACTGCGAGCCATTGGCGCAGACTTATACGGCGGAATTTGTGTCAACTTATTGCGTCATCCAGCGTGGGGACGTGCACAGGAAACGTATGGCGAAGACCCTCACCATGTTGGCGAAATGGGAGCAGGCCTGACTCGTGGGGCTCAACGCCATGTCATGGCAACTCTGAAGCACTTTGCGTTGAACTCCATGGAAAACGCCAGGTTTGGTATTGACGTAAGCATTGATGAACGCTCATTACACGAGGTGTACCTCCCTCATTTCAAGCGCATCATTGATGAAGGCATTGCCTGTGTAATGACTGCGTACAACTCAGTGAATGGGGAATGGTGTGGTGAGAATACCGAATTGATTTCCGACATTTTGCGAGGTGAATGGGGGTTCACTGGCTTTGTTATTTCGGACTGGATATTCGGACTACGCGATGGTGTGAAGAGTTTGCAAGCCGGCCTCGATGTCGAGATGCCATATCGAATGATTCGGAATGCACCGATTGTTTCAGCACTATCAGAGGGTCTGATTAGTGAAGAACTTGTTGGAAGTGCAGTAACGCGCACCTTAACAACCATGTTGAAGTTCAACGTTGGAAAATTGCCAGTGAGTGATCGCTCAATAGTGATGTGCGAGGAGCATCTTGCATTGAGCCAAGAGGTTGCAGAGAAGTCAATGGTGTTGTTGAAGAACCAATCGGTAGCTGGCGCGAATGTGCTCCCGTTGAATCTTGCTGCAGGATCGACAATCGGTGTATTCGGTCGGCTTGCAGGTGTACGCAATATTGGCGATGGCGGAAGTAGTGATGTGATGGCGCCAAATGTTGTTACTCCACTTCAGGGGATTACCGATCACTTTGCAAACTGCAAAGTTGTGCATGACGCAGACGCAACGATTGATACTCAAGTCGCGCTAGCAAAGCAGTCCGATATTGCAATTGTCATTGTTGGGTATACGAAGGAAGAAGAAGGCGAGTTCATTGGCGATTCGGAAGATACGGCGCCGATGCTTTCGCTCATTCCGCGGCAGGACGACCAGGAATTAGCGCGTGAATATGAAAAGTACATGCATGAGAATCATCACTACGCACCAGATGAATTGCGTATCAAATCTCGCAACGGCACGTTCTCTATCGGTGGAGATCGGGAATCTTTGCGCCTGATGGAAGTCGATGTTCAACTGATTCGTTCTATCTCGCAAGTGCAACCGCGAACTATTGTGGTCATTATTGCTGGAAGCGCAGTAGTGATGTCGGAATGGATTAATGAAGTTCCAGCAGTGTTGATGGGCTGGTACAGCGGTAGTAATGGTGGACGTGCATTGGCGAACGTGTTATCTGGCTCGGTAAATCCATCTGGTCGCTTGCCGTTCGTCATTCCGCATGACGAATCTCACCTACCGTTCTTTGACCGTAATGCAAAAGCAATTACATACGACTACTGGCATGGACAGTGGAAGCTAGATCGGGATGGAAACACTGCGATGTTTCCATTTGGGTTTGGGCATAGCTATACATCATTTGAGTATTCAGACGTAAGTGTTGAATCGGGCGAAGTAGTGAAAGTTCAATGCTCGGTACGCAACACCGGAACGCGAAATGGTGCATCGGTAGTGCAGGTCTTTGCTGGTTGTAACGAATCGGTAATTGAACGACCATTGCGCAGGCTTGTTGCCTTTAAGCGAATAGAAGTTGCTGCCGGCGAAACCGTTCGTGTTGAATGCGAGTTTGCACTTTCGAAGATTGCAACCCGTGATACGACGAGTCATGGTTGGTTTGTTGAAGGCGGCACGTGGACTTGCGAAGTTGGACAATTTTCTGGTGATCCGCAAGCGTTGTCTGCGTTGCTTCAGGTACCTGAGATAATTCAGTTGTGACTAACATTTCCGTTCATGGCAACTGACGATCGCTCTGAAATCCATATTCGTTCCCGCTGGGGAGAAATTGACTCCAACGGGCACATGCGCAATGTTGCGTACCTTGATATTTCAGCAAATTCACGTATGGAATTCTTCAATGCCAATGGCTACACGTTGACGGAGTTCTTTGGAGCTGGTCTTGGTCCAGTTGTGTTGAAAGACGAAATTGAATACAAACGCGAAGTTCGCCTTGCCGAAGACCTCACCGTGACGAACGAGCTTGCCGGCATAAGTGAAGACAACACCCGATTTGTTTTTCGTAATCAATTTATTAAGGCAAACGGAAAACTGGCTTGCAAGATTTCGAGTTTGGTTGCCTTCTTCGATCTAGCCACTCGCAAAATGATTGCTCCACCAGAAAACCTGATGAAAGCAATACTTTCATTGCCTCGCTCGGAAGACTTCAGCACGATCACGCAATAGCCAAAGGGGTACTGTGGGGCATGGCGAAAATGTCTCGTGCGTACCGGGTGTTGAGTTTGACCGCGATTGCCACGTTTCTTGTTTCACTCGACTTGAGCATCGTGGTTGTTGCTCGCGGTGAAATTGAAAAGACTTTTGGCCATGATCAAGCAAACGTTTTGGCGTGGGTGTTTTCTGCGTACTCAATTGCGTACGCCGCTGGTCTCTTAACTGCTGGCAGGTTCGCTGACGTATTCGGACGCAAGCGCGCTTTCTTGCGCGGTCTCACCATATTCAGCATTGGTTCGGTGTTGTGTGGATTATCTCCAACTGCGTGGATGTTGGTGGTTGCTCGAGTCATTCAGGCAATTGGCGGTGCGCAACTCACTCCAGCTTCAATTGCATTAGTTCTGCCAGAGTTTCCTGTGGAAAAGCGAACGCAAGCGATTGCAATTTGGGGATCTGTTGGTGGACTCGCAGCAGCAATTGGTCCATCTGCAGGTGGCGTACTCGTGGATTGGTGGGGTTGGAGATCACTCTTTTTTATCAACGTACCGTTTTGTATTTTCACTGTGCTGATGGGCAGGAGGGTCTTGCGTGAGAGCAAGGACGAAAATGCTCAACGCAAAGTCGATTACCCAAGCGTGCTATTTGGATTTTCAGGAGTAGCGCTTGTTGTACTCGCAATCTCGCAAAGTGAAGAGTGGGGCTTTGTTGACATTCGTTCTGGCATTGCATTTGTCATCGGCTTGATGCTGATTGGGGGGTTCATTAGGCGCTGTCAGATTGTGGAGAGTCCACTTCTTGATCTGTCGCTGTTTAAGCTTCCGTTCGTAGTTGCTTCAAATTTGTCTGGAGTGTTATTCAGCATTGGATTCATTGGAATGTGGCTACTCAACACCACATGGTTGCAACAAGTTTGGGATTACAGCGTGGTGCGTTCTGGTCTTGCAACATTTCCAGGGCCAGCGATGGCGGCACTTGTGGCACCGTTTGCAGGCAAATATGCAACAAAACTTGGACATGCGCGGGTGTTGTTTGTTGGCGCCTTAATGCTGAGCTTTGGCACGTTTATGTTGTCCAATTTCATGACGACAGACCCTGAATATGTTGCTCATTACTTGCCATGGATGCTGATTACAGGAATTGGCGTGGGATTGTCAATATCCACGCTGTCGAGTTCGGCAACTGCATTCTTGCCACCATCAGAATTTGCGATGGGATCAGCCCTCAACACCACGACTCGCCAAATTGGTACAGCGCTTGGTTCGGCAATTGCTCTCACTGTTGCGGCTCCCGCGTTTAAGCAGATTTATGAATTGGGAATTCGGGCAGCAGACGCCGCAACAAATGGTTCACCGTTGGTGTGGACAGACGAAACAGCAAAGCTTGACCTGTCGGCGTACCACACAGCGTGGATTATTAATGGAGTGGTGTATTTAACTGCAGGAATTTTGATGATTCTGATTTACCGCAAGCCGACAAACGCGCAAATGATTTCTGCGGGCGCAAAAGTCACGTTTGAAGATTAAATTCAGCAATCTCGACGACACGCCGTTCATCAATTGCGCGATGCGCTGCAACTCCGAGCACAACTGACCACAATCCGTCGCTCACTGTTACTTCAGCGTTTTCCTTGGTGCCAACTGCTTTCACGAACTTGTCAATTTCGACATAGCTTGCACCGAAATGAGCGCCCGCATACGCAACGTCTGGGCTCATCGTTGCATCAACTTTGCGCAAATCGCGACTTGAACGATTACCAATGTAGATGTGCCCGGGTCCAGGAATATGTGCTTCGGCTTTGCCGAGACTGCCGACAACTGCAATCTCTTGCTCGTTTCGGCCGACTTCAGCAAACATGCTGAGGTCAAGCATCGCACGCGTGTTGTTGGCAAACTCCACAATGACGTAGGCATTATCCAAGATGTCTGCGCGCTCACCGTCATAGAACTCATCAAGATGGTTTACGTCTTGCGCGCCACTTGCCATCACGCGTACCGGTGGTGACTGCGCAATCAGGTTCATGAGGTCGAAAAAGTGGCAGCACTTTTCCACAAGCGTTCCACCGGTATTACGTGAAAATCGATTCCAATTGTTCACTTTTTGCAGGAACGGAAAGCGATGTTCGCGGATACTTATCATTTTCACGTCGCCAAGTTCTCCAGAATTCACCACCTCAAGCAGTCGCGCAATTGGTGTCATGTAGCGATATTCAAGACCCACCCATGTGAGCGCATTGCGTTGCTGAGCAAGTGCAACTACATCTTGGCAATGCTCAACAGTGGTGCACATGGGCTTTTCAACCAGCACCGGAATATCGGTCTGCAAAATGTCGAGCAATAAGGCGTGATGAGTGAAATTTGGGGAGGCAATAACTACAGCATCCACTTCTCCAGAGTTCATAAGTTCGCGGTGGTCGCGAAACTCGGCAACTGAATTGTCAGTGCCTAATGCTTGTCGGGCCCACTCAAGAGGTTCTTCATGTGGGTCTGAAATTGCAGTGACGATGGCATTGGGGTTGGCATTGACGTTGCGAATGTGTTCGCAACCCATCATTCCCGTGCCAATTACACCGATGCGCATCACCATGTCGCCACTTTAGGGCGCCGTGGCTCGTAGCCTTGCGCTGTGACTAAGCCGATACAAATGTCGTTTGTTCTTTCGGCAACGCACGTTGATCAATTGCCAGAATCCAAAGCAGAGATTGCCTTGGTCGGTAGGTCAAACGTAGGGAAGTCAGCACTCTTGAATGCAGTGTGTAATCGCAAGAGCTTGGCACGTGTGTCGAATACTCCAGGCCGAACACAACTCATCAATTTGTTTCAAACTCCAACTGGTGGAACCGTGGTTGACTTGCCTGGGTATGGGTATGCGGCAGTTTCAGGAAAACTGAAGCGCGGTTGGGAAAAGATGATCGTTGGTTACCTGAATGAGCGCGAAGAACTTGATCTCATTTTGGTGCTCGTTGATGGAGTGATCGGACCAACCGATTTAGACCTGATGATGCTTGAGCAACTGCGAGCAAGTGAAGTTGATTTTCAGATCATTGCTACAAAGCAAGACAAAGTAAAGCCATCGCAGCGCGAAACACGCAAACGCGACCTGGCAAAAAACTGTGAGGTCGACCCAAGCGAAGTGGTGTGGACGAGTACAAGTACCAATGAGGGAATTGAAAAAGTTCGCTCAATTATTAATCGCGTACTGAAGTAGGCCGCTTTTATTCCGTAGGCTGTGGCCATGGAAGTTGAAATGATCGTCGAGATCCCACAGGGGTCACGTAATAAGTACGAAATGAATCACGACACGGGCGAGATTTGGCTTGATCGCACGCTCTTCACTGCAACGCAGTATCCGCTCGATTACGGATTTTTCCCAAACACTCTTGGCGAAGACGGAGACCCACTCGACGCATTGGTGTGGTTGAGCCAGCCAACTTTTTCAGGCTGTCACGTCATGGTGCGACCAGTTGCCGTGTTCTGGATGTCAGATGAAAAAGGTCCGGATGCCAAAGTGTTGTGCGTTGCTTCGCACGACCCGCGTTACTCGGCTTATCAAGACATTGAAGACTTGCCGGAGCATTTGCTTGACGAAGTTGGAAACTTTTTTGAGGTCTACAAGTTGCTTGAGCCAAACAAAGACACAACAGTGAAGGGCTGGGAAGGCCGCACTGCTGCGACGAAGGAAATTCAAGACGCGCTAGCGCGCTACAAGCACTAGTTGCGAGTTATCGCGCGTACGTCACTCCGCCATCAACGATGACGGTTGAACCAACCACGTAGTCACCGGCTCGTGAGGCAAGGTAAATAGCTGCACCTGCCATGTCTTCTGGAGTGCCAATTCGGCCTGCAGGTATTGCTGCTGAAATGGCATCACCATGGTCGCGCGCCACTTTGTTCATTTCTGAAGCGAATGCCCCTGGAGCAATTGCGGTAACGCCGATGTTGTCCTTTATTAGGCGAAGCGCCATGCGCTTAGTCATGTGAATGAGTCCAGCCTTGCTTGCGGCGTATGGATACGTCTCCATCGGATTAATGGATACACCATCAATTGAAGCGATGTTGATGACTTTGGCTAAGCGACCTTTTGACGATGCTGCGCGGAGTAGTGGAGCAAGCGCTTGCGTGAGAAAGAACGGAGTTTTCATGTTGAGGTCAACCGTTTTGTCCCAGCCACTTTCAGGGAATTCATCAAACTCGGCACCCCATGCAGCTCCTGCGTTGTTCACCAAAATGTCGAGCTTTGACTCGCGTTTGGAGATTTCGGCTACAAGCGAAGCAATTCCTTCTTGAGTTGACACATCTCCTGGAATAGAAATGCATTCGCCATACATGGACAGTTCTTTCGCAGCAGCATCACATTGCGCAGCCTTGCGAGCGGTGATGTACACGCGTGAACAACCATGTTCAAGAAAACCCTGCACGATCATCGCACCAATTCCACGTGATCCACCGGTTACCAATGCAACTTTGCCATTCAATGAGAAGATGTCTTTCATGCGGTAAAGACTAGGGTCTGTATATGCGCAAGAACCCAATGTTGGCAATATTCACCACGGTCTTTATTGATCTTCTTGGATTTGGGATATTGATTCCCGTTTTCCCACTGCTCATAACCGATGGGCCATTCCGCGTGACACCAGACAGTTGGTCATTTGCTCAAGGAATGATCATGCTTGGTTGGCTACAGGCCATTTACCCGTTCTGCATGTTTATTGCAGCGCCAATTCTGGGTCAGTTATCCGATCGTCATGGACGTCGCCCTGTACTCGCTCTCTCTATTTTCGGCACTGCGATTGGTTACGTTCTTTTTGCAATTGGTATAAGCACTGGCAACTTGCCACTGTTGTTCGCAGCGCGAGCGCTTGATGGTCTTACGGGAGGCAACCTGGCTGTTGCGCAAGCAGCCATCGGTGATATCAGTACACATGAAAACCGCGCGAAAAACTTTGGTTATATGGGAGCCGCCTTCGGAATGGGCTTCATCATTGGGCCATATTTGGGAGGAAAACTCAGTTCGCCGAGCGTCAGTTTCTACGGCCTGTTTAATACTCCACATTGGTTTGGTGCGACAACGCCATTTTGGTTCGCCGCAATTATCGCCTTGCTGAATTGCACGGCTGTTCTCACCACGTTCCCTGAAACAATTAAAGAAAAGTTCCATGGTGGGAAAATCAGAGTTGGTCAGTCGCTAAGCAATGTGGTGAATGGTTTCAAGTCCGACCGCCTGCGCGTAATTCTTCTTTCAAGCTTTATGTTCAGTGCCGGATTTACTTTCTTCACCACGTTCTTCGGCGTTTACTTGCGCAATAAGTTCAGTTTCAGTTCTTCAAAAATTGGTGACTATTTCGCAATCGTGGGACTATGTATTGCGCTTTCACAGGGACTTGTCGTTGGACGTGTGGCAAAGAAACTTGTTGACTTCAAAGTGCTGAAGTTTTCCATGTTTGGAACCGGCTCAATGATGCTGATCTACTTCCTAACACCAACGACTAGCTCGATGTATCTGTATATGGTGATTCCATTCTTCTCCATCTTCAATGGACTCTGCATGGCAAATACATCGAGTCTGATTAGTCGCTCGGCGGAAATGGGCAAGCAAGGTGAAGCAATGGGGATTTATTCAAGCGTGTCAAGCCTTTCTCAGGTGCCTGCTGCGGTACTGGTTGGTTACATCACGACCTCAATTACCTCTAGCCAACCGCTAATCGTTGCTTCTGTATGCATTGGCATTGCAGGACTCTCTTTTGTGTTGCTCTTCAAGCCGAAGTACGTGTCGGGCGTAGTCGGTGCCGCTGACGGAATTCCGGTGCACTGATGCCAAGCAATTTCGCACTTAAATCAATGAACGGAATCCATCGATTAATACTCGGTGTTACACGTGGCAAAGCGGGTTGGACTGCAGGCAATATGCCTGTGCTTGAACTGACCACGATTGGCCGGAAGAGTGGCCAACCTCGCAGGTGCATGTTGACTTCACCGATTCAAGAAGGTGAATCCATCGTGATCGTTGCCTCTCGTGGCGGAGACGACTTCCATCCTGCGTGGTATTTGAACTTGGTTGATAACCCACAGGTGCAGGTTCGCTACAAAGGTGGCCCCATCAAAATGATGACTGCACGTACTGCAACTGCAGAAGAACGCGCACGAATGTGGCCAATAGTGGAAAAGCAGTACAAAGGGTATGCCGGCTACCAGCAGCGCACCGACCGCGAAATTCCGCTTGTCATCCTCGACTGAGACCACGTATTTATAGAGGGGTAGCGTGGGGGTATGCCAGCACCCGGAATGTATTCAGGAATCACCACTGACGATGCAATGAACTTGGCCATGTCGGCAAAAGCAGTTCCGTTGTATAACGCGGTGAAGGAATTTATTGCCAACGAAGTTGAGCCAGTGACAGAAAAGTATTTTGCACTTGGTGAAGGTCGATCAGATCGCTGGCAATATGGCGAAGGTCAGCTTGAGCTGTTGGATGAATTGAAGCGCAAAGCGCGCGCAAAGGGTTTGTGGAATTTCTTTTTGCCAAACTCAGAAACCGGAGAAGGCCTGTCGAACCTGGACTACGCATACATTGCTGTAGAGCTCGGCAAGAACCCGATTGCATCCGAAGCAATGAATTGCAGTGCACCAGACACGGGCAACATGGAAGTATTGGAGCGCGTTGGAACACCAGAACAAAAAGAAAAGTGGTTGAAGCCACTGCTTGCTGGTGAAATTCGTTCGGCATATGCAATGACCGAGCCGGACGTGGCGTCATCGGATGCAAAGAATCTTGAATGCCGTGCAGAGCTAGATGGCGACGAGTGGCTCATCAACGGCGAGAAGTACTACATCTCTGGTGCTGGTGACCCACGTTGCAAGATCATGATTTGCATGTTGCTCACCAGCCCGGATGCGCCGCCACACAAGCGCCACTCGCAAATTTTGGTGCCAATGGATACTCCAGGTGTTGAAATTCTTGGTCCAATGGAAGTGTTCGGTGAGGACGATGCTCCACATGGTCACATGCACTTGCGATTCACCGATGTTCGCGTTCCCGCTTCAAACATGTTGTTGGGTGAAGGGCGTGGATTCGAGATTTCGCAAGTTCGATTAGGACCAGGACGTATTCATCACTGCATGCGTTCAATCGGCGCGGGTGAGCGAGCACTAGAGCTCATGATCCGTCGCGGACTTTCACGGGAAGCCTTTGGTAAGCCAATTGCGCGTTTGGGCAAAAACACCGAAACTATTGCTAAAGCGCGTATTGAAATTGAAGCGATGCGCCTAATGGTGCTTCGTGCAGCCAAGGCAATGGACACCATGGGTAATGCAGAAGCCCGTGTATGGGTGAGTGCGGTGAAAGCCATGGTTCCTGAGCGCGTGTGCAAGATCATCGACGAAGCAATTCAGGTGTTTGGCGCTACAGGTATTTCGCAATGGACTCCACTAGCTCGTTTGTATGCGGGTCAACGTACGTTGCGTTTGGCTGACGGTCCAGACGAAGTGCACTGGCACGTTGTAGGTCGTGCAGAAATTAATCGTTATGAAGACGACAAGTCTCCAGTAACGACATACGAGCGAAATGGTGGAATGTTTTCTGGTCCAGCCTGATTAGGCGAGAGCAGGGACAGGTTTTCGTAGCCATTTCTTCCCAACGAGGAAGCAGCCAAGCGAAACGAGTATTGCCATAGCAACGCCAGTTGCGGTGAATGCAAACTTCTGACCAAAGTGTTCGTACATGGTGCCGGCAGACATAGCTGCAATTCCACCCATCAACGTTTGCATTCCACCGAGCAGTCCAGATGCACCCGCTTGTCGCTCAGGTGGAGTTGCTTGAGAAACGGCAACGCCAATGCCGGTGACAGTCAACGAATCGAGGATGGATTGAGTGAGCCCAACGCTGAGCATGAGATAGGGCATAGTCATAAACCCATACGAGGTCATGTACAACGCACCAAGACTTAAACCGAATGCGCTTACGCGAAGTGGGCCATGTTTTTGTGCGATTCTTCCGCCGAGTGCGCCAAAGAAGATCCATGGCAAACCGAACAAGGCAACTCCAGCGTTACCGATCCAATGCGGTGCTCGGAGATCATCCATCATGATCACCCATAGCGAGTCGTAAACACCAATCATCACGTACAAGGCGATACCGACAAGGACGGAACCAAGTACTGCGCGATTCTTTAACAAATCAATTGCGAAGCGTTCTTCGGTGCGATCTTCGACAGCAGTCTCAGTGATGTTGAGGCGAGAGATGATGACACCTGCGATGGCGATGAGCACAGCAATGAGGATGAAAGGCGCAGCAAGATTGATGGAATCAACGGTGAGTGCTGCGATGACTGGTCCAATTGCAAATCCACCAACTTCAATGGAAACACCACGCCCTAAGTTGCCGCCGACGTTTTCTGGGTCACTGACAATCACGATTCGTTTAATTGCAGGAATTGCAATTCCCGCCCCAACACCCATGACAAAGCGACCTAGCAAAAACAATGGAAGCGAAGATCCAAAAGCCATGATCAACGCGCCCGCAGCGTTGGCGGCCATGCCAACGGTCATGAGTTTGCGGGCATGACCTCGGTCGGCGTACGGGGCAATAGTGAGTTGTGCAATAAATGAAGTGAAAAAACCGACCGCAATAATCATGCTGAGACCGGTTTCTTGGATGCCGTATTCAGCACGCCAATCATCAAGCATGGTGAACATCACGCCATACCCCGCGGCCAAGACACCCATTGCAATTTGAAGCGTGAGGATTAATCGCTTCGTATGCACTGTGCCACATTAGTGATTAAAGGCATGTCATGAGTGGCGACCGCATCAGAACCGCCGTAGTCTGAGAGATATGGACGTCGCAGTAGTCGACTACACATCGCCAGATGCACCGAAGCAATTCACGAAGTCGCTTCGCGAAACAGGCTTTGCTGTACTGATAAATCACCCCATTCCATACGACATTGTTTTGCGACTGCAGAACGAGTGGCATGACTTTTTTCGTTCAGAACGTAAATGGAACTATTTGCCGAGTGAAACTGAGCAAGATGGTTACCGACCGCTGGAAGAGGCGGAGACTGCTGTTGGTGCTGAAGTAAAGGATATTAAGGAGTATTTCCACTGGTATCCGTGGGGTCGTCAGCCGGAACTTGAGTCGGCGAGTGCCGCAGCGGTGTATCAAGCAGGTTGGTCGCTTGCTACAGAACTCCTCACGTGGGTCGAGGCGAATACGCCAGAGGAAATCTCAAAGAATTTTTCGATGCCACTGTCACAAATGATTGAAGGCACGCGCCGAACGTTGTTGCGAATTTTGCATTACCCACCTCTGCGCGGCGATGAGCCAGCAGATGCGGTGCGCGCTGCTGCACACGAAGACATCAACATGATCACTGTGCTGCCGGCATCAAATGAGCCAGGCTTGCAAGTACTTGATTTAAATGGGAAGTGGCACGACGTGCCATGCGATCCGGGCAGTGTGGCAATCAACGCCGGAGACATGTTGGACTATGTAACGAATGGGTATTACCCAAGTACTACGCACCGTGTGAATAACCCTGTTGGCGAAGCTGCCAAGCGTGCGCGCATTTCAACTCCGTTGTTCTTACACCCAGCAGATGATGTGCTGATCGCCGAAAACAAAACCGCCTTCGAGTTTTTGCGCGACCGAATTAAGCAAATCTCTGGTGTTGAACTCCAGAAATAGGAGCAGTCATGTCCTCCCAAATTGAAGTGCTGAACCCTGCAACTGGGCTTGCAATTGGCACAGTCGACAACGCATCAATCTCGGATTGCTTGCATGCGGTAGATCAGGCTCACGAAGCATTTGTGCAGTGGAAGAACACCGCTCCGCGCGTGCGCGCAGAAATCCTGCGCAAGGCATTTGACATCATGATTGCCGAGCAGGAAGAACTTGCTCGAACCATCACGCTTGAAATGGGCAAAGTACTTTCAGATGCACGTGCCGAAGTTGCCTATGCCGCAGAGTTTTTTCGCTGGTTTAGCGAAGAGGCAGTTCGTATTGATGGTGATTACCGCCGAGCACCTAATGGCTCAAATTGGTTGCTGGTTTCGCGTCAGCCAGTTGGTGTTGCATTGCTTGCTACGCCATGGAACTTTCCGGCAGCAATGGCAACTCGAAAGATCGGACCAGCACTTGCTGCGGGTTGCACCGTTGTCTTAAAACCCGCTCACGAAACACCATTAACCGCCCTTGCAATTGCCGACATTCTGCGTCGTGCGGGTGTGCCCGATGGTGTTGTGAACATTGTGGTCGCCGACCCTCCTGGTCCAGCAGTAGAAGCGATGCTCAATTCTGGCAAGGTGCGCAAACTCAGTTTTACTGGATCGACACGTGTTGGTTCATTACTGCTTGCTCAGGCCGCGCAGCGCGTTATCAACTGCAGCATGGAGCTGGGTGGTAACGCACCGTTGATTGTGTGTGCAGATGCAGATATTGATGTTGCAGTTGACGGAGCGATGCTGGCGAAAATGCGCAACGGAGGTGCTGCGTGCACGGCTGCGAATCGGTTTTACGTTCATGACCATGTGTTGTCAGAGTTCACCGAAAAATTCACTACACGGATGGCCGCACTTCAGCTTGGCGACGGTTTGGATCCAGCAACCACACTTGGACCATTGGTGTCTCGTGCACAGCAACAACGTGTGGCAGGTGCAGTTGCAGGTGCGGTAAGTCGCGGGGCAAAAGTGTTGTGCGGCGGCTCGGCAAGTACTGAGCCTGCGTTTGGGTATCAGGCAACCGTGCTTGCAGAGGTTTCACCGCATGACGAGATTTTGCAGGATGAAATTTTTGGCCCCGTCGCAGCACTGGTCTCGTATTCAGATGAGCAAGAAATGCTGTCACTTGCCAACCATGTTGAACATGGTTTGGTTGGTTATGTGTTTACCCGCGATGCGGCGCGTGGGATGCGCATTGCAGAAGCGTTAGAGACTGGCATGGTTGGATTTAATCGCGGCCTGGTATCCGACCCATCGGCGCCGTTTGGCGGGGTGAAAGCCTCCGGGATTGGCCGCGAAGGTGGCCACGATGGCTTACTTGCGTTTTTGGAAACGAAGTATGTTGCTGGCAATTGGTGAGCCATTTTGCTTGGCCACACGTAATGCCATCCAGATGAATACAAACTGAAACGGTAAGCGAACCCACGACACCACCTGTTCGGCGGTTGATCGATCGCGCCAATCCCACACCATGAAAATATTGGCGGGGTATACCGCAACAAATAGTGCAACTGAAGCCAGAGCACCAATTTTCCGATACTTGGGCATCAATACGGCGATTCCAATTGCAACTTCGGCAATACCACTGATGTATGTCCAAAAGCGCTCGCTTGGCGGCAACCATGGTGGAACGATGGCGTCGAAGAAACCGGGGTTTGCGAAATGGGTAATTCCGGCAAGGAGAACAAAGACGCCGAGTGGGATCCAAAGTTTGTCGAGAAGTGATGCGCGTTTCATGGAGATACCTTCGCATATGAACTCACTGCGCATGAGGTATTCCACGCTGATGTTCAAATTTCTGGGACAATGGAACATCGCATTGAGGAGGCGCTGTGACCGACAGTATTGATGTCAAAACCAACTGGCTTGACCCGCAAACACTGAATGATGTGCGTGGCCAAGTTCCGCTTGTGTATGTAGACGCCGTACCTGTGAGGGTCAATGACATGGGGGAAGTAACTCATGTGGGCATGCTGTTGCGCCAAGCGCCAGATGGGTCGATTAGCCGCACGGTGGTTTCAGGACGGGTTTTGCTGGGCGAACGTATTCGTGAAGCAATCTTGCGTCACCTTGAAAAAGATTTAGGTCCACTTGCGTTGCCGCGAGTTCCTCTAGAACCGGCTCCATTCACAGTTGTCGAATATTTTCCCGACCCAAGCATCAGTGGTTTTCACGACCCGCGTCATCATGCAGTCAGTTTGGCGTACGTTGTTCCGGTTTCTGGCGATTGCCAACCGACTCAACAAGCATTAGACCTCGGGTGGTTCACTCCAACCCAAGCAACTTCAGAACAAATGGTGAAGGAAATGACCAGCGGTCACGACCGCTTGGTGCGCTTGGCGTTGGCTTCGGTCGGTCAGCTTCCATAACTATAAAACCCTTGTATTTATTGGGTTCTATGTCGTTTTCTGACGATTCGAGAACCGCTAATTCGCTTACCTGGTGCAGGCGAATGCACAGTCAGGTGTTCGTTTAATTCAACGGTGATGCCGTCATTGTCGATGTCAATCGGATCACTAGAAGCTTCGATAACCACGGCAGCCTCTTGCTTCGGTTTACGTCCAAGCAGTTTGTCGAACACCACCATTCCACATGCCAACATTGCGCCGACCGTTCCATAGCGTTGCGCTGCTCGTCGAACGAGTGGGTCTTGCGAGTCGTCTTGAGTGTTATTCATGGGGTGATCCCTCAAACTACAGGGTGGGGTGAATAATCTTTCCTCATGCTTGAAGTCAACTCGGTTTATCGCACCGCAGTTGCCCTTCGCACCGCCTTAATCGGCAAACAAACATTGGCTTTTGACGCACTTGGTTGCGACGGAATTCGTCCAGTTCTTGGACACACCATTGAAGAAGTTCGCACGTTTGGCAAGAACATTGAAATTGTGTGGGACGACGGTGTGGTGTTGCATTCAACATTTCGTATTTCCGGTTCGTGGCATTTGTATCGCCGCGGAGAGCAATGGTCTAAGCCGCGCGAGCGTGCACAAGTAGTGATTGCTGTTTCAGATTGGATTGCAGTGTGCTTTGGTGCAGTCAGTTTGGAAACCTTCCGCGACTTTGATCCGCGTAGACATCCAATTCTTGGCAAGCTTGGCCCAGATTTGTGTCATCACGATGTTGATATTGAAGAGTGCGTAGATCGCATGATGCAGTACGAAGACAAAGATGCAACAGTTTCAGAGGTGTTGCTCGATCAGCGTGTGGTGTCGGGTGTAGGCAATGTGTTTCGTTGCGAAATCATGTGGGCGTGTGAAGTGCACCCATGGGCACGCATTGGTGAAATGAAGCGTGCAGAGTGTCGAGAGTTGCTCACACTTGCTCAAGAGTCGCTTCTTGCACACATGCATTACGAGGCAAAAAACGCCGCTTCGCCCAAGGAAATGGCTGTTTATGGACGCCAAGGCAAATCATGTCAGCGGTGTGGCGATCTCATTCGCGTTGCTCACCACGGTGAAGCCAACCGAGTGTTGTATTGGTGTCCGGGTTGCCAAACAGGGCATCAGCCGTTAGTCAGTCCAAACTTCACGCCGTTGTCAATTGATCGCACGCCGGCATTTGGCGACAGTCATCCTGCATCACAACTATTAATGAACGAATTCGCCACCATGCGCGGTGACGGTCAAGACTCGTTTAGTTAGCTATTCGTTAGTTGTACTGACACGACCCATAATTCGGTCGACAGAAATAATGATTGCAACACGATTGTCGCGTTCTTTCGGTTGACGATACCGCTGCGCATAACGAGCGCATGCTTCGTTTACTTCCGCGTTGTCATTATCGCGCGTTGCAAGTCGCACTGTTCCTTCGAGCGTGAGCCATCTGCCGCCATCTACTTGTGACACCACTGCACGACCGCCACGTTCGGCGTGTTTTGCTTTTTGCGACGGAGCAAACGTAATTACACGTACTACGTGTTTGTCTTCGTCGTACGTAAAACCAACAGGCACTACGTGTGGCGATCCATCTGGCCGCAGGGTAGTGAGCGTCGCTAAGTGTCGCTCCCGAAGGAACTCAAGCATCTCTGGTGTGAGGTCTGCTGGGGTCATTAGCTAGTGGTGATTGCTGTCAGCAGATTCACTCGAGTAGCTCGCCATGCTGGGTACACCGCTGCGAGAACTCCAATAAAGAAGGCCATGATCAAAATGGACACGGTGGTACCTACTGGTACCGAAAATGATGAAAGCCCTTGGTCGCGAAGTGCGTACACAATGACCCAGCCCAAACCGACACCAAGCACGATGCCGACAACAGCGCCAAGTAGGGAGGTAATCACGCTTTCCCAGCGCACGGTGGTGCGCACCTGGCTTTTGGTCATTCCAACTGCGCGCAATAAGCCAATTTCGCGCTGACGTTCGAATACCGAGAGCAGCAACGTGATGATGATGCCAACAACCGCGATGATGACCGACAAGAAGAGCAAGCCGTAGATCAGGCCAAGAAGTTGGTTGACTTGGCCTGATTGTTTGTCGATGTATTCACGTTTTGAAAGCAATGTTCCTTGACCATATTTGTCAACGGCTGCTTGAAGAATTGTGCGCGCCGACTGATCAGAAACCCCAGATTTCAACTTGATGTATACCCCTAAGTCAAAGTTGATCACCGTGGAGTCTTTAGTGAGATCACGGCTGACGGTGTACTTTCCCGCAATGTCATCAAACTCGTAGATTCCTGCAATTCTGAGTGTCTTCACCTGAGCGTCAGCAAGTGTCACCGCAATCGTGTCACCAAGTTTTGAGTCATTGTTTTCTGCGTACTGCTGAGAAACAAAAATAGTTTCAGGAGTGAGATCTGCGTACGTTCCTGAAACTAGTCCAAGGTCAAACACCCCCTCAACCGTTGCTGGATTGATGGTGGTGAGGTATTGACCTTTTTCCTCAATTTTTACGGTGAGCAATCCAATTCCCGTTGCGCGCTCAACTTCTGGAAGCATGTTGATGTCATCTGCTAGTGACGGGCTGAGACCACCGAAACCACGAGCATCGGTGCTAATTGCATAATCGCCCTTAAATTGCTCAGTGAAAACACCATCAATTTGTGTACGAATACTTGCGGCAAGCGCAGCCACCGCAGTAACAAGCGCAACGCCAATTAGTACTGGAGAGGCAGTGCGCGATGTTCGCTTCGGGTTACGTGCGCTGTTCTGGCGCGCCATGGTTCCTGTTACTCCGCGGAGCTTTTCTGCAGGCTTGCCCAACATCAATGCAACAGGTCGAGCAATGACGGGACCAAGTGTGATGGTGCCAGAAAAGACAAACAGAATTCCAAGACCCAACCATTTGTTACTTGCACCACTGGTTACCGCAATGATGGTTGCAGCGCCAAGTGCAATCAGTAACAGACCAAACAGTGTGCGACGTCTTGTAAGTGCAACAACTTCAATTGCGGTTTCACGCATTGCAGTGAGTGGGGGAACTTTGCCTGCGCGGCGAGCAGGAAGCCAAGCGGATGAAACGGTGACAATGAGGCCAACCACGATGGTGTTCACGACCGCCGAACTTGGAACTACGAGTCCGCCAGTCGGGAGATCGATGCCGGCAGCCTTCAGTAATGCACTGAGTGCTTTTGATAGACCGATTCCCGCAAAGAGGCCAATGACAGAACCGAACAAACCAACAACTACAGATTCGATCAACATTGCGCGTGTCACTTGTTTCTTTGAAGCACCAATTGCTCGGAGAAGTGCATTTTCGCGTTGGCGCTGTGCCGCGCTGATGGAGAACACGTTGTAAATGACGAAGCTGCCAACACCCAGTGCGATGTAACTAAAAGTGGAAAGCAAGATGCTAAAGAAACTGAGTGCAGTTCCAATTTGGTCCTGTGTTTCCTTAGTGATTTGGGCGCCAGTCAATGTCTCGGTTTTATACGAGCTTGGAATTGCTGCGTTAATTGCCGTGGCTAGTTCTTTGTCGGAGAGAGAGCCGTCACCAGAAACCAAGATGTCGTCAATGAAACCTGGCTTGGCAAGAAACTCTTGTGCAGTATTGAGGTCAAAGAGCGCAAATGTTGCTCCACCTGGAGACCGAACATCTCCGTAACTTGCAATACCGACGAGCGTGAACTCACGACTGCCGGCTTGAGCAACGACTTTCACTTTGTCGTTAAGTACAAATTTTCCAGCTTTGGCAGAAGCTTCGTCGAGGACGACCTCAGTTGGACCTAAAGCGAAACGACCTTCGCTAATGGTCCAGAGTGCACCTTTGAATTCTTGACCAACGCCGCCAAATGTTGGTGGTCCTGCACCCTCGGAGCCGAGTGGCTTGCCGTCTTTGCCAATGATTCGTGCGAATGCCTGAATATCGGCTTGCACATCTGCGACACCAGGTACTTGTTTCACCAAGTCAATTAATTCGACGGGGATTCGCTGACGCTCTTCCGCACCAAAGTCAGCCTCAATTACCTGTGTTGATCGAACATAAGAGTCAACATTGCGAAATACATCAGAGAACAAGTTGTCAAATGTGCGGTTGAGGGTCGCAGAAAATACCGCGGTGCCGGACAGGAATGATGTACCCAAAATGACGGCAAGCGATGTGAGGACTAAACGAGCCTTGCGACCCAAGATGCCTTTGAGAGCAATGCGCCACATGATTTAGTGACCCAGATTCTTCATGTAATCAAGCACGAGTTCTGGCGTTGGCTGTAACAACTCGCCAGCGATTTTGCCGTCTTTCAAAAACACAATTCGGTCTGCGTAACTTGCAGATACCGGATCATGCGTCACCATCACGATGGTTTGACCTAATTCATCTACCGCTTTACGCATGAATGAAAGAATTTCGTTTCCAGTTGTTGAGTCGAGGTTTCCTGTTGGTTCGTCAGCGAAAATGATCGCTGGTTCGCTCGCAAGTGCGCGCGCAACAGCAACACGTTGTTGCTGGCCACCAGAAAGTTCACTTGGGCGGTGGGTTAAACGGTCTTGCAGGTGAACCGTGTTGATGACTTTTTGGATCCATTCTTCATTGCCTTTGTTATTGCCGAGCAATAATGGAAGACGGATGTTTTCATCGGCTGTCAACGTTGGAACAAGGTTGAACGACTGAAAGACAAAGCCAATTTTGTCGCGACGCAGGCGAGTGAGTTCTTTGTCTTTCAAACTTGCAATATCAATGTCGGCAATGGTGACAGAACCGTTAGTCATTTCATCAAGGCCGGCCATGCAGTGCATAAGGGTGGATTTACCCGAGCCACTTGGACCCATGATGGCGGTGAATTTGCCTGTTTCAAATTGCACTGAAACATTGTCAAGTGCACGTACTTCGCTGTCTCCATGACCATAAATCTTGGAAACGTTTGTTGCAGTTGCGGCTGAGGGGTTGTTCATACCCCTCAGCCTACGGCTCAATGAATGAGGCCAATATGCACAACTTGGCCTCGTACTTGCTTTTTACTTTGGTTGTGGCAACACGCGAAGATATGGCTTCACGGTTTTCCACCCACCGGGGAAGAGCGTTTTGGCCTCATCGTCGGTTACGGCTGCACCGATAATGACGTCATTTCCGTCTTTCCAGTTTGCTGGAGTTGCCACTTTGAATTTTGCAGTCAGTTGCAGCGAGTCGATAACGCGAAGAACTTCATCAAAATTGCGTCCAGTTGACGCTGGATAAGTGATGGTCAGCTTCACTTTCTTGTCTGGTCCAATGACGAACACGCTGCGAACAGTCAACGTGTCGTTTGCATTTGGGTGAATCATGTCGTACAAGTTGGAAACCTTGCGGTCTGGGTCGCCGATCATGGGGAAGTTCACTGGCGTTCCCTGTGTCTCGCCAATATCACCTTCCCACTTTTCGTGTGATTCAACGCTGTCAACTGAAAGTCCTATGACTTTCACGTTGCGCTTGTCGAACTCAGGTTTGATCTTGGCTACATAACCAAGTTCTGTGGTGCACACTGGTGTGAAATCTTTCGGGTGGCTGAATAGCACGCCCCATGAATCGCCCAACCATTCGTGAAACTTGATTTCACCTTGGGTGGTTTGAGCGGTGAAGTCTGGGGCGACATCGCCAAGACGTACGGACATAGTGGTCTCCTTTTGAGGTTGGATTGGTCACGATATCCGAATCCCGACCATTATTGTCAACTTTTGCTCAAATCCACTCCGTACGCGGATTTAAAGGCATTGAAGTAGTCCGAATCGTTTTCTGAGGCGGCCATGGCGACCCAATCGGAGTCTGATTGCTTGGCCCGGCCAGCAACGATTTCAGGGCCCGCCCACGAGCACGCGTAACGCAACTGTGGGGTGTCGGTGGTGATGGCGTGGTGGATGAGTGCGCCAACATCTTCAGCGGCAGAGGCATTGATGATTCCAGCTGCATAAAACGCGAACATGCGTCGATAGTGCGCATCATATGCACCGCTCTGATTTGGGGCGTCAATGTTTTTTGCAAAAATTGATGACTTCGTTACGCCTGGCTCAATGATGACGACACGAATACCAAATGGCGCAACTTCTTGCGCGAGCTCCTCACTCACTCCTTCAAACGCCCACTTCGATGCAACATATGGAGCCTGTGCAATTGCCGCAAACTTACCAACGACCGAAGTGATATTTACGATGGTTCCACTTTTTCTCTCGCGCATTTTCGGTAGCACCTGTTGAGTGCATCGAATAGCGCCAACAACGTTGACGTTAAACGCATCGTGGTACATCTGTGGCGTGCTTTCTTCAACGACACCGTTGCCGCCGATTCCTGCGTTGTTCACCAACACATCCACATGGTCTGTGGTGAGAAAAATGTCGGCGAAACCACGTTGCACCGACACATCGTCTGCGACATCCATTTCAATGAGCTCAACAGTTACGCCTAATTCAGTTGCGCGAGACTGCAATTTGCCGGCTTTATCAAGAGACCGAACCGTGCCAAATACGCGGTATCCCTGCTTGGCGAGGTGTAATGCCGTGGCTCGTCCAATACCCGAATTGGCTCCGGTAACAACGGCGACTTGTGGCGAAGAAGTAGTCATGAACTCACAATAAACGCTCGCCTAGGCCGTATGCGCAGGTGGCAGGTATCGTCGGCGCATGGCCAACGCCCACACCTCCGCACACTCACTTCCTGCAACTCTTGGAGCACTTCGCGCCTCGGGTTGGCAATCCATTCCGGTGAAGGAAGAACTTCGTCGAAATGCTGTTGCACGAATTTCTGCAGGTCAGCAATTGTTCGAAGGAGTGTTGGGTTACGAAGACACAGTTATGCCACAACTTGAGAATGCACTGTTGGCGGGACACGATGTGATCTTTCTTGGCGAGAGAGGTCAGGCAAAGACGCGCATGATTCGTTCACTCACCGGATTGCTTGATGAGTGGATGCCGATTATTGAAGGCAGCGAAATTAACGACGATCCGTACAACCCGGTGTCGCGTCACGCACGCGAACTCGTAGAAAAAATGGGCGAGAATGCACCGATTTCCTGGGTAAATCGTGAAGATCGATATGGCGAAAAACTTGCAACACCAGATACATCAATTGCTGACCTCATTGGCGAAGTAGATCCCATCAAAGTTGCTGAAGGTCGTTATCTCAGTGATGAACTCACGATTCACTACGGCCTTGTTCCACGTACGAACCGTGGCATTTTCGCCATCAACGAATTACCCGACTTAGCGGAACGAATTCAAGTGGGTTTGTTGAATGTGCTCGAAGAGCGCGATGTGCAAATTCGCGGATACAAAATTCGTTTGCCGCTTGATGTGATGTTGGTGGCGTCCGCCAACCCCGAGGACTACACCAATCGTGGTCGCATGATTACACCACTGAAAGACCGTTTCGGAAGCCAAATTCGCACGCACTATCCACTGGAAGTGGAAACCGAAATGAATATCGTTCGCCAGGAGGCCCGCACATCAAGCATTGGCGATGTTGTTGTTACGTGGCCTTCGTTCATGGAAGAAATTGTGGCAACAGTGAGCCACATTGCTCGTGCAAGCAGCCACGTCAATCAACGCAGCGGCGTCAGCGTGCGGCTGTCGGTCAGTAACTACGAAACGCTCGCAGCCAACGCGGTCCGTCGTGCATTGCGCATGGGTGAAACTCAAGTTGCACCTCGTGTCAGCGATCTTGCCTCACTTGCTGCATCAACTGCCGGCAAAGTGGAATTTGAAACCACTGAAGATGGTCGCGAATCTGCAATTTTGGAAAACATTGTGAAGACCGCAGTCTTGCAAGTTTTCAAACAACGCGTAACTGGAGAAAAGATTCGCGAAGTTGTTGAAGCATTTGATGGTGGAGTGGTGCTACATGCTGGCGAAGATGTTGAGTCTGTTGCGTATGGTGCAATGTTTATCGACATACCTGCACTACGCGATTTGGTTAGCCAAATTGTTGGTGCAGATGCATCGCCATCTGTGGTGGCAAGTGCGGTGGAATTTGTGCTGGAGGGCTTGCATCTTTCAAAGCGTTTGAACAAGGAATCAACTGGTTCCCGCGCCACGTACCGCTCGCGCGGTTAGGTGTTAATTAGCCAACAAAAGGGGAGCGATTCCACACCTCATTGATGTCGGAACGACTATCAATGAGTGGTTCTCCTGCAAGAATCGCAACTTCAATTGGTTGAGCAAAACCAGGCAGTACGACGGGTTCATGAGGCACGGTGTACACACCAACTGGAAGATCGACTGCTTGATCGAGAGGAATGAGCGTGCCGACACCTGCAGCTGCGTCGCACAAACGTGCTGCCATGTTTGGCGCAGAGCCGATGTAGTCCTGTCCTTCGAACAACATGGTGTCGCCGGTGGCAATACCGATACGCAACGACAATGGGGCACATGAAACCGCTGAATTGCGTTGCAGCATCATGGCGAAGGTGATGCCATCTTCGGCTTCTACGGCGACAGCCATGAGGCCGTCTCCCAAGTACTTGTCGATACGCACGCCTTGATGCGATCCAACTGCACGAGCCACGCCACGAAAGTTGGCGAGCAATTGCGCGGCTGCGCCATCGCCGAAGTTTTCGGTGTAGTCCGTAAATCCTGAAAGGTCTACGAAGATGAACGTTCGTCTGAACCGCATATCTCACCTCAGCCTAGGGGTATGGTTCGCATATGGCATCTCGTTTCACCTATTCGCGCTGGGACGGCACTCAGCGTGGGTTTGAGATCGATGCTGACTCGCTGCTTGACGAACTCGCCGATGAATTGACCTATCACGGTGACATCAATACGGCGATGCGCAAGATGATGCAAAACGGCATGCGTGATGTCAATGGCAACCAGATGCCAGGTCTACGCGAATTGATGAAGCGCCTGCGCGAACAGCGTGAACAGATTCAAGAACGTGGTGACTTGGGTGGCGTGTATTCCGAAATCGCTGACGAATTAAATGACATTGTTGATGAGGAGCGACAAGTTGCAGGAAATAACTTCACGCTCGACATGTTGCCCGATGATCTAGCCGGCAAGATTCGAGAATTACAGCACTATGACTTTGAATCACCATCTGCGCAGGAGCGTTTTGATTCGTTAATGGACAAGCTGCGAGAGCAATTAATGCAGCAACAATTGGATCAAATGTCAAGTGCGGTGCAGAACATGTCGCCAGAACAAATGGCGCGTACAAAAGACATGATGGCGGCGTTAAACGAAATGCTTGAACGCCGTAAGAATGGCGAAGATCCGCAGTTTGAGCAGTTCATGGAAAAGTTTGGTGATTTCTTTCCTGAGAATCCGCAAACACTTGATGAATTGCTTGAACACATGGCGCAACGCATGGCAATGGCACAGGCATTGTTAAACAGCATGACGCCAGAGCAACGCGCACAACTGCAGCAGCTTTCTGAGCAGTTGCTCGAAGATATGGACTTGCGTTGGCAAATGGAGCAGCTCTCACAAAACTTGCAGGGCATGTTTCCCCAAGCTGGGTGGAACAAGCAGTACGACTTTTCTGGGCAAGAGCCAATGGGGTTCCAACAGGCCATGCAGTCCATGCAGGATTTGTCCGACCTTGACCAGCTTGAAAACCTCTTGAAAAATGCTAGTAATCCGTCCTCTTTGGCCGAGGCCGACATGGACAAGGTGCGAGATCTGCTGGGGGATGATGCAGCCAAGTCGCTCGACCAGCTGTCGAAATTATCGAAGATGATGCAGGATGCCGGGCTCATCGACCAGCGCGAGGGGCGTATGCAGCTCACCCCTAGGGCAATTCGCAAACTTGGTGCCAATGCACTGCGTGAGCTGTTTGGCAAGTTGCGCAAAGACATGGTTGGGCAACACAAAATTGATGCAACGGGAATTGGTCACGAACGTGCCAACGATACGAAGCCATATGAATTTGGTGATCCATTTCGACTCGACCTACATGGAACATTGCGCAACGCGTTGCGACGAAATGGATCTGGACTTCCAATCGGTTTATCGCCAGAAGATTTTGAAATTGAACGCACCGAACATTCCACTCGTTCATCAACAGTGTTGTTGTTAGACCTGTCGCTCAGCATGCCAATGCGCGACAATTTCTTGCCTGCCAAGAAGGTGGCAATGGCCCTGCACCACCTCATTTCGTCCCAATTTCCTAGGGATTATTTAGGGGTTGTCGGATTCGGTGAAATTGCTCGCGAGCTGCAACCGGAGAGCATTCCAGAAGTGTCATGGGACTTTGCATACGGCACCAACATGCATCATGCATTTACGCTCGCTAGAAAAATGTTGTCGAGGCAAACTGGTACCAAACAAATCATCATGATTACGGATGGGGAGCCAACTGCCCACATCACGCCAAGCGGCGAAATCTTCTTCAATTACCCTCCTGTTCACGAAACTGTGGAGGCAACATTGCGCGAAGTATTGCGCTGTACGAAAGAACAAATTCGCATCAATACCTTCATGCTTGATGCAGATAATGGGCTTCGAAGATTTGTTGAACAGCTCACAAAAATCAATAAAGGCAAGGCTTTTTTCACTACCCCAGACAATTTGGGCGACTACGTACTTGTTGATTTCTTGGATCACAAACGAACCATGGCAGGTCGTCGCTAGGGAGTGCCGAAGTCACGAAACCCTGTGTATTTGCATTTTCCCCATATCTTTGCCACAATGACACCGTTGTAATTACCTCGGTGTAGGCGCGTCATCGCGACTGTTCGAGGAACTAGGGAGGAAAAATTCGTGGAAGAAGATCACATCATTTTGAGCGCAGACCGTGCGTGGCAAGACCAAGCAAACTGCCTCGGTGTAGATCCCGACCTCTTCTTCCCAGAGCGTGGTGCTTCAACTCGTGAAGCAAAAGAAGTGTGCCGCGGTTGTGTGGTTCGTGGCGAATGCCTTGAATATGCATTGGCTAACGGCGAAAAGTTTGGTATCTGGGGCGGACTCTCCGAGCGTGAGCGTCGTCGTTTGCGACGCCAACGCGCACAAGCAACGCGCAATATTGCAACTGCGTAATTTTTCGCGCTAGTTCGATTTAGCTGT
>JAPOKO010000018.1 GCA_029977615.1 bacterium
TCCCGATGGACGAACCGCGTCCACGCAAGTGATCTGGCAATTGTGCAATGAACAAAGAGAACAACGTATTGATCATGATCATCAATGCTGCTCCGCTTAACAACAACGCCGGGACCGCAACAACCATGTCATGGACCAACGCAAAGACCACAATTACTCCAGCCCAAACGAATGGAGCCATAAGCAGCATTGACTCAGAGGTCATGCTCTTGCGCAACAGAGGAAGCAGCCACACTGCAAGCACCGCACCAACGCCAAGTGCGCCTGCCAAAATTCCAAAACCACCGGCATCAACCTTTAAGGAGTCTTTTGCGACTACCGGCAGCATTGCATTTAGCGATGCTGTGGAACCAAGCATGAATGCCAACCGCAAAGCAATATTGCGCAAACTTTGGGTATGCACCACGTGCTTTATCCCATCCGCAATGACACGATTGATTTTTTCAGCACTATCTACATGAACTGTAAATGCAGGGAGTTTTTTTACAACAAGAAGAATTCCCACAAAAGACACTCCATTTAAAACGAACACTGCACCAGGGCTCGTGAACGCAATAACAGCACCAGCCAGTGCAGGGCCAACTGATTGCGCAATGTTGCGCGAAACCGAGTCGAGACCGAACGCTTGCGACAGATACTGCGTTCCAACAAGTTGCGGCGTGAGCGCCATGAAAGCAGGCGCTGCAATGGTGAGTGCAACCGATTCGAGAAACGTTCCAACCAATAGCGTTGTCACACCTAGGTTGCCCGTCATTTCGAGCACGCCTAGCCCGGCAGCAATCGCTAGCGCCAGCACCTGTGTGAGTGCAATGAGACGTCTGCGCTCGACCATGTCGGCGAAGGCACCCGCGTGCAGGGCTAACACAAAACCAGGCACCGCCCAACTGGTTTGCACCAAGCCAACAAGAGTCGGCGAATCGGTGAGCGATGTCATTGCCCAACCAGCGGCAACGATGTGCATGAACGTGCCTATGTTCGAAACCAAGGCAGCGATCCACAGCGACCGATATATCGCTATGCGCAAAGGTGACCACGGACCGCCCGTTACGCTTGCCGAAACTTCTCCACTCATCGCGCCAACCTTACGACTTTGCAAGTGTTACAGAATCGATATTTTCCCTTAAACATGGGCGCGATTATTGCAATTTCGTGTAATCCACCACTTAGTGACGATTGTCATTTACGGTCAAATTTGTGGGCAACGACGCCCACAGAACTGGGGAATACATCATGTACACACTTGGATACCTACTCCTAGCAGCCCTTCTGCTCGGTGCCGTAACGACTGTCGTCGATTCGGTACTTGGCACAATTCAGCTGTCGGGAATTATCAAGAAGATTCCAATCATTGGTTCAAACTGGGGCCTCATTGTTGCCATTGCAATGTGCTGGTTCTTGAAAATGACACCAGCAAGTGGTTGGGGCATGACGTTCGACCAGGATTGGCAGACCTATTGCGCCAATGGTGCAATCGTGATGGGAATGATTCCTGTCAAAGACGCTGTCATCTCCATGGTGAACAAGGGCTTCCGCATGTAACTAGCGGTTCTCGCTACAAGGAACTCTGGAACCCGCCGGTGCGAGCCGGCGGGTTCTTCATTTATCCCACTTAATTCGTGCCCAATTAGTGTGAAGACATGGCGATAGACCCACAACTCTGCAGTGCATATCAACGCGACGGCGTGGTGGTGTTGCGCAATCTGGTGAAATCTGAGGCACTGGAATCGCTTCGCCAAGGCGTTGCGGCCAATATGGCGAGCCCTGGCCCGTGGGCAAACGAATACACCCCAACGGGTGCCGCAGGACGTTTTTTTGATGACTACGTGAACTGGAATCGCTTCCCAGAATTCGCCGAAGTGGGCATGCGCGGCTCGGTGCCGAATGCTGCACTCAGTTTGATGGGCACTTCAACTTGTCGCCTCTTCCACGAACACGTGTTGGTGAAGGAAGCCGAAACCAAAGAAGTCACTCCGTGGCACCACGACGACCCGTATTACGGAATTGACGGCATGGACAACGTGAGTATTTGGATTCCACTTGACCCCATTCCCGATTCTGTTGCACTGCGCTTTATTTCTGGCAGCCACAAGTGGAACAAGCGATTCATTCCAAAACGTTTTAAGGATCAAACGGCGTATGTCGACTCGGCACATGACTTCGTGCACTTGCCATCAGTTGACGAACTCAACGCTCACGAGGTGATCTCTACCCCTGTGCAACTTGGCGACGCTGTTGCGTTTCATTATCGAACGCTGCACTCTGCGCCAGGCACTGCAGGAACCGGCGTGCAACTGCGCCGCGCTGTTAGCTTCCGCTATGTAGGTGACGATGCTGTGTTCGCTGCACGCCCGTGGAAAACATCTCCACCACTTGAAGGTAATGGCCTGCAATTTGGTGACGCGCTGAATGACCCGCGCTTCCCCGTTGTAGCAACGCGTTAATTAGTTGCGTTCGCGAACAGGCGAATCGACAGGTTTAAACGAAAACTTACGGAACACTTCCGCATAGCCGCCTTCGTAGAGCAAGCCCGCTTCACGGGCGCGTTCAACCGCATTCACACGACTCATCAAACTGGCATATTGATACCACGGCACCCATGGTTCGTCATGGTGCGCAACGTGCAAGTTGTTGTTCAACATAAGCAAACTAAAAAACGGTCCAGCCATAATCATCGCAGTTTTCGTTTCAACGCCGCTTTGATACTTGTGTTCAGGGAACGGACGAATGGCATTCAGGATGCGTCCGCCATAGACCGTGCCAAGTGCAAACTGCCACAACGGCATGCTAGAGAGTGACACGAGATACACGACAAATGCAACACCAACGATGTGCAGAGCAACTGCAAGGCGGTCGCCTTTTTCCCCACGCACTGCGCGCTTCAACACCGACAGCACATACGTAATGGTGCTGACGATGGTCCACACAAACATGCGGAACAAAATGGTGCGGTTTGCAGTCCACGCAGCACGACGAATTCTTCCTGCTTTGTCCCACTGCTCTTGCGTCACGTAGTAGCTCTCATTGTCGAGCGCTGGGTTTGTTAAGTCTGAAAGGTGATGTTCGTGGTGATCTTTTTTAAATGCCAAATACGGAATCCACAGCGTGATTGGTATGCCACCAATTGCATCATTGATGAACTGATTCTTGAATGGATGTCCGTGCAATACTTCGTGCTGCATGCTCAGGTGCCAAGCACCGAGCACTGCAAGGAATGGCACTGCAAGCCACGGCGTAAGCACTTCGTAACGCACTACCGTAAGTGCCGTAAGCCCATACACCGAGAGCACCACCAACAACGTGCGCCATTCTCCGCGGTCGCGCCACACTCGAAGTGATGAATTGTTCGAAACCACGCACAAATTCTACAATTCAGAGGTGATTGTTGCTGTGCGCAGGTACGGTCCAGGCCTGATTTTTGCCTTTGCTGTGACCTTTATTGGTTTCAACATTCATTGGAAATTTGGAACTATTTCCCCTTTGGTTGCATCGCTCGTCATTGGCATCATCCTCGGCAATCTGGGCGTAATTCCGCGGTTGTGTGAACCTGGGCAGAAATTTGCGGCAAAGAAAGTTCTTCGAATTGGAATCGTCCTTCTCGGAACGCAATTAGCAGCAGAGCAAATAGTTGAATTAGGTGGTCGCGAAGTAATCGTTGTGCTGCTCGTTGTTGCAACCACGTTCCTGGGAACCATATGGCTTGGGCCACGTCTCGGTGTTTCAAAATCACTCTCTTTGCTTATTGCAACGGGGTTTTCTATTTGCGGCGCTTCTGCAGTTGCTGCCGTTGATGGTGTCGTTGACGCGGACGAGGAAGAAGTTGCCTATGCAATCGCCCTCGTTACATTGTGCGGCAGTTTGGCCATTGCACTGCTGCCCCTATTGCGGTATGTAGTCGGGCTTGACGACCCTCACTTCTTTGGAGCCTGGGTTGGTGCCAGCGTGCACGATGTCGCTCAAGTAATTGCCACTGCTTCTACTGGTGGAAACGATGCAGTCCATTCCGCAACCGTGGTCAAGCTGTCGCGGGTCCTTCTACTTGCACCGCTCATTGGAGTTATCAGCGTGTGGGTTCAGCGACCCTCGGCCGGCATAACACCGCGCTTTCCTGGTCGTAAGGCTCCCCTCGTTCCCGCTTTCGTTGTGGGATTCATCGCCATGGTGGCGCTGCGAACAGTTGGCATTATTCCAGACGATTGGCTTTCGCCACTAAAAAAGATTGAACAGTGGGCACTTGCAGCCGCACTCGTTGGCTTGGGCTCGGAGGTGAAAATCCGCGACCTCATGAAGGTTGGTGGCCGACCGCTGGTGCTTGCACTTACCTCTTGGGCGTGCATTGCCATAGTTTCACTACTTGGAGTGAAGTACATCGCCTAATCGACAATCTGTCAGACTTGCCCCATGCGCAGATCGATTGACGACTATCCATTTCAGACAAGCGACCTTCCTGCAGGAGATGAAGACGCCAAGCTCATTTCATGGGGTGTTGCCATTAGCGACGACTACGACGATGGCGAGCCGCGAATTGTGCTGACGATTGATGAAATTGGTCATGCAGGCGAAGGTCTGGTTGGGCATTTCTCGCCCGATATGGCACGACGCCTCCGCAAAGCACTGCATGATGGTCTCAGAGAAATTGGGCAAAATCCCGGCCAATAATTTGAGGCTGAAATTGCCCAAAACGTCAATTCCCGATAAAGTTGACCTTATTAGTCGTATTTAGCCAAATGGCTCAAATTCAGGTCTCCAAGGGGAAAAATGGCAATCGCACCGGTAATCGCGCAAACACGAAGCCTGTACAAGGAACAGCAGGCTGACATTGAGCGCTTCGAAGTAGCGATCGCCCAATATCTAGCTGGCGAGATTCCTGAGGATGTCTTCCGGGTCATTCGTTTGAATAACGGCGTGTACGGCCAGCGCCAAGGCGGTACCAACCAAATGGTGCGCATCAAATTGCCTGCAGGAACAATCACTCCAGAGCAGCTTGAACTGATGGCAAAGCTGTCAACCGAATACTCACGCGGTTGGGGCCACATCACCACTCGTCAGAACATTCAGTTTCACTTCGTTGAACTCACAAGGATGCCTGCACTCCTCCGCGAAATTGCTGAAGTTGGTTTAACGTCGCGCGAAGCATGCGGCGACACTGTGCGCAACGTCATGGCTTGCCACCTTGCAGGTGCATGCCCCCACGAAAAACTTGACGTCACTCCTTGGGCTGAAGCAACGTTCCGCCATTTCGTGCGCAACCCGATCGGTCAACGCTTGCCACGCAAATTCAAAGTCAACTTCTCTGGTTGCTCAACTGATTGCGGTCAAGCAATGTTCAATGACTTCGGTGTTGTTGCAACTACACGCACTAATGAAGATGGAACTGTCGAGCCAGGCTTCCGCGTGTACATCGCTGGTGGTCTTGGTGCAACACCACACCCAGCACTTGCTCTTGAAGACTTCACTTCACGTGAAGACTTGTTGCCAACGATTGAGGCAACTCTTCGAGTGTTCGACCAAACAGGTAACCGCGACAACAAACTTCGCGCGCGCTTGAAGTGGGTTGTTGATCAACTTGGCATTGACGAAGTTCGTCGTCGCGTGATCAAAGTTCGTCACACACTCCCCGCCTCGTCAACATGGCCAGGTGGAATTCCACCAGAAGTTGTTTCTGTTGGCGACAAGGCAGCAGGCGCTGCAACGAGTGGTGAAATTACCCAAGTTGGTCAAGGCGTACGCGTTGAATTGAAATCACAAGATCCGTTTAAGCGCTGGGTACAAACCAGTGTCATTCGCGGAACAGCAAATGGTTCTGTTTCGGCAATTGCTTATGCAGCACTTGGAGACATCACTGCGGATCAATTCAGGGCATTGGCAAAAATTCAGCGCGATTTGAATGCTGATGTGCGTCTAACCAACCGTCAGAACGTAGTGTTCCGCGCACTTACCGAAGACCAACTGGAAATTCTGTATAAAGCCCTCGATGAAATCGGTATGGCTCGTCCTGGCGCAGAACTTGCGCGCGACGTTGTTGCTTGCCCTGGCGCCGACACCTGCAACATTGCAGTCACTCAGTCACGCGGTTTAGCAAAGGCCATTGGCGAAGCACTTGAAGAAGAAGGGCTCGCCGAAGTTTGTGGCGTACGCATCAACATTTCTGGTTGCACCAATAGCTGTGGTCAGCACCACGCGAGCGACATCGGGTTCTTCGGTGCCGAGCGACGTGCACACGGTCAGGCTGCCCCTGGTTACCAGATGCTGCTCGGTGGATATGTTGGCGAAGAGCAGATCTTCTTTGGCGAAAAGGCACTTCGCGTGCCTGCCAAAAATGCGCCACAAGCAGTTACTCGCGTGGTTCGCCGCTTTGCAGAAGAGCGTTCGGCTGGCGAAACCTTCCGCGCGTGGATGGACCGCTCGGGCGGAGCATCAGCAGTTGCAGTTGGTCTAGCCGACCTCGACCACTTCCCTACGCCAGAAGAAAACGCCGACTTCTTCGTGGACTACGGCGAAACCGGTCCATTCGTTGCAGAAGTTGGCGACTCGGAGTGCGCAGTCTGATGCAAGAGTTACCGCTCTCTGCGGGCAATGTTGCCACCATCACGAAACAGTTTGAATCGTGGTCGCCACAAGACATCATTGCTTGGGCACATGGAACATTTGGTGCAGACCTTGTGGTCACTTCTAGCTTTGGCGACCCAGTGCTTGCACACATGACGTGGTCAACAGTCAAGGGTTCAACCGTGACGCTGATTGATACTCAATACTTGTTTGCACAAACACTGTGGTACGCAAAAGGACTTGCAGAACTAACTGCGGGCAACCTTGAAGTCATTGCTCCAGCCGAGTCAGTTCTCCCTGACGACTTGTGGCAACGCGACACCGACGCATGCTGCGCTATTCGCAAAGTTGCACCTCTTGAACACGCTCTTGTAAACAAGTCGGCGTGGATTACTGGCTTGCGTCGCGACGACTCAGCAAGTCGTGCCAACACACCTTTGGTAAGTCACGACATGTTGCGCGATGTCATCAAAGTCAATCCACTCGCAAATTTCACACAGAGTGATTACGACAAATATTTGGAAGTTCACGGATTGAATGAGCATCCACTGACGAGTCAGGGTTACACCTCTATTGGTTGCTGGCCATGCACGCGACCAGCAGCAATTGACGGCGATGCTCGCTCGGGACGTTGGGCGGGCACCGAGAAGACCGAATGCGGTTTGCACGCAAGGGCAACTGTATGACCGTGTTTCTTGTTGGAGCAGGACCTGGCAGCGCAGACCTGTTGACTGTTAAAGCGCATCGACTTATTTCAACAGCCCAAGTTGTGGTGCACGACCGTTTGGTTTCCAATGAGATCATGGCGCTCATTCCTGCCAATGCAGAACGTATTGACGTTGGTAAACGCGCTGGCGGCAGCCACACACAAGTACTCATCAACGAACTACTTGTCACACTCGGTCGTAATCATCAGCATGTTGTTCGCCTTAAAGGTGGCGACCCATTCGTGTTTGGTCGCGGTGGCGAAGAAGCCGAAGCACTCATTAAGGCTGGCGTCTCCTTCGAAATCGTTCCAGGTATTTCATCAGCATTTTCTGTTCCTGCAATTGCCGGCATTCCAGTAACTCACAGACGAATTGCACGTGCCGTTACCGTGGTGACCGGGCACTGTGAAGACCCAAATGAAAGCGTTGACTGGTCGGCACATGCCAAAACCGGCGCAACGCTGGTGGTACTCATGGGCACAGCAAACCTGCCAAAGATCTCTGCGGACCTCCTGGGCGCAGGCATGAAGCCAAACACCCCAGTTGCCATCATCCATAACGGAACTCGCGCCGACCAGACCATTTCGCGTCTCACGCTGGCCGAGGCGCATCTTGCTGAAGCACAAGCACCGAGCATCATCGTGATTGGTGAAACTGCTGGCCTTGATCTTCGTGACCCCAGCACGGTTCACGAACTCATTGCCTCTGGAAGTTAATGCTCCCCATCATTTTGGATCTCACAGGGCGTAAAGCTCTTGTTGTTGGTGGCGGTCGCATCGCTTACCGCAAGGCAAAAGCACTTGCCGATGAAGGCGCGCACGTAACCGTCATCTCCCCCAACTTTGTCGATGATTTCTACACCATGCCAAACTCCACGTTGGTGCAGCGAACGTTTGAGGCTGGCGACACCGAAGGTTTCCAATTGGTCATCACCGCAACAGGCAACCATGCTGTTGATCAGCTCATTTACGACGAAGGCAACGCACGCGGAACCTGGGTGAACTCTGCAGATGACCCAGACAGTTGCTCGTTCTACTTAGCCGCAACACATCGCGATGGCAATGTGATCGTTGCAGTGTCAACAGAGGGTAAAAGCCCAGCGCTTGCTTCACACTTACGCAACACCATCGCCGAGCAATTGCCCAAGAATTTGGCAGATATTGCAATTGAACTTGATCGCCAACGTAGCGAAATCAAAGATCAAGGTGTATCAACGGAGTCAATTAACTGGGGTCGTCGCATTCGCGAAGTGCTTTCGCCGTCGACTACAAAGACCCGACGACGGTTTTCCCGCCGCGGATAACTGCACGCACCTGCTGAACACCTGGCCTGTACGCCAAGTGAATGTGGCTTTGCGTATCTAACACCACCATGTAGGCACGCGAACCAACGCGCAGGTTTCCCACATCGTTTCTGCGCAATGCTTGTGCGCCACCTGCGGTAGCCGACCACAATGCTTCATCGCAAGTCATGCCCATGTTGATTACTGCGAGCGCGATTACCAGTGGCATCGATGACGTGTACGACGATCCAGGGTTGCAGTCGGAAGCGAGAGCAACAGTTACGCCTGCATCAATGAGTTTGCGTGCATCAGGAAATGGCGAACGCGTGCACAGCTCTGCCGTTGGAAGCAGTGTTGCCACAGTGGTTTCACGAGCGCCAGAAAGCGCATCAATGTCTTGCTGTGAGAGGTGCGTGCAGTGATCGCACGATGCAACGCCTAGTTCAACACCAAGTTGCACTCCACCGCCCTGTTGCAATTGATTGGCATGAATGCGCGTGCCCAAACCTGCGGCCGCGCCGCTTTGCAGAATTGCACGGGCCTGGTCAACGTCAAATGCACCACGGTCGCAAAACACGTCGATCCACTTGGCGTTTCCCTTGCAGGCATCGAGCATTTCTCCTTGCACCAAGGCCACATAGTCGTCGGCATTCGTGTCGGGTGGAACCACGTGGGCGCCTAGGAAGGTGGTTTCTGATGTTGCGGTTTTTGCAGCAACAAGTGAGCGTGCTTCGTCACGGACCGACAGGCCGTAACCCGATTTCACTTCTAGCGTGGTGGTTCCCGAAGCAAGTGCCTCGTTCGACAGTCGCGCAACGTTGGCTGCGAGCACATCGTCAGAAGCAGCGCGTGTTGCCGCCATGGTGGTCTTGATACCGCCAGCTGCATATGGCTTGCCCTGCATGCGCGATTCAAACTCGAGTGCGCGGTCACCCGCAAACACCAGGTGCGTATGGCTATCAACAAAACCTGGAATAACAGCTCGGCCACCCACATCAATTGGCTTGCCATCAAAGTGGCTTGCTAACTCAGACCGCTTGCCAACCCACGAAATATTCCCTGCATCATCTGCAACCACAGCCGCATCGTGAAGTACACCGAGTTTTCCCTGGCCAACCGTTTCGTCGTTCGTTACTAAATGACCGATACCGGTCAGTGCAAACATTACGAACCGTGTTTAGCAACTAGCGCTTTTGCGCGGTCGACGAATGCGTCATGGTGAAATTGGTTAAACGAATCCCATGTGGTCAGTGTGCCTGGGTCGGTCACTTTGTCGAGGAACAACAGGCCATCCAAGTGATCGACTTCATGCTGATACGTACACGCAGTAAGACCTCGAATTTCGGTGTCGATGTCGTTACCAAAGCGATCCCATGCCTTCACATGAATTCGTGTGTTACGCGCAACTTGCCCGCGAATTCCGGGAACTGACAAGCACCCTTCCATGTTGTCAAACTTGTCGTCATCAAGGAACGTGATAACTGGGTTCACCAAAACGGTCAGTGGTACGCGTGGCTTGTATGGGTAGCGCGGATTGTTTTCTACTTCAACGGCACAGATGCGCTGGTGGCGAAGCACCTGCGTTGCTGCAAGACCAGCGCCATTGGCATGGCGCATGGTTTCAATCAAGTCATCAATAAATTGCTGCACCTCTGCCGATGCAAGCTCTTCGCGAGTTACTTCTTTCGCGACAATTTTGAGTTCTGGATGACCGACAGTTGCAATTGGGAGAATAGCCATAGTGCTTACAGTGTAACTACCGCGGCAATTGCGTTGCGAAGACCAGAAACAACATCTCCAATTTCAATGTGCTGAAAGTTGGCCACCACTTGCTTGCCACCCACCCACACGTCACGCACGTCGCTTGGCGCTGCAGAATGCACAATATGTGCTGCTCCATTTACGCCATCAAATGAGGCCAAACGGACCGAATCGAGAGACAACGCGATGAAGTCTGCAGGATTGCCAACTTGAATGCCATGACTACCCCAGCCGAGTGACGTTGCGCCCACAGACGTAGCGGCAGCGAGCAACGAGCTTGGCGTATGCAGTCCGCGCTTACCGGTAACTAGGCGTTCATCAGTTTCAATAGCGCGTGTTTCTTCAAACATGTCAATGAATGCATTCGAATCGGTGCCAAGCGACAACGTGGCTCCTGCATCTCGAAGCGCTACTGCAGGACCAACGCCGTCGGCAAGGTCACGTTCTGTCGTCGGACACAAGCACACGCATGTGCGTGAACTACCAAGCAATGCAATGTCGGTATTGGTGAGGTGCGTCGCATGAACTGCGGTCATGTGAGGGCCAAGTAACCCAACATTGTCCAACACTTGCGTTGGAGTCATACCCGTTGCCGCAATACAAGCAGCATTTTCTGCCGGCTGTTCGGAAACATGAAGGTGCACCACTTTGCCGTGACGGTTAGCAACAACTTCTTCAAGTTCACGCGGGTGTACCGCACGCACGCTGTGCGGCGCCATGCCGACGGTCCAGCCATCGCCGCCTTCACCAAGTGCATCTACACGGTCTAGCCAAGCATCAATGTTGCCATCCGAGAATCGCTTCTGTTCTGCAAGTGGCTCTGGTTTATCAAGTGCTGCGTGCAAGTACGCAACATCAAGCAACGCAATACGAATTCCAGCGCGCTGCGCTGCATGCACCATTGCAAGGCCCATTTCGTTTGGGTTCTTGTATTTCGTGCCATCTGTGTTGTGGTGAATGTAATGAAACTCGCCCACTCCCGTAATTCCAGACAGTGCCATTTCAGCAAACGTCATGGTGGCAAGTTCGCGATACGAATCTGGTGTTAAGCGATTTGCAATTTCATACATCGGCGTACGCCATGACCAAAAGTCGCCAGTGCCACCATGTGTTCGCCCGCGCAATGCGCGATGAAACGCATGACTATGTGCATTCACTAGTCCTGGCATCACCACGCCAGACACAGCAACATCGCCGTCTTGCTTTGTGGCGTTGTCTTCAACCGCGTTGATGACACCGTTCGACACGGTGATGCGAACATTGGCAACAGCATGCTCGGCACCACGCCAAGCCCACTGCGCGAAATAAGTGGTCATCAGTTCGGTTTAGCTCTCTCGCATTGGCAAACGCACACCGCGCTCATCGGCAACATCGATTGCGCGTTGGTAACCGGCGTCAGCATGGCGAATCACGCCCATGCCAGGGTCGGAAAGCAGCACGCGTGACAGTTTCTCGGCAGCCAAATCGGTGCCATCGGCAACCGCCACCATGCCTGCGTGAATACTGCGGCCAATACCAACACCACCACCGTGGTGAATGCTCACCCAGGTTGCTCCAGCAGCCGTATTTACCAATGCATTCAACAATGGCCAGTCGGCAATGGCGTCTGAGCCGTCGATCATGGCTTCGGTCTCGCGGTATGGCGACGCAACTGAACCAGAGTCCAAATGGTCGCGACCAATGACGATTGGTGCCTTTAATTGACCCTTGCGCACCATTTCGTTGAAGCGAAGCCCAAGGCGATGACGCTCGCCATATCCCAACCAACAGATCCGTGCTGGCAAGCCCTGGAATGCAATGCGCTCTTTGGCTAAGCGCATCCACTTTTGCAAGCCATCGTCGTCGGGGAATTCTTCAAGTACTGCTCTATCGGTTGCTGCAATGTCTTCAGGGTCTCCTGAAAGCGCAACCCAACGGAATGGCCCGCGACCTTCGCAAAACAACGGACGAATGTATGCAGGCAAGAAACCCGGGTAGTCAAACGCACGGTCGTACCCGCCAAGTTGTGCTTCACGACGCAACGAGTTGCCGTAGTCAAACACTTCGGCTCCTGCATCCATAAATCCAACCATTGCTTGACAATGAGCAGCCATTGCTGCGCGCGAACGACGAATGAACTCTTCTGGGTTCTTCTTCAACATTTCTTGGGCAGCATCGTCGCTCATGTCATTTGGCATGTACGACAACGGATCGTGTGCGCTGGTTTGGTCAGTCACGATGTCTGCAGCAAAACCCATTTGCAACAACTTCGGAAACATGTCTGCGGCATTGCCAACAACACCAACCGAAAGCCTGCGCTTTTCAGCCTTTGCTTTTTCACATCGTGCAACTGCATCTTCAAGAGAGTCTGCAACTTCGTCAAGGTAACGAGTTTCAACGCGACGATTTACTCGCCATGCATCAACGTCTATACACAGTGCAACACCATCATTCATCGTGACGGCAAGTGGTTGTGCTCCGCCCATTCCACCAAGACCGGCAGTCAACGTGATGGTGCCAGCGAGAGTTCCATTGAACTTGCGACGAGCTATTTCAGCAAAGCACTCGTATGTACCCTGCAAAATTCCTTGCGTACCGATGTATATCCATGAACCGGCAGTCATCTGGCCATACATGGTGAGTCCCATTTGCTCAAGGCGACGGAACTCATCCCACGTTGCCCAGTCGCCCACCAAGTTGGAGTTCGCCAACAACACGCGCGGCGCCCATTCGTGTGTGCGGAACACACCAACTGGTTTGCCCGACTGCACCAACATGGTTTCGTCTGGCTTCATTGTTCGCATGGTGCGCAACATGGCGTCATATGCGTCCCAACTTCTGGCTGCTCGACCCGTTCCGCCGTACACCACGAGATCGTCTGGTCGCTCGGCAACATCGGGGTCGAGGTTGTTCTGCAACATTCGATACGGGGCTTCAATTTGCCAGTTTGCGCATGACAACTGGGTTCCGCGAGGGGCAATTACTGGGCGTGGTCCGGACATAAGGCTTCTAGTCTCGCCTATTGCCTAGCGTCGAGGCAATACGGCATTCGCCCGAGCAACTAGCCCAGGAATGAGCGAATAATCGCTTGCGCTCATTGCCACCGCACCATCAATGCCAATTTCGTCACGCGCAACAGCCAGTTCAGGACGCGAAAATACTTCAAGCACCGCGTTTTGTAGTGCGCCAAACTCTGCAGTTCGCACCTTTGACACATGCATTGGCGTGGCAGGCACAAGTGGTCCGTTCCCGATGACTCGCAAACCGCGTGTTAACGATGGACGATGCCGGTGCAGCAGCTGAAAAGTGCCTGGGTCAATTGAAGCAAAGTCTGCACGCTTGTCTTGTAAGAAATGCAGGCTTTTCGCGTGACCTTCGCTTTCTACAAAGGGCAAGACAAATGAAGCATCAGCACCCACATCGCTCAACGCAATGCCAAGGCTGCACCACCCGCTCAAACTTTGAGTATTGGTGATGACAGGTTGCAGGCCACCCACATCGCTCAGAGATGCAACGTCAAGTTCTTCTCGCGCAACGATGACCGTTCGATACCATCCACGCTCATCGCTAATGCCTGACCATTTCAACGTGGCGACAATGTCTACGTAATCATGTAGTTCTTCCACAAACGGCAATCCACACGACTGACTAAACAATGTTGAGTCGTCTTTCCACATCCGCATCAAATCGGCGTGAATGGAACTTTCAGGAAATGCAGATTGCGATAAATCGCCAAGTGTGGAGAATGCTTCGCTTAGTGCGTCAAGTATCGCCTTCGTTGAAGTGTGTACTTCTGGGAAGTCATACATCGGCAGCGAATTGCTGCGCGTCATTTAGTCGGCCGCAACAAATTTTGCTTTAGCAAACACTGCGCGCACTCGATCTTCAAAGTGTTCAAGTGGCAATGTGTCGTAGTTCGGATCGAATGCTTTCTGATCCCACTCGTCGGCAAACTTTGCTGCCAAATCATATGCAGGGTGTCCTTCGTGCTTCTTGCGAGCATCAGGGTTCATGCCGAAGTGACCGTAATAGTGCTTGCCCTGAAAATCTTGATGCGCCTCAATCATAAAGTGCACTTCAGGGCGCACATAGGGCTTCAAAATTGCTGCAGCAATAGCAGGATGGTTTGGCACGCTGATGGCCTTGCCAATGTCGTGGCATAACGCAGCAACTACTACTTCATCGTCTGCTCCCGCGCGCTCGGCCAAAGTGGCGGTTTGCAATGCATGCGTGAGTTGGTCTGTGACAAACCCATCAATGATCGTGTCCATTCCACGCAACATGTTCAAGATTCCTTCGGCTACGCGCGGCTGGTTTTTCGCGGTCTCCGCGCCGATGTTGAGCCACTCTTCTTTTGTCGACACATCCATGCTGGTGAAGGTTGCATTAGCCATCTACATAGTCCACCAGTGATTGGCGACGGAGTCAAGCGAAGAAGGTTTGGGGTGCGTTTTAGGCGTTGACGCGATCGCCCGCTAGGCGCTTGCCCACCTTTTGCGTGCGGGCCATTTGCTTAAAGATGTTCTCGCGGGCACGCTCTGCCTCGTCGCTGAGGCCAGTCACTTCTTCCAACTTCCAGTGACGCCTAATGCACGGCTCAAGAATTTGATCGTGATGAATGAGCAAGTCGTAAATACCAACCTTGGCAACCGCTTTCGAAATGCGGTCAAAATCTGGAATACCTAGACCAGGCATCGCAAATGTACTTACTGCGCGGTCGAGACCGAGAACAGTTGCCGACGGATCAATTTCGAATGCGGCAGCAGTGAGGTCGCGGTAAAACAAGTAATGCAAGTTTTCGTCGTTACCTACGCGCGACATGATGTCGGTACCAACCGGATCGGTCATAAATTTGCCGGTGTTGCGGTGTGAAATGCGAGTGGCAAGTTCTTGCATGCTGACGTACGACAAGGCTTCAAACGCGTCGAGAGGCGCTGGAACTTGACCCGAGCGAACTTGAATCATGCGAGCGCGCTCTAGTTGAACAGGGTCAACCGCGCGGGTCACGGTGAAATAGTCGCGCATCACAATGCTGTGACGACCCTCTTCTGCTGTCCAGTTGCGAGCCCATGCGCCAAAGGCTGTGTCGTTGCCGAATAAGCGATCGATATCGCGGAAGTAATACGGCAAGTTGTCTTCGGTGAGCAAGTTAAAATACAACGCACCGCGAACAGCTTCGTCAATGTCGCTTCCTGCATCACCAAAATCGGCATCTTCAGGAACCCATTGGTGATTCGGATCGAAATCCTTGCCACGGCTGTACGGCACCATTTCGTGCGGAAACCACTCTTTGGCAACACCCATGTGACGCTCAAGCAATTTCTCGGCAACTGGCTCGAGTTCGGCAATCAACGTCAGGTCATTCATGCAATAACCCTACTCGCCTGTTTCGGCCAGAAGTTGTCGCACCAAACGTGCAAGTGGCTCACGAAAATCGGGCAACAGCGCCATACCCTCCGAAATCATCCTGCCATTGTGCAATATCGAGTTGGCAGGCCGTTTTGCAGGACGAGGTGGTTGTAAGTCACTCGTAGAAATTGGTTTTACTTTTGCTGCATCCATTCCTGCAGTGAGGAGAACCTCACGAGCAAATTCATACCAACTGACCACACCTTGGTTGGTGACATGCCAAACTCCCCCAAGACCACTGGTTGCGATGTGCACAATTGCTTTTGCAGCATCATCAGCAAATGTTGGGTTGCCGATTTGGTCATCGACAAATTTCAACTCAGGCATCGTTGCGCCAAGTTTCAAAATGGTCTTCACCATGTTTGCGCCGTGGAAACCACACACCCATGAAATGCGCACGATCGCATCCTGCTCACCCATTGCTCGTTCGCCAGCAAGCTTGCTAGCGCCATACGCACTTTGCGGGTTAGGCACGTCGTTTTCGTTATATGCAGTTGGCTTACTGCCGTCAAATACGTAGTCAGTACTGATGTACACCACTCGTGCGCCAACAGAGTGCGCGGCATCGGCAACGTATTTTGATGCGACTCCATTCACCAACATCGCTTTTTCAACGTCGCTCTCACAGGCATCCACTGCAGTCCATGCAGCCGCATGGATCACCACATCGGGTTTGGCCGAGCCGATCGCAATACGAACCGCTTCTTCATCGGTGATATCGAGTTGCGCGTGTGTGGTGGCAATTGGTTCGTGCCCCGCAGCACGAATTGCTTCAACAAGTTCATGACCAAGTTGGCCACCAGCACCGGTGACAAACAGCTTCATTACTTCTTGTCCTTGAGTGGCTCCCACCACCAGCGATTGTCCCGGTACCACTTCACCGTTTCTTCAAGTGCTTCGTCAAGGGAGCGCTCGCGCTTCCAGCCCAGCTTCGTGATCTTGGCAATGTCTACCGAATACCTGCGATCGTGTCCTTTGCGGTCTTCTACATACTGCACGCTTGATTCATCTTTGCCATGTAGCGCGAGCAGCTTGTCAACCAATACGCGGTTTGCGGTTTCGTTACCAGCACCAATGTTGTAGATCTCGCCTACATTGCCTTTTTCCAAAACCAAATGCACACCTGTGCAATGGTCGTCTACATACAACCAGTCGCGCTCGTTCAACCCGTCGCCATATAACGGAATTTTTTTGCCATCAAGCAAATTGGTGGTGAACAACGGAATCGCTTTTTCTGGGTACTGATACGGCCCAAAGTTGTTGGTACAGCGAGTAACCGTTACAGGCAAACCATGTGTTGCGTGATACGACAAAGCAATAAGGTCGCTCCCCGCCTTGCTAGCCGAATACGGCGAGCGTGGTTCAAGACCATCAGTTTCTTTCGACGAGCCAACTTCAACCGAGCCGTACACCTCGTCTGTTCCAATGTGCACCACACGTTGCACCTCAAGTCGACGGGCAGCATCCATAATGACGTTGGTACCAAAGCAGTTAGTGAGAATGAAATCTTCGCTTCCTTCTATTGAGCGGTCAACGTGGCTTTCGGCAGCAAAATGCACAACGGCATCGTGGCCACGCATTGCGGCGTCTACGTCGCCAGGTTGGCAAATGTTTCCCTTCACGAATGAGTAGCGCTTGTTGTCGTCGACATCTTTCAATGTCGACATGTTGCCCGCATAGGTAAGAGCGTCAAACACGGTCACTTCATGGTCGGTGTTTGCAAGTACCCAACGCACATAATTTGAACCAATAAAACCAGCACCGCCGGTAACGAAAATCTTCATGCGCTCGATCAGGTCCTCAGTGAAAAGTGCGGCTGAAACTGCGGGTCAATGTTGTCACGAGTTGGGTTCTCTTGATCGCGCTTGCTCAAAATTGGGTTTGTAAAGCCCCAGTCGGCCTTTACTGCTGGGTCGTTGTACGCAAGGCCACGCTCATCGGCTGGGTTGTAATAGCCATCTACTAAATACGTAATGGTCATGTCAGTAAGCGAAGCAAAACCGTGCGCAACACCTGGCGGAATGAAAATGCCGCGGTGATCATGTGTTCCGTCTGCCTGAGTTCCTAAATCGATCACCTGAGTTGCGCCATCGGTTGGCGAACCTGTGCGCAAGTCGTGCAACACCACCCGGCACGAACCGTACGGCACATACCAGTAGTCGCTTTGGTGCAAGTGATAATGCAAACCAACTACGCAACCCGCTTGGCGGTCGCCACGGTTGCCCTGAATCATTTCGCGACCAAGTGGAAACCACTGGCGGCGATACGTTTCGATAAAGAAGCCACGCTCATCTTTGAACATGGCTGGTTCAACGATCTGCACGTCTTTGATCACGGTTGATTCAGTAATAACGGCCATTACTCAAGTTCTACTTTCGAATCGTCGCCCAACATAAGGCGCAGTGCGCGAGGTTTTTGTTCCGAACGTGTAACTTGCACGTCACGACCAATGAGCGAGTCGGTGAGACGCTCAATACCAACAATGCTGGAGCCGTCGAGCACCACGCTGTGTTCCATTTCGGAATGTTCCACTTTGCAGTTGCGACCAAGCGACGTGTATGGCCCGATGTATGCATGATCAATCACTGAACCTGCACCAATCACTACTGGTCCACGTATGCGCGAGTTGCGAACAACCGCACCCTTTTCAATGACAACACGACCTTCAATTTGTGATGAAGCGTCTACATCGCCTTCATTGCGTGGCTCCAACACTTCAAGCACCAACCGATTGCATTCGAGCAATGGGTCTTTCTTGCCTGTGTCAATCCACCAACCTTCAAGCACCTTGTGGTTCACCACATGGCCCTGTTCAACAATCCATTGAATGGCGTCGGTGATTTCAAGTTCACCGCGAGGCGACGGCTTAATGGCACGCACCGCTTCGTTGATGGTTTTGTCAAACAAGTACACACCAACAAGTGCGAGATCCGATGGCGGGTTCTGTGGCTTCTCTACCAAACGAACAACATGCCCTTCCGCGGTTACTTCTGCAACACCGAACTGGCGTGGGTCTTCAACATGGCACAACAAAATTTGTGCAGTCGGTGCTTTTGGTCCGCCCGCTTTACGTGCAGATTCAAACTCATCAACAAACTCATTCAACCCTTGCTCGAGCATGTTGTCGCCTAGGTACATCACAAAATCGTCGTCACCCAAAAAATCGTGTGCGATCAGTACGCAATGTGCCAAACCAAGTGGCGCGTCTTGCGGGATGTAGGTGACCTGTACGCCAAACTGCGAGCCGTCTCCCACTGCTGCACGGATCTCTTTGCCCGTCTCACCAATGATGATTCCGATTTCGCGAATGCCTGCCTTGGCCATGGCCTCAATGCCGTAGAACAAAATGGGTTTGTTGGCAATGGGTACCAATTGCTTGGCACTGGTGTGGGTAATGGGCCTGAGGCGCGTGCCCGCGCCGCCCGAAAGAATGAGGCCCTTCATAACGGCTCTAGGTTAGGCGAACTAGCGTCTTCCCCATGGCCGAACCCCTGTTGCATGCCTTTGCCAAGCCCTCCAAGACCGATTTCATTCGCATGGTGCGCGGAAGTGGCGCCCTGCTGTGGGACGACAAGGGCAACGAATACATCGACGCCATCGGCAGCCTTTGGTATAGCCAGGTCGGCCATGGCAATGCAGAGATCGCCGACGCAGTTGCTGAACAAATTCGCACCCTCGAGACCTATTCAATATTCGATCCGTTCACGAATGAGAAGGCCGAACAGCTTGCTACAAAGCTTGTGTCGCTCTCGCCACTTCCCGACTCTCGTGTGTTTTTATGTGGAAGTGGATCAGAAGCCATAGACACGGCAATGAAGCTTGCTCGTGTGGCTCACGTGCAAGCTGGTCACCCAGAAAAGACGATCATCATTTCGCGCAATCGCGGGTACCACGGCACGAACTATGGCGGCACCAGCGCGCAAGGTCTGCCGCTCAACAAAATTGGTTATGGACAGTTGCTTCCCGAAGTTGTACAAGTAGACAGCGACAATATTGAAGACCTTGCATCTTTCATGAAAGACAACGGCACGCGTGTTGCCGCAATCATCACCGAACCATTGCAAGGTGCAGGCGGCGTGTACCCGCCAGCAGACGGATACTTGGAAGGCGCACGCAAGTTGTGCGATCAATACGGCGCGCTACTTATCTTTGACGAAGTGATTACCGGATTTGGTCGACTTGGCACGTGGTTCGCGGCCAACTACTACAACGTTGTTCCCGACATGTTGTGTTTTGCCAAGGGTGTCACTTCTGGATATCAACCACTCGGCGGAGTGTTCATTGGCCGTACAGCTTTGAACGCACTTGAGCGCGACCCCGATTTCTTTTTGCGACATGGCTATACGTATTCAGGTCACTCTGCAGTTTGTGCTGCTGCGTTGAAGAATTTGGAAATCATTGAACGCGACGGCTTGATTGAGCGTGCAAAACATGTTGGCAAACGATTGAGCGACGGTTTGCACTCACTGGCAGCAGATGGCGTAATTGACTCTGTTCGTGGCGCTGGCGCAATTTGGGCAGCAGGATTAAAGCCAGATCAAAACTGTGTGACTATTCGCGACAACATGATTAAGCGCGGAGTGATTGCTCGATCAATCAATGCAGACACCAACGCATTCTGTCCCCCATTCGTCATTACCGATCAACAAATAGACAAACTGCTCGACGTCTTCGCCGCAGCAGCACAAGGAAAGTAGAACACCATGGGTCAACTCACAGGTCAACGCGCATTTATTACTGGAGGCGCAAGTGGAATTGGTGCCGAAATGGCGCGTCGATTCACGAAGGAAGGGGCAACCGTTGTCGTTGCTGACGTGAATGACACCCTTGGCAATCAGGTCGCAGCCGAAGTTGGTGGCGAATATGTGCACCTCGACGTCACCAGCGCGAAGGCCTGGGAAGAGCAATACGAAATTGACAACAACTTCGACATTGTGTGCCTAAACGCGGGTGTTTCTACTCACCAAAACGTGCTCGGCGAACCAAGCACCTACCCACTTGAGCGTGTCGACAACGATTCCTACTACCGCATTATGAGCATCAATGTTGACGGCGTGGTGTTTGGTGCACGCGGAATTGTGCCACACATGGTTGCTCGCAAGAGCGGACACATTTTGGTGACGGCTTCACTTGCGGGAATTATTCCCATTGCTCCGGACCCGATTTATGGCCTCACCAAGCATGCGATGGTTGGCTTTGTCAAGAGTATGGGCCAGGCGCTCGAACCACACGGAGTGTGCATCAGCGCGTTGTGCCCAGGGTTCCTTGACACTCCGTTAGTAAGCCCGCTTGCTCGCGAGTTTGCAGCCTCCTTCAGCCTTGGCGTTATGCCAGTTGAAGTTGCAGGCGACCTTGCCATGCGTGCACTCACCGAACGCATCAATGGTTCGCAGTGGGTAGTTTCGGCAGGCTTCCCTATTTCTCGGTACGAGCACAAAGATCCTTTCCTCGGATAATTACGTGAGTAAGCCTGAGTTCAATCCGTTTAATCCGGAGTTTCGTGCGCATCCGTACCCTTTCTACGACGCGCTGCGTTCGAACGAACCCGTACACACCACCGAATTTGGCATGGTGGTGCTGACGCGATACGAAGACGTATCAAGCACGCTGAAAAGTGCAGACTTCAGCCGAGATGTTGATAAATATTCAACGCAAGCAACATCGGCAGCTCGTCAGCGCCGACGTGAAATGCAACGTGAACGTACTAAGTCAATTTTAAATCTGGACCCACCCGATCACACTCGCTTGCGTCGCATTGTGTCCAAATCGTTTACGCCGAGCGCCATGGAAAAACTCCGTGGCCGAATTCAACAGTTAGTAGACACAGCTCTGGACGCCGCGCAAGATCGCAGATCCATCGAACTTATTGATGACCTTGCATTTCCTGTTCCATTCCAGGTGATTTCAGATTTGCTTGCCATGCCAACTGAGCGCGCAGAGGAAATGCGCGAATGGTCACAAATCATTACCAATTCGCTCGAGCCAACTGCAACTGATGATGAACTTGCGCAATCCGATGCAGCAGTTGCGCAACTGGTTCCTTATCTCACATCCATCATTGAAGAGCGCCGCAAAAACCTTGGTGATGACATGCTGTCAAGTTTGATCACGGCCGAAGAATCCGGTGACAAAATGACTACCGACGAGCTGATGGCGTTCCTGGTGTTGCTGTACATCGCAGGTCATGAAACCACTGTGAACCTCATTGGTAACTCCACCCTTGCGTTGCTCCGCCACCCTGACCAAGCTGCACTTGTTCATAATCACGGACTGACATCGCAAGCCATTGATGAGCTGTTGCGCTTTGATGGTCCAGTGCAACACACCGTTCGTATTCCGCTGAAGTCAGTGCAATATGAAGCTCAAGGCAACACCTTCACCATTGAGCCAGGAACCGTGGTGCTCACTTCACTTGGCGCTGCGAATCACGATCCGTCGGTGTTTGATTCACCACACGAACTACGCCTTGACCGCCCCAACTCGCATCGCCACATGGCGTTTGCATCAGGTATTCACTATTGCTTGGGTTCAGCTTTGGCGAAGTTAGAAACTGAAATTGCCGTTGGAACGCTGTTCCAACGCTTTCCCAAAATGAGCATTGTTGGCACGCCTTCGTGGCGTGATCGCCTCACCATTCGAGGCGTAAACCAGTTACAGCTCAGCCTTTCGTAAGACGAGCAATCAAACTGCTGGTGTCCCAGCGCTTGCCACCCATGGCGATGACTTCTTCGTAGAACTTGTCAACCATTTCGGTCATGGGTAGCTGTGCCCCATTGCGCTTGGCTTCATCAAAACAAATGGCCAAGTCTTTGCGCATCCATTCCACAGCAAAACCGAATTCGAATTCGTCGCGAACCATGGTCTTTGCACGGTTTTCCATTTGCCACGACTGCGCAGCGCCTTTAGAGATGACATCTACAACATCGTCGGGGTTCAATCCGGCACGCATGGCGAAGTTCAAAGCTTCAGACAAGCCTTGCGCAATTCCAGCGATGCAAATTTGATTGACCATTTTTGCTAGCTGACCAGAACCTGCTTTGCCCAATAACTGACAACGCTTTGCATATGCATCAATAACCGGGTTCACGCGGTCGAATGATGCTTGATCATTACTTCCACACATAACGGTGAGTTGACCGTTTTCTGCACCAGCTTGGCCACCCGAAACCGGAGCATCAACAAACCCTGCGCCAACTGCAGCACAAGCGTCGGCAAGTTCGCGCGCAAGCGTTGCCGATGCAGTGGTGTGATCAACCAACACTGAACCAGGCTTCAAACCAGCAAGCACACCGTCTTCGCCAAAGACCACTGAGCGCACGTCGTTGTCGTTGCCTACACACATGAACACGATTTCGCTTTGCTGGGCAACTTCGCGCGGAGTTAGTGCTCGCGAACCACCGTGTTCGGCAACCCACGCATCGGCTTTTTCAGTTGTGCGGTTGTACACCACAACGTTGTGACCGGCTTTTGCAAGGTGGCGAGCCATTGGCCCACCCATAATTCCTAATCCAACGTAGCCAACGTTTGCCACGACTATTTCTTTTTCGCTACGGCCTTAGCAGGTGCTTTCGCGACTTTGGCAACCTTGGCAGCTTTCGCAACTGGCTTTGCTGCATCTTTCGCAACGGCTTTTGCAACAGGCTTGGCGTCATCTTTAGGAATCTGCTTCACGATCTTGGCGCCCTTTGAAGGCTTCAATACACCTTGCTCGAGAGCTGCATCAAGCCACACTTCTGCAGCATCAGTTGAAACTTTTAACGCAGGTGAAATTTCTGAAATCAAGTTGATACGAGCACGGTCGTACATAGTTTTTTCTGCGGCGGACAATGCACTGTCGCGGTCGCGAGCTGCCAAGTTACGAACTACTTCAGCAACTTGATACACGTCGCCACTCTTCAACTTTTCTTGGTGGTTCTTAAATCGACGCGACCAGTTTGCAGGCACGCGAGGATCGGCTTTCGACAGCACTGAGCGCAAGTCTTCGAGTTCAGACTTCGAAACTGGCGGGCGCACACCAACTTGGTTCGCCATAGCGGTTGGTACTGAAAGGGTCATCTCGTTGATGACGGTCTTCAAAATGAGGTATTCCTGAACCGAGCCGAATGCCTTCATGCGCTTAATGCCATGGACAATGCAGGCACCGTGCTGGGGGTAAATGACGGTGTCACCTTTTTTGAATTTCACAGAAGCGACCTCTCTACAGACTGACCCCGAAAGGATAGGCGTTCGGAGCCCTCAACCCACAATGCGCACGATTTTTACTGGCGAAAATGCAATTGCGCCCCCGGTAGGAATCGAACCTACGACCTACGGATTAGAAGTCCGCCGCTCTATCCATCTGAGCTACGGGAGCAATCTGCTTGCTCAAATCTACCGCCCACTCAACTACCGTTTAGCCGTGCGTTCACGACTGTTGGTGCTGTTTGCGGCAATTTGTTTCGCCACCACAGGCACATCGCGCGCGCTCGGACCAGACAGCGCTACCTCGCTTGGCGTTGCTGCCATTCGGTTTATCGTCGGCGCGTTAGCACTTTTTGTCATCACCGCATTTGCCCGCAGGCCACTAATTACCACGGTTTCACTACCCCTATATATATGGATCATCGCGGGATTTGGCCAAGCTATGTACGGAGCAACGTTTTTCGCTGCTGTTCACGAAACCGGTGTTGCCGTTGGCACGGTTGTGGCGCTCGGCTCGGCACCAATTCTGACCGGCGTCTTGTCGGCATTGCTATTTCGTTCGCTGCCCTCTCGTAGGTGGATGCTGGCAACAGCGATCGCCATTGCAGGAATGTCGCTCATTGTTACGTCGGGCAAAGACAGAAACATTTCAGCAATAGGAATTGTGTATGCACTTGGCGCCGGGCTCGGTTATGCGCTCTTTGCTCTCGCCAGTAAGCGAATTGTTGAGTCTGGAGTTGCGAGCGATAAGGCAATGGCACGAGTGTTTGGCATCGCTGCCGTGATGCTTTTCCCAACATTGCTTTTCGTGAACACCGATTGGATATTTACAACAGGTGGCGTATCACTCGGTCTGTGGTTAGGGGTTGTGACAGTGGCACTTGCCTACTGGGCATACGCGAGCGGTTTGAGAAACTTGGAGCCCCGCGAAACAACCATGATCACACTGGCTGAACCAGTTGTTGCCACCATCCTTGGTGCAGCGGTACTTGACGAGCGACCTGCAGCGCTTGCGTGGTTCGGAATCATTATGGTGATCGCCGCACTCGGATACGAATCTCGGTCTTCAGTGCCCCAATCATGATTTTGCATTTGTTGTCGCGTGAGGCTTGGAACCAAGCCCAGGAAGCAGGTCAACTTGTCGCTCCATCTGTTGCAACGGAAGGATTCGCTCATTGCTCTACCGAACATCAAATGGTGGACGTGGCTAACAAGTACTACAGCGGTGCAAACAACATGGTGCTGCTGAACATCAACCCAGCAAGACTCACAAGCAAACTGAAATTCGAACCACCTGCTCATCTAGATGGCTCACCCGCACTTCCCCACGAGCCGATGTTCCCTCATATTTACGGACCTATCAATTTGGATGCCGTGATCGAAGTCATTGACTTTCCTTGTGATTCACATGGAAGCTTCTTAACACCGCCGCAATTGAACACCTTCTGCATTGTCAACATTGCAAACGCACCGCAACATTGGCAGCAATCAGCAGAGCTTTCAGTACGGGAATGGAAGAAGTACTTTCCGAACGACACAACGCAGACCTACTTCGATCTCTATGGGCGCACTGGGCAATACGAAGGCCACTTTGCTGAGACCTATATCGCTGTTGGTTCCAATGACGAACTCCTTGGAATGGCAACTCTCGTAGATGATGACGAACTACCCGGCGCAACCGAACCTGGTCCATGGCTTGCAGCGGTACTCACCCTGCCTACACATCGCTCGCTCGGAGTTGCGTCGTCACTAATACATCACATCATTCAGCTAGCGCATGCTCTTGGGCACGCCAATCTGTTTCTCTACACCGCAGACCAACAAGAGTGGTACGTAAAAAAAGGTTGGATTCCTACTCGAGAAACTGAACTTAACGGCATTGCGCACACGGTGATGCGCTTGCCACTCCAGATTTATTGATCAAGGCTCCAACGAACTTCAACAGTTACAGACACCTCTTGCGTTCCAAGGTTGACAACAGTTTTCGTCATTGACAATTCTGCGCTTCCAGCATCACCAGCCATCAGAGGAACTGGCGAACTTGGCGAGGTTACTTCGGTGATGTACACCACGGATCCGAGATCTTCGTCAACCAGTCCTGCATAATCTTTCGCTTTTTCTTTCGCGCTCTTAATGGCTGCTTCACGCGCCTGAGCAACGGCAGCATCAGTATCAAGCAAAGTTGGAGTTACTCCGTACACCTGCAACGAGTTACCGCCAGATGCAATAACCGAGTCCACCACTTCACCTGCCTTTGCAGTATCGCGCAAGGTAACGGTGAACACTTGCTGCGCGCGATAGCCACTCAGCGTTTGTGTTCCCGTGCTGCTTGATACATATTCGGGATACACGCTGATGTTTTGCGTAGCTATGTCGTCCTTTGCAACACCTGCAGCATCTAGAGCTGCGCGAACCTGCTCAGCAGTTGCACTTGCATCAGACATTGCGGTTTCAGATGACTGCGCTAAAACCGAAACTGCGAAATTGAAACTGACCCCATCGGGAACCACTTTGACTGTTCCAGTTGCCTGGACGGTCACGCCCTGAGAAGAAACTGAACCGCGGCCATCGCGATCTCCTTGGTCTTGCCCCAATCCGTTTCGCCCGCCGCAACCACGAAGTACCAACAATGCGAGCACAACAATGGCGACTACACCAGCAAACTTTTTCAATGTCATGCAATCAGTCTGCCCTAAACACCACAGATTTGTTGGTCATCGCCAGGCACTAGTTTTACGGGATATGAGCGCTCTCGACCCAGACAAACTCAAGATGTTTTCGTTTCTTCTGTTTACCAAACTAGAAGGAGCAGTAACTTCTGGCATGGTGCACCTTGGAGATCAACTGGGGTTGTATGTCGCTCTCGCGCATTCAAATGCTCCAATGACCACCGCTGAACTTGCTCAAGCAACAGAACTCAATGAACGTTGGGTGCGTGAGTGGGCATACAACCAGGCTTCGGCACGTCTGATTTCGGTAAGCAACACACCGTCAACGACCCCCTCAATTGAGGACGACAAGTTTTTTTTAACTCCGGAACAAGTTGCTGTACTTGCTGACCCAAACAGCCCTGCGTTCGGCATGGGCATGTTTCACCGTCTTCCGCAAACGATGGCTGCGCTTAACAAAATGCCTGAAAGCTTCCGCACCGGAATTGGCCACGACTACGACAGCCATGGACCTGAAGGTGCGGTTGGTATTGAGCGCAGTTTTGAACCATGGACAAACGCAAACCTGATTGACACTGTGCTTCCCGCAATCAGCGGCATTAGCGAAACTCTTGCCAGTGGCGCCACCGTTGCAGACATTGGCTGTGGCGCAGGTAGCGCACTACTACTCATGGGTAAGCACTTCCCAAAGAGTTCTTTTGTTGGTTACGACATCAGCCAATATGCGCTTAATCGCGCAGCCGAAAAACTGCAGGCATCAGGACTGACAAATGTTTTATTCGCTGATCCCCGCAATCAACCATTACCAATTGACAACTCAATTGACCTCATCACCACGTTCGACTGCATTCACGACATGACCCACCCGGCACAAATGATGCAAGCCATTCGTGCTGCAATTAAACCAACTGGAACATGGCTTCTCGTTGATATCAAAGCGCACGACACGTTTGCACTCAATGCTCAGAAAAACCCGATGGCTCCGTTGATGTACGGCATCAGTGTGTTGTCCTGCATGTCATCAGCCATGTCAACACCTGATGGTGCTGGTCTTGGCACTCTTGGATTTTCAGCTAACACTGCAGAATCAATGGCAAAGGCAGCCGGTTTCTCACAATTCAAACGACTTGATGTTGATCATTCCATCAACGCTTTCTATGAAATACGCCCGTAGCCAGGCAATCATCCCGCCACTATTATGTGACTACCAGCGTTCGTAGCTCAATGGATAGAGCATCTGACTTCGGATCAGAGGGTTGGGGGTTCGAGTCCCTCCGAGCGCGCCACTGAACCAAGCCCATCGGTGCCCCATTGTTTGCGCACAGATAGTGTTGGATTATGCGGTTGGCGAAACCCAATGTGGTCAAGTATCTGACCATCAGTGTTTCATTTGTTTTGGTGAGCATGGGCGTTCTAGGCAGTAACAAATCTCCAAGCAACAAAATTTCCACTTCATCCAATTCATCAACCACCACGCTTCCACCTAACCAATCGCCAACTGGCCAAATTGGACCACAAGGTGAGGCTGGTCAAGTTGGTGGCATCGGACCACAAGGGCCTGTGGGAAAAACTGGAGCGCGAGGTCCGCAAGGAAAAACGGGAGCATCAGGGCCACAAGGAGCCACAGGTGGAACTGGACCACAAGGACAGACAGGATCTACGGGAGCAATAGGTCCACAAGGTCCAATTGGTCTCACAGGAGCACAAGGTCCGCAGGGAGAAATTGGAGCTTCAGGTCCACGTGGGCCACAAGGCGAAACTGGCTCTCAAGTATTGCCCGGCCC
>JAPOKO010000019.1 GCA_029977615.1 bacterium
GTTTTTCGACATCCTAAATTTATCGCGAAACAAAAAGTAACTACGCTTTATGCATTTCTGTTCTTTTACGGAGTTGTTTCTCAAACAACATGGAACTCCACGCGCCAAAACATCCCATTCCTTGCTTGCATGGGAGTACTTGCCGTTGCTGACATTGAGCACTTCCGAAAAATTAGGGCCAAAATTGCACCAAAACTGTTAATGGCGACCCGCTAAACCTATGACCAACTTGCATTTTGTCGTTAATGAAGATTGGGCTTTTATCTCACACTTCTATGAACGCGCTGTTGCAGCTGAATCTGCTGGGTACAACGTGGGAATCAGCGCTCATTTGGGTGACAAACGAAACATTCTCGAAAATGCAGGATTCACTGTTTATCCTCACCACATTTCACGAAGTGGAACTAATCCGTTCATTGAAATTCGGAATCTCTTCGCAATGGTCAGGGTTTTTCGAACGTCCAAACCCGACATCATCCACCTCATCGCTCTTAAGCCAATAGTGATCGGTGCAATCGCTGCTCGAATCTATGGAAAGGCTCAAGTGGTTTGTGCACCAATCGGAATGGGCTACCTCTTTTCATCACGTGACCGAAAGGCTCGTTTTCTTCAGCCAATTATCCGCTTCATGCTTCGCCGGATTCTGAATTTAAGAAACACTCACGTGATCATTGAAAATGAAGAAGATTGCTCGTCTCTCATTGCTGGAAGGTTTGTGAAAGCAGCGAACATTCAAGTGATCAAAGGTGCCGGGGTTGATCTCAATTCGTATCGGGCAACTCCAGAGAATCTCGAAACTCAAGTTGTCGCGATGTTTGCCCGCGTTCTTCGAGATAAAGGTGTTCTCGATTTTGTAGCGGCTGCGAATATTGTCCACACACAGTTTCCAAAGGCAGTTTTTCAACTGATTGGCGACTGCGACCCAGGAAACCCGACTTCATTTAGCGAGCACGAGGTTCGTTCTTGGGAATCTGCGGGATCAATTACATGGCTTGGTTATCGAACCGATGTTCCAGCGCTTCTTGCGTCTTCGAACATCGTTTGTTTGCCGTCTTACCGAGAAGGCTTACCGAAAACATTGATTGAGGCCTGCGCCGCTCAGAGAGCAATCGTTGCAACAGATGTGCCTGGGTGTCGAGAGGTAGTGAACCATGGTTTAAATGGACTTTTGGTTCCCGTTCGGAACCCTGAGTTGCTCGCTGCAGCGATCTCACAATTACTCAGTGACCCTGTTCAGCGCACGACATTTGCCAAGAACGGAAGGCTTCGTGCCGAAAACGAATTTGCTTCGCCAATCGTTATTGAGCAAACCCTTGCCGTGTACAAGAAAGTGATGAGAAAGTGATTATCGCGCTTATCTCGGTAGCACTTGTTGTGGCTTCTTCCGTCATTACTCGTCAACTTATTGTGAACTCTCATCGTTTCTCGAAGATGGATATTCCTAATGAGCGAAGTTCACACATCACCCCCACCCCACGCGGTGGAGGAATCGCATTTGTTGCAACATCTCTCATTGGGTTCCTGCTGCTTTTACTTAATAATGCGCTCAATAAAACCGAGATTTTCGCGCTCTGTTGTGCAGGAGCAATCGTTGCCATTGCTGGCCACCTTGATGATCGACAGAAAATTTCAGGTGCCACCGTTCGGCTGGTCCTTCATACCATCAGCGCGGTCATCCTCATCGTTGGAGTGGGAATTCCGTCAGAGCTTGCGCTTTTGGGTCACACAGTTAACGCCGGAATAATTGGCTCGATTCTCGGTGTTGTTTACCTGGTCTGGCTGCTCAATTTGTTCAATTTCATGGATGGAACAGATGGCATCGCGGCGAGCGAGGCAATTTTTGTTGCTCTTGCAGGAGCGTTTCTTAACTACCACGTTCTTGCAGATGCCAACCACAGTGCTGTAGCAATAGTTCTTGCTGCGAGCACATTTGGCTTCATTTTGTATAACTGGTCGCCAGCAAAGATTTTCATGGGCGATGTTGGCAGTGGATATTTAGGAATCGTGATTGGTGGGCTTTCTCTCATCGCGGCGAATCAAGACCCTGAGCTGTTGTGGGTGTGGATCATTTTGCTTGCAGTATTTGTTAGTGATGCCACAGTTACTTTGCTACGTCGCTTACTGCGAAAACAAAAGCCGCACGTCGCGCACCGCAGTCACGCATATCAGCATCTTGCGATCAAGCTCAATTCTCATGCAAAGGTCGCACTGCTCGTTCTTGCTGTCAACATTGTGTGGCTATTGCCAATCGCAATTCTCGTTGCCGATAAGCAACTCGCTGGAACCACCGGAGTGATCATTGCCTATGTTCCACTTCTTATTGCAGCGCTCGCGTTTGGCGCTGGAAAAGATTCAGTGACTAACTAATTCGCGTTAAGCGAACGAGTGGAATTCGACGTTCAGTCTTCAACTGATAATTCGCAAAGTCTGGCCATATTCCAACCATGGTGTTCCACGCAGTTTCGCGATCTGCATCTTCCACCATGGTCTGAGCATTAGCCTGAAATACTTCTGCTCCAACTTGCAACGTCACTTCCTTGTTCGCCAAGAGGTTTTCGTACCACAGCGGATTAGTTGGGTGTCCGCCCTTCGACGCAACAATCACATAGTCATTACCAATTCGCCCATAGATCAGGGCTGTGCGGCGCAAAGCTCCAGACTTTCGTCCAGTCACGGTAAGCAACAGGGTTGGAACTCCGCGCCAGATGTGCCCTTCTTCGCCATTGGTTTTTACGTACTGACGAATGTGTTCAGCAACCCAGTCGCTAGGGCTATCAATGATGATCGGCTCTGAAGTCATGGCCGCAGGCTAACGCCTAAATAGTGGTGAGCAATGAATCCCTAAGTTTTGCAATTTCATTACTTTCACGATCCAGGAACTGATCCTCTGCAACACGTAATCGCTCATAGGTAAGCCACTCTGAATTTATGCCTGAGATATTTCGTTCTTGCGCGTGTGCTTTCATTCGCATTGCGATTAATGCTTCATGTCCACGAAGAGCCTTCAATCCTTGCCCAGTTGCCCAAAAGACTCCACTGAGGTCCTGCTGAGACATGTAGAAATCTGAAAGCAACAGTGCTCCACTAATTATGGTGAGCACAACATTAGAAGTAATTCCCTCTGTATCTGCCCAAACAAAATTCTCTCCCGCAAATGGAAGATCGCGAACGAGCTCGAGCGCTTCTCTCAGTGCCAGAAATTCATCGCTGCCTCCATTGAGTTTCACTTTCTCAATAGCGGTCTGCAGGATTTCAACATCTGTAATGACCTCAGATCCGATTCTGAACACATCATTGCTTTCCTTCACAAGTAAGTTTTGTCCGCTTTGATTGATCGCTCGGCGAACACCTGACACCACATTGTTAAATGTTGAATCCTCTATGGAAACCTCCCAAAGAGCAGTCCGAGCAGCGATTCGCGTTGGCCTTTCCCGATGCATCACTAACCACGTAAGCAGTTCTGTGGACTTTGATCGTTCAAAGCGAAGTGTTTCCCAGCTTCTATTAGCAACCTCAACAGGACCCATTATTCGAACGCAGATTTGCCAGTCTCCGATCCTGCTTATGTTGTAATCATCTGATTTGTTCACTAATGGTTTCGCAAGATCTGACTGCAATGATTGGAATGATTCTGCTTCTTCTCTCCTCATCACGAAAGGAGAAAACACCATTCCGCTTTGATCAATTCTCCATCCATCATTGGTTTGCGAAATGCAGACACTTGACGAATCTGAGGTTCCGCGGTTGACGGTCTTCACACGAACATTTGATGATGACAGGCAGCAGTTGAGATACAAACCAAACTCATAAGCACTCCTATCGTTAAAGGAATTAAGAGATATCTGATCATCTCTACCTATTGACAGGAATACTGTTTCTTCTCCATTCATCCCAATCGGAATAGTTATCGCTATTGATTCAGGAACTTGTGTGATTTCCATATTTTGCGAAGAGGCAGAAGTCTGAAATCGGAGTTTGGACCAATACAGCCGTGATCCATTTGAGACTGGATTGTCGTACATTCCACACGCCGAGAGCTGTAATTTTCTCCTGTGGCTACTTTCAATCATGGAAAGCAGCGCCATGATCGCAAAAGCAGAGGGCATAAAAGTTTGATAAGCGTTCCGACTCGCCTGAGTAGATGTAGGAAGCTCAATATGCGACCTATCAACAGCACTTTCCTGGTTGAGGCTTTTTGATGTTGATTGACTTGTCAAAAGCCATAAAGTCAAAACGAATACTGCAGCGGACTTTGCGAAAAACCGCTCGGACGGCTCAACTCTTCCGTGCTTTCTAAAAGACACTGCTTGATAAACCACGCACGATGAACCGTAAATCCAGACCGCCCACAAAAGGACACTTATGCAGGATCTGACGAGTAACTCGATGTCCATGATTTGTAGAAGAGAAGAGAAATGATAAAACAGCGATATCGGACCAAGGCCATAGGCACATAAACCCACCGGGATTCCGCACAAAAATGCAGTGCCTACCGCAAGTACGCGTAGAAGCTTCATGGGCCAGTAAATGGCCGAGCGGAACGCACTGCCGAAACAGATTTGTCTCTAACTCCAAACAACCCCAGAAGAGTCATTGGCACCTCGATATTTGTCGTGACCGTTACTGAGTTTTCGTCAGCTATCGCTGCACCCGCTATACCTATTGATTCAAGGAATTGATGAGCAGCAATAATCGCAGAGTTTTTGTCAATTCTTGGATTTCCACTCCGCAAGGAAGTGACTTGTTGCGCACCAGTTCGCGCTGCATTCTCTGCTGCATCCGTAGCTTCAGCTCGGGCTGCAATCATCCTTCCGCCATCAAAGGCGAGTCCTGCACAAGCGACGAAAGTCATTGAAAGCACCATCACGAACCCAGAGATTGAACCGAGTTCGTAGCGTCTATTGCCACTCACGGAATTCTCCATTCATCAATGACTTCTATAGACGAAGCATGCACTCGATCTGGAAGCAACCCAAGTAGTTCGGTTCCATCAATGCGAACATCACAATCAACTTGAACTCGCACTGCATTTGTCAAACCAGTTGTAATCAGTCCAACTTCAACGAAAACCTCTGTGCATGAGACTCCTGCAAGTTCCAAGTCGTTTTCTGCAGCAACTGTTGCTGCAGAAACCACTTTTGACTTGGCCGCTATCGATCCCGCGCGGGCGCCCTGGTCGGCTGCATGTTGAACTTGCACTTTTGCTTCACTTAGACGACCGACATGAACTCCAAAGAGCACCATAAACATGAGCACGGGAGTAAGAATCACCATTTCAACTGTCAAACTTCCTCGATCGTTCTTCATCGATCAACTTCCAGAACAAATCGCTCCAAGGGCTCGGAGGCTGATCGGGAAACAGAGGGTGTAAAAAAGGGAACCACTGAGGGAACGTGCAAAATCACTTTGACTTCAATTACCCCGTTGTCTATTTGAACATCTGGAGTTTTCGCTTCTGAAACTCTTTGCTCTGCCGTGGTTTTTATAGCAGCTGCAATTGCCAGAGTTTCACTTCCCCCATGTACCGAGCCTGCGATCGCCCCATCCTGTGCAGCAATCGAAGCTAGTTGAGCAGTATTAAAAAACATTGATATCTGGACTCCAAGAAGCAAGACCAGCAACAGCACAGGCACTGCTAACACCGCCTGTGCTGTTGTCTCGCCGCGTTCCATCTTGGATTTATCCAAGATCGAGAGAATTTGCTTTGTCACGTACACGTGAAGTGATTGTCGCCCCAACAGTGATCGCTAAAGCAATGAGCGCAGCAGCCATGACAACCGTCGTTGCGCTCACTTCTCCAGACTCCGTATCTCGCTCACGCGAGGCAAGAAATCTGGTCCACAAATATTGAAATTGCATTTTCTGAATTGACATCGTTTTCTCCTTTATTGATTAGGTTCGTTTTGATCAAATCAAATGTGTTGCGTTAGAGGCCCCCAATCACCTGAGAAACTGCGGGGTATCCAATTAGGACAATGAACGAAATAAAGAGCAACACCATCGGAAGTCCCATGCGTTCCGTCGCGGAGTTTGCCGATGATTCAACTTCGCTCATTTGCCGATACCGCAAAGATTCCGCACGCGCCGACAACGAGGTTCTGATGCGCGCACCATGTTCTCCGGCAAGTTGGATTGATCCGGCAATTTCTTTGATTTGAGGTAATGAATACATTTCCCCCAACCGAGCAAGTTCATTCCAGGGCGAAGTTCTCGTACTTTTGGCAACGGTCAGCGCACGGCGAATTTGTTCGAACGACCAGCCGTCTCCAGATTCTGCCGCCGCAATAAGAGCAGTTTCCGTGCCTGCGCCGCCTGCAAGCAAGATGTTGGTGAGATCAAGAAAACTAGAAAAAGAGTGCAGAAATGAACGGCGTCTCGCCTTTGACATCTGTCGAATCTTGTGTTCTGTGTATACGAAACCAAAAGTTCCAACAACAAGTGGAGTAATTAACTTCATTCCACCCGAAACTGCTATCCCAGCAGTCTGCATGAGAACTAGACAAGATGCTGATACGCCAAAACCAATTACCGTTCCTGTCAATTTGTTTGCAACTAATGACGAAGTGTCAATGTCACAGATAACAAGGTCAGGTTTCAAACGAGTACCCGTATTCAGTCGAATAGCGTTCAAACTCCTGCGAATCATGGATTTGATCGCAGATTGAATTTGGGTTACAAGCAAAGGAACAATACAGAAGGTAGCTCCTATTGCAAGAAGGATTCCGAAGAAAACCGATCTAATCATTTGCTAACAACCGTGCGTCGGCGAACAAATCGCTCGGGTTCAATAATCTTCGCCATACTTTGCATGAGTGAAAGCGACGATGCAAAGACCGCAAGGATTGCTGAAAGAACAATCTGGCCCTGGATGGATGAATAGGGTTGTAGATATGTTCTGTTAAACGTGAACAACCCTGCGATAAATACTGCAATTACGGTTGCAATAATCTTTACCGCACTTCTGGTTCTTGCTCTGCCCACCCAGACTCGACTGCGCATTTTGCTCTCATCTCGAGCACATTGGGCAATCTGTGTAAGAAGCATTCCAAGATCACGTGCTTGATGTTGAGAAGCAGTGACTAGTGCTGCAACCACGAAGTCGCCAGTTGAGTTATTCATGTCGTCTCCAAATCGACGGAGTCCGTCTTCTAATGGTCCATAACCGATGAATGACGCAAGTTTCTTTACCTGGGTCTGCAGTACAAGCGGGGCGTGGATTGATGTAGCAACAATTGCTTGTTCAAGTCCGTGTGCCCCAGCCAAAGTGTCTCGCAGTTGCTCGGTCCATGTAGCTATGCCATCTACAAGTTCTTGCTCGTTTCGGGTCTGCATGTATGGCCTGCCAATTCCTGGAATCGCAAAAACAAGTACTGCAACCGAGACCGAAACCACAATCCATCCCGTAATCATCAGGGTGACTCCAAAGGCAATTGGAATAGCAGTTTGTGCCAATCGAAATTGATAAGCCCTAAAGGCTGTAAGTACTGGCCAAGTTGTCCGACTTCCGTGCTCGGAGAGGAGCAGAAAAAGCCCCAGTCCAAACATTGCTCCGCTCAAGAGAACAGTTAACTCTGTCATCGCAGCATCTCTTCACGGAAACCACATTCTTCGAATAATTCCCGTGTTTCTTCGCGCAGCGGATACCCAATGCCAACGGTTCCATTAAGGTTTCTCACAACTTCGTTTGACATGATGGTCAAGCCATCTGAATCAACTACCTCTCGTATAGAGCTCACTCTTCGCTGGCCTCGCACAACCTCAATGTGAACTACAAAGTGCACTGAACTCGCTATGAGGAGATTGGTGGTTTCTATTGGTAGCGCAGTTGACGACATCGACATATACGCCGCAAGTTTTGGAAATACTGACCGCGTGCTATCGGCATGCAATGTGCACATCGAGCCGTTATTCCCTTGGCTCATCGCCATCAACATTGGAAATGCTTCGGCGCCACGTACTTCTCCAACGATCACTCTGTCGGGGTCCATGCGTAGGGCCATCTTCGTGAGATCAGCGAGTGTTATTTCTCCCTGGCCTTCAATATTGGCTGGGCGTGACTGAAGCGAGTCATGATCTGGATGCAAATGCTCAAATCTTTCAAGGCCAAGTTCGTACGCATCTTCAATCGTTACAATTCGCTCTTCAGGTGGTACCTCGTTAATCAATGCGCGCATCAATGTGGTTTTTCCAGATCCAGTTCCCCCAGCGATAATCACATTGCGACGCGAACGAACCATGGCTCTAAACATCTCGGCTATTCCCTGCGACATCATTCCACGCGCCTCTAAGTCTTCAAGAGACGAAATTTCAAATTGGTGTTTGCGAATGACAAGGCTTGGCCGAGACGAAATATCCATCGTTGCAAAAAGTCGAGATCCATCTGCAAGTTGCAAATTCAGTTCTGGAGATCCTGCATCAAATCGACGCTCGCTGCGTCCCATCCGAACCGCGGTTCGCCTAATGAGATCTACGAGTTCGTCATCATGATCAACAATTGGAGACCGACACTCTCGTGCCCCACTCCGCAGCTTTACCCATATCGGAGAATTCCCTCGAACATGAATGTCACTCACCTCGGGGTCGTCAAGAGTTTGTTGAAGTAATCCCATACCAAGGACTTGATCAATTGCTCTGCTCGTAAGTAACTGCTCTTCGATTTCAGTTAATGCGGGAAGACCTTCTTGCCTGCGCGATGCTGACAATCGAGCACACTCCATTGCTGAAACCTGCCGCGCAAAATCCATTTCAGAGTTGCCATTGAGATACGTATCTCCCCTGTTCTGCCGGTCTAATCGTTCATCAGCAAGTGCCTCTCCAATACGGGTAGCTAAAGCTTCACGTATCCGTCTATTCGCAAGATCAGATGCGGAGTGTGTGTTTGCATTCACATCGATATCCGACTATTCGCTCACCAACGAAATGCGCACATTACCTGCACCTGCAATCGCAAGCGATAGTCGAAGTGGTCCGCGGAAAGTAACAACTACCGCACTGTTCATCTCGTCTGACTGTTCGATTGCTGAAATAGTGACCACTTCATCAAACAGCAAAGGAGGCGAAGCGTTGGTGATTGTCACATCCGGCGTGAGCACAAGCCGCACCTTGTCATTTACTGCAAGATTCGCTGGAATGTTTCCCATTGGTACCGCAGCAGAAGTCAAAGCCTCATCAAGTCCGAGTGGAGATGCACTGCTCACCATGCTTTCTGAAAGTGGGGAGCCGCCATTTACAGAAACTGTGAGACTTTTACCGAGCAATGAACCAGCGTTGCTCGTATCGACAAAAAACTGAGCAGACTCAGGTGAAATTCGAATTGCCTGTAGATCACTGGCTTCGATCACCCGCCCGCGATCCAAATCACGAACCACTCCTACTACCGAGACAGTCGCTGATGCAGAGCGATACACAGACATGGATCCGATGATCCCGAGGGCCATTAGCGCAATGCCAACCGCCATATCTGGTACACGCTTCTTCTTCCGTTCACCTTGATCGAAATCACGAGCTATCTCAACATTGTCCGAACTGTTGAGCACCCTTGATCTCGTCAAGGAGTCAATCATCCGTTGTGACACGGTTGCCCCCTTGATCGCTATCAATCCGCCGATGGTGCGATGTGTATTTGCAACGATCATTGCGGAAACACAATCCAGATTCCAAATTGAATTGAAAAAGAATCAAATGACATAAGGGTTATTTGGTTGCTTTGCTTGCCAGATATAGCCCGTAGCCTTGTAAGCGTGAATAACCCAGCAGCCGCTCAGCCGCCCGCAGTCCTGCCCGCAGCTAACGATGCGTGCTGGTGTGGCAGTGGCCGCAAGTACAAGCGTTGTCACAAAACGACAGAGGGTCGCATTGAGCCAGGCATCGTCAGCCCTATGTTGAGCGTGCCTGATCACATTGTGAAGCCGCCGTACGCAGAGACCGGAAAGGTCACGCGCTGGCAAGAATCTGCAGTGAAGTCACCTGAAATTATTGAGCGCATGCGCATTGCGTGTTCTGCTGCTGCAGAAGTACTGCGCCTTGCAGGAGAGTTTGTTCGTCCAGGAATTACAACAGATGAAATTGATGTGTACGTACATAACTTGTGCATCGAGCGCGGTGCGTACCCAAGTCCTCTGAATTACTCGGGTTATCCAAAGAGCGTGTGCACCTCGGTGAACGAAGTGATTTGCCACGGCATTCCCGATTCACGAGTTTTACAAGAAGGCGACATCATTAACCTCGATGTCACGTGCTACATGAACGGCGTTCACGGCGACACCAATGCAACTTTTGCGGTTGGTGAAATTGACAAAGAGAGTCGCGACCTCATTTCCATTACCGAAGAATGCATTTGGCGTGGAATTGAAGCCGTTGTGCCTGGCCGCCCATTGAGCGACATTGGTAAAGCCATTGAGACTCGAGCAAAACAAGACCAAATGGGCGTTATTCGTGCCTTTATTGGCCACGGAATTGGCGAGCAATTCCACACCGATATTCAGGTGTTGCACTACTACGACAAGAGCAACAACACCATCATGCGACCTGGCATGACATTCACGATTGAGCCGATGATTTCACTCGGCACCTACCAGCATCGCATGTGGAAAGACGACTGGACCGCAGTAACCGCAGACGGCAAGCGAACTGCACAATTTGAACACACCGTGTTGGTTACTGAAACTGGTGTTGATGTATTGACTGGCGGCATTGGTGCTGCTTCACCGTTTGCACCCTGGAATCGTTAATAATCTCGAGGTAACTCACTCATGATTGACGCCATTGACGTAGACCGATATTTACGATTTGATCGCCACGATTGGGCAGAGTTGCGTGCACAAACACCACTCACATTGCACGAACGTGACCTCGAAGCTCTTCGTGGAATTAATGACCGCATTGACCTTGAAGAAGTGGTTGCTGTGTACTTGCCACTTACTCGCCTATTGAACTTGTATGTCAGCGCGACGCAAAACTTGCATCGCGTTTCTGCAACGTTTTTAGGTGCCATTGCGCCAAAGATGCCGTACGTCATTGGTATTGCAGGCAGTGTCGCCGTAGGAAAGAGCACTTCTGCCCGTATTTTGCAGGCTCTTCTTACCCGTTGGCCAGAGCACCCACGCGTCGAGCTCATCACCACCGATGGGTTCCTTCACCCCAATGCCGTTTTAAACGAGCGCGGAATCATGAACCGCAAGGGTTTCCCTGAAAGTTATGACACCAAACGTTTGGTGCAGTTTTTGCGTGAAGTGAAGGCGGGATCAAGCGATGTAGCTGCACCTGTATACAGCCACGTGGTGTACGACATTGTTCAGGGCGACAGCGTAATTATTAATCGTCCCGACATTTTGATTGTTGAAGGATTGAACGTTTTGCAAGTAGGTACCGACTCAGCAGAATTTGTGAGCGACTACTTTGACTTTTCAATTTACATTGACGCCAATGAGCAAGACGTTGAGAACTGGTACGTTGAACGATTCTTTGCTTTGCGCCAAACCGTTTTCCAAAACCCAGAGAGCTTCTTCAATAACTTTGCCGCACTCAGCGACGATGAGGCTGAAGCCGTAGCTCGGGGAATTTGGAGAGAAATCAACGGTAAGAATTTGCGCGAGAATATTGCGCCAACTCGTTCACGTGCATCGCTAGTCATGCAAAAAGGCGCTGATCACCGCGTGACCGAAGTTCACCTCAGAAAGCTGTAAATACTGGCTATTTGCTCTGTTGCGCCAACCACTCAGGCACCAGGCTGAGCGTTTCTAGTTCCACATACCGATCGGTGTTTGCTGTTGGGTGTTCTGCGTGGTCTAGTTCCCACAAAATTTCGTACGGCACATACACACCAAATCCGCCAATGGCAAGCACGGGAAGAATGTCACTCTTCATGGAATTGCCCACCATGCAAAACCGTTCCGGGTTGATGTCAAGACTCTTCAACACATGCGCATAGGTGGTTGGATCTTTCTCCAACACAATTTCTACGTGTTCGAAATGATGGCTTAATCCACTGGTTTCAACTTTTCGTGTTTGATGAGCAAGATCGCCTTTCGTAATCAAAATGGTGCGAAATTGTGAACTCACCTGAGCGAGCACTTCTGCAACGCCATCAAACACTCGAACCGGTTCGGTGAGATGTTCGCGAACTCCGTGCAGAATCTTTTGCAGTTCAACAGCCGGTATTTCACCATTTGACAGTGTGATCGCCGCTTCCATAGATGAAAGTCCAAAAGATTTCACGCCATAGCCGTAGGCGTCAATGTTTTTTCGCTCTGTGGCAATAAGCGCTGCCTTGATATCTACCCCTACGGGGACATATGGTGCAACGATTTCTACGAATTGCGTTTCGTATTTGCGAAATGAGTCTTCGCTAAACCACAGCGTGTCATCGGCATCAAATGCCACAACATCAAACATGGTTATCGATGCAAGGCATTCAGGTAGTTGTACACCGTGATGCGCGACACCTTCATAGCGTCTGCAACATCTTCAACCGCGCGACGTAATATGAAAGCGCCTTGTTCGTCGAGTAAACGGATTGCTTTTTGCTTGTCATTGCGCGAAAGTTCAGACAACTTGCTGCCTAACTCGCGTTCAACAACTTCAATAATTCGATCAAGCGCCCCGTGCAGTGGTGGCAGCCTGATTCCGGCAACTACAGCGCCTTCCCACTTCAATTCAATATCACCCGCCGAAATTTTGTCGACTGCAACAAGCGATGCCCCAACTGCGTCAATCAAAGGTTTCGCAGCAACAACCATGGGGTGATCATGGGGAACCGTCATGCGAGTGAATCCTCAATGGTCCCAACGTCAACGCTGACAAAGGTTGCTCCGTTTGCATATGCAGCACGCATCAAGTCGGCTATGGCCTCTGGCAATTCCGATTTCGGTACGGAGAACGAAGAGCCAAACGGCCCAAATTCAACAATGAGACCTCGCTTTTCGACCGCGGCAACTGCTGCTGTCACATGCGCCCCCGGCGCACCTTCGATGAATGGTTCAATGGTGAATTCCACGGTCAGCATGCACCCATCGTAAACAATTCGCCTTAGTTGCGTACCATTGCCCTATGGCTACAACACCACTTTCACAGCCGGCAATTGAGCGTCATGGCAAAGCAACTGGCGTTCAACAGCAAGCCGCAGGAATGCTTGAATACGCGCGCTCGATTCGTCGCGACCTGCACGTGTGGCCAGAAATTGGTCTTGATCTTCCGAAAACCCGCGAGCGCGTTTTAGAAGCACTCGACGGACTTCCACTCGACATCACTCTGCACAAAACAACAAGCGGTATCGCCGCAATGTTGACTGGTGACAAGCCGGGCCCGACCGTGATGTTGCGAGGCGATATGGATGCGCTTCCCATGCCTGAAGACACCGGACTTGATTTCGCATCAAAAGTTGACAACGTGATGCACGCATGTGGTCACGACACGCATGTTGCCATGCTCGCTGGTGCGGCGAAAATGCTGAGCGAACGCAAAGCAACACTTCCTGGTCGAGTGTTGTTTATGTTCCAACCCGGCGAAGAAGGGTACGGCGGTGCTGAGTACATGCTGGATGAAGGCATCCTCGATGTTGGCCCGAATCGCGATGGAAGCGAATCACCACTTACTGCTGCATATGCATTGCACATCACGTCCTCTTTGCCTGCCGGATTCATTGGCACCAAGGGCGGACCCATCATGGCGTCAAGCGATGTATTACGCATTGAAGTGAAAGGCAAGGGCGGTCACGCATCAGAACCTTTCCGCACACTTGACCCTGTTCCTGTTGCCTGCGAAATTGTGACCGCACTGCAAGCATTTGTTACTCGACGAGTTGAAATTTGGGACCCAGCAGTTATCACGGTCACCAAGTTGATTGCAGGAACTGCAACAAACGTAATTCCTGAAGTTGCCCGCGTTGAAGGAACGATTCGCGCAATGAGCGCAGCAACCCGCAAGAAAGTGCACGATGGCATTAAGCGTGTTGCGGAAGGTATTGCTGCGGCACACGACATGGAAGCAACTGTTGAAGTTGAACTTGGTTATCCAGTAACGGTGAACGACGGACCATCTGCAGATTTCGCACTCGACGTTGCTGAAGCAATTGTAGGTAGCAATGCGGCGCTGCGAATGCCACACGCAGTAATGGGTGCAGAAGATTTCAGTTACGTATTGGAAAAGAAGCCTGGCGCCATGGTGTTCCTTGGCGGAACACCACACAACAAAGACTTCCGCACCGCTGCACCAAACCACTCGAACCGCGTGATGTTTGAAGAAGACGCCATGATCACCGGCATGTCGGTGTACTCATCGCTTGCGTTGCGCACCCTTGGCGTAACCCTTGACTAGAGGCACAAATACCCAGCAAACAGGGGGCAAACGCCCACTCGAAGGCATTCGCGTGCTTGATTTCACCCGCGTGCTCTCTGGCCCACATGCCACTCGCATGCTGTCCGACTTGGGTGCAGAAGTCATCAAAGTTGAGCCACCCGAAGGCGACCTCACGCGCTTTGCTCAACCACGAGTGAATTCGTTGTCGAGCTATTTCATTCAGCAAAACATTGGCAAGCAAAACATTTCTCTCGACTTAGCGAAGCCCGAGGCATCCGCGCTGATCATGCGTCTCATTCCATTTTGTGATGTTGTGGTGGAAAACTTTCGTCCTGGTGTCATGAGCCGACTTGGTCTCAGCACCGAACGCATGATGGAAGCAAACAGCCGACTTATCGTTGCGTCAATTAGTGGTTATGGAGCATCTGGTCCGTGGCAAAGTCGCCGTGCATATGCACCAGTAGTAAATGCCGAAACTGGAATCACCAAACATCAAGGCGACGCGCAACGTCGCGAACATGCAAACGATCCGCATAGTCATGGCGACGTGTACACCGCACTTGAAACGTCATCAGCGATTCTTGCTGCGCTGTATCAGCGTGAGCACACAGGGGTTGGTCAATACATTGATATCTCCATGGCTGAAACCATGTTGTACGTAAACGAACACGCACACAATCAGTTGTGGGACAAGCCAGTGCCGCCAGGATCCATTCGTTCATTTCAACCAGCCGACTACCCCGTGCTCACCGTTGCCGATGGTTCGCAAGTTGTGGTCAGCGGTCATCCCGCAGAACGCGGAACGTTTGACTATTTCGTTGCGGCAATGGAACAACCGCAGTTGTTGAGTGACCCTCGCTTCACCGATATTCCTGAGCGACTTGAAAACTTTGCGGAGTTGATGGACTTGTTGCGCGCATGGGCCCTTACCGTTCCTGACACCGATGAAATTGAACGACGCTTGGCAAGGAATCAGTTGGCTGTTGGTCGACTGCGCAGTGTTGCTGAGGTTGCAGCTACCGATTGGGCTATTGAACGCAATGCGATCATCAACGTGAGTGACCGCGGTGATTCAACGGTGCGCATTCCAAATAGTCCGTGGCATTTTTCGGGTTCAGACACCACTACGCAGGGCATTGTGAAATACCGCGGCGAAGACAACCATCACGTATTTCACGACATTGCTGGCGTAGATATGGCAGAGATTATTCAGTGCGAATCGACTGGTGTTTTGCTCAGTCGCGGGCCATCTGCACGCTAATTAGCGACCAGAGTGGCCGAACCCACCGCCGCGATCAAAACCACTTAATTCCGTCACTTCGGTCCACGTCACATTGTCGTAGCGAGAAATAATCAACTGCGCCACGCGATCTCCGCGTTTCACCTCATAATCGAGTTCTGGGTCGGTGTTAATCATGACCACTTTGAGTTCGCCTCGATAACCACTATCAATGATTCCAGGTGTGTTCACCAACGTGATGCCGTGCTTGAGTGCAAGTCCACTGCGTGGAACTGCAAGCCCCATGTATCCATGTGGAATTGCAACAGCAACACCTGTTGGCATGAGCAACCTGCCTCCACGCGCAGGAATGACTGCGTCTTCGCGCGCGTACAAATCGAGTCCAGCGTCGCCAAGATGTGCTGGCACGGGTAATGGCAAATCAGGATCTAATCGTTGGATCTGGACACCAATCTCACTTTTAGACATTGCATGAGATTACGCCTAGATTGCATGGCGTGCTGGTGTGGATGGACCTCGAAATGACTGGCCTTGAGCCTGAAACCGATGTCATCGTGGAAATCGCCACACTCATTACCGATGACGATTTGAATATCATCGCCGAAGGCCCCGATCTAGTGATTCATCAGTCAGACGAGGTGCTGGCTCGCATGAACCAAATTGTGGTCGACATGCACACCAAGTCAGGTTTGCTTGAGGCCATTAAGTCGAGCACCATCACGTTGGAAGAAGCTGGCGTAGCAACTTTGGAGTTCATTCGTCAACACATTCCAGAAGCGCGCACCATCCCGTTGTGTGGAAATTCCATCGGCACCGATCGTCGCTTTCTTGCGAAATATCTTCCCGAGATTGAAAACTATTTGCACTACCGATCAGTTGATGTGTCAACAATTAAGGAACTTGCTCGACGCTGGTATCCAAAGCTCGGGCTTGAGCGTCCAAACAAAGGTGGAACACATCGAGCATTAGATGACATTCGCGCCAGCGTGAATGAGCTGGCGTTCTACCGTGAACGAGTGTTCACCCCGCTAAAACCTGAGTAACCCAACTACTGTGGACAGCGATGTCCAAGCCAGCGTTCACTAAGCAGGAACAAGTTCCGGCTACGGATGAAATCACTGAAGTTGCAACAGGCATCTACCGCACCCAACTGCCCATCGATATGCCCGGCCTTGGCCACGTGAACATGTACGTCTTTGAGGACGAACGAGGGGTTGCCGTGGTTGACCCCGGATTGCCTGGAAAGGCCAACTGGAGGGCAATAAACGCCCGTTTACGGGCCTTAGGAGTGCCTCTGAAGCGCGTTCACTCCATTGTGGTTACACACAGCCATCCCGACCACTTTGGGGGCGCTGCCCGCCTGCGCGCCGCTACGGGGGCCGACATCATTACCCACCAAAGCTTCCGCCTGTGGTTCGACCCAAACGAACCCGATGACGTAGACGTGGAAATTGCCGCTCGGCACAAACGAGGAACAGGTGAAACACCGTGGGGTGGACCTGGATACCAACTGCCGCTCCGTCGCAAAATGTATTACAACGCATTTCGCGTGTTGCCACAACTGTTCAAAGTTCCGCAACCAACAGTGCGACTTGCTGAGGGCGAATACATTTCACTTGCACGTCGTAAGTGGATGGCTATACACACTCCCGGACACACTGAAGATCACCTGTGTTTATTCGACGCAGACACCGGCGTCATGCTGTGTGGCGACCATGTGTTACCAACGATTACCCCACACATTTCTGGTATGAGCAAATATCCCGACCCGCTCGCGGGGTTTTTCAATTCACTCGACAAAGTTGGTGCGTTTGGATCACAAGTTGGCATTTGTCTACCTGCTCACGGAAAACCGTTTGCCGACATTGCAACTCGCTGTGAACAAATCAAAGAGCATCATCAAGGTCGGCTTGAAAAGTTGCGCACTGCTGCAGCAGAACTCGACCGACCAACAACAGTGACCGAGTTTTCTGGCCACCTCTTTTCGCCTCGCGCACAAGGCACCATGGCCGACAGCGAAACGTTTGCGCACCTTGAGCATTTGCGACTTGCGGGTGAATTTTCGTTTACTGTTCGCAACGGCGTGCGCGAATACGTTCGCGTTTCGTAATTACTGAGGCAACTTCACCAGCTGCGTCACCGCAGCAACCGCGTCGTCGCCGAGAACATGGCGAATGATCACTCGATCATCAATGTGTTGCGTGACTAAGCGAATGTCATTTCCCGGGTCAACCGACAGATGATGTTCAACCACAGCATGCATTGGCGCGCGCAGTCCGCCATGTTTCGACAAGTACTCTTCTGCTGCAATCCAGTACGAAGCATTGTTCATGTGACCTACTGCATCCATGTCCGCGAATCGAACCGGCCATGGCTCACTCGTTGCATCAAGCGCAGTTAACTCGGGCAAGGATTTTCCGACAACAAAATTAGAACGCACTTTTCTTCCGCCACTCGACTCTGCAATCAACGGAATAAAGCCTTCGGGAAGCGGCTCTGGCTTCAACGTCTGCATGTTTACGTGTACCCACAACGCAGCGGTTTCGATGCGCGCGCCATCTGCGCCAACTATGTGAGTTCGACGTTCGGCCCAATGCGACCCATATCCACCACACCATGTGGTCAATGAAATGTCGGTCATGTATGTAGGGAACTGATGCACCCACATTTCGGTGCGACGCACCACCCAACCATGTATGTCTGGGTAGTTGCCATCTACGGCGTCGTCGTTAGCAATGTCTTGCAAGTACCGAGCGGTGGCATCAAGGCGCAACCGGCCTTTTGGCGTGACGTCACCCAATCGCACACGCCTAGTCGTGGAAAAAGTCCTGCCCGCCTGCGGCAATGGTACGGGTTCTTGAGGCCTCCACATGCTCTCTGACCCTATCCAGCATTGGACTTCGTGGCACTCGCGTTAAATCGCTTGCTATTTGCAATTTGGCATGGTTGGCTACAAGTCCATGTTGTTACGCAATCTCGCTTCACGTCTGTCGGCAGTTAATGCTGTCTCGCGTGCGTATTCGACCGTAACAACAGTGAACGCGAATGCGTCACGCTGGTTTTATATGCAGGCCGGAGTCGCGAAATTTACTAAAGGTTTCACGAAGCGTCCGGCCAAAGGCCTCTTAGGAGTCCCGACGTAAACAGATTTCACGTCGGAAAACGCCAAGAGGCCGCTGGGAAAAATCCCAGCGGCTTTTTTATTTCCCCCCTGAGCGTTTTCCGACGTGAAGCCAATCAATACAACACAGAAAGGCAAGAGCAATGACCACCATCACACTTGAACACGAAGACGACATCATCATGTTGTCTGCACAACGCTGCAGCGACGGCAACGGCACATTGTCGTACTTGTTCTTCTCGGAAGAGTTTGTAGACATTCAGCGTGCGAAAGCAATTTGTTCAACCTGCACATCAAAAGTTGACTGTCTCAGCGGTGCGTTAGAACGCAGTGAGCCGTGGGGTGTCTGGGGCGGTGAATTGCTCGAAGAGGGTCGGGTATGTGCCACTAAGCGTCCACGTGGCCGACCAGTCTCCAAGTCGGTACGAGTCACCGCCGTGCAGGAAGTTCCCATTCCCGCACATCTCGTTGCATAATCCCCACGAACATTTCAGCGGTCAGAAGGCACAGAAGCAGCGCCCCGAAGCGGTTCAGCACCATCGGTAACCTGCTTCTGTGCCTTTCGTTCGTTCCCGCCTTCGTATCACCGTCGCGGTCCTCGCGATTAGCGCTGTGGGTGGATGGGTATGGAGCGCAAGTAGCGAGCCAGAAATTGATGCCCAAATGACTACTCCGGGCGAAGTCCCCTACCCCTCGCTCGATACCAACGATCAAGTCGTTGGCAAGCAACTGCCCAATGTTGACGTAACCGACCTTGAAGGAAACACCATCGCTTTGCAGAGCTTCGTTGGCTCACCCATCATTCTCAATTTTTGGTACTCCACGTGTGAACCCTGCCGGCGAGAGATTCCCGCCTTTGCACAGGCACAACAAGCGCATAGCAATGTTCGGTTTATCGGACTGAACATGAATGACTCGCCGGAAATGGCTAAGGCCTTTGGTGAGAAGTACGGAATCAATTACCCAATTGTGTTCGATCAGACTGGAACTGTCATCCGCGAACTTGGCGTTGTTACTGCTCCAAGCACCCTCTTTATTGACAACAGCGGGAACATCGTCGATCAAGTTGCTGGCGAAATCAGTTCTGACAAACTTGCTTCGCTAATTAATCAATGGTTTGCTTCATGATCATTGCCGACATCGTGATTGAAGGAAACTTTGCTTACAGTTTCATGCTTGGCATACTTGCAGCGGTAAACCCATGCGGTTTCGTTTTGCTTCCTGCATATTTGCTGTACTTCTTGGGTATTGATGGCGGCAACCAAGGTGTTACGCGAGCCCCTTTGCAACGAGCACTGCGAGTAAGCGCTGCCGTTTCATCTGGATTTCTTGCTGTGTTTCTGATTGTTGGTTCAATCTCGCGACTGTTTACTCAATGGATTGAACTCAATGCAAAATACGCGGGTTTTGTGATTGGAATCGCGCTTATTGGTTTAGGCATCGCCATGTTGTTTGGGTGGAAGCCTTCATTTGCGACTGCGCTTCCTAATACTAAAAAAGATCACTCCACGCGAGCCATGTTCGTCTTCGGAGTTGGCTACGCCGTTGCCAGCATTGGTTGCACTATCGGATTGCTCACCACAGCAATTCTTGGTTCAATCAGCACAAATGGCTTTGCTTCGGGTGTTATCAGCATTGTCATGTACGGGCTTGGCATGTCGCTTTTGGTTACTGCACTTACCGTGACACTCGCTTTTGCAAAGACAGGAATGTCGCAAGTATTGAAGCGCAGTCTCCGTTACATGGACAAGGTTGCAGCAGGGTTCATTGCCGTTACTGGCATGTATCTCACTTGGTACTGGTACGGAGCAATTCGTGAGCGCAGTTCACTTGGCAACGTCGTGTCCAATGTGGAGAACTGGCAAAACTCTGTTTCACTGTGGTTGCAGGAGCAAGGTGCATCGCGTCTTGCATTTATTTGCGCACTGATCATTGGACTAGCTCTATTGATCATTGGGCTACATCGCATCAAGCATTTTGCAAGTAGATCTCGCCGCTAATGCTTGCCGACTTGCTTGCCCACCCCTCCGTTGAAGAGGTATGCGAATTGCGCGGAACTTTTGGTTTTATGGCATTCCACGGCGGCGGGTTAGAAGAAGCTACCGACATCATTGCCCAACATGCGGCAGAGGCAACGGGTAGTTCGTATTACTGGATTCATCAACCTGCGTCGTTGAAGTGGCATGTTCCGTCACATCGAATTGACCCACAACATTCAGAAACGCTGTCACGATTCATTAATCACGTCGACACGGTCATCACCATTCACGGCTTTGGTCGACAAGGTTTTTTCACCAGCCTGCTGCTTGGCGGTCGCAATCGTGGTTTAGCAACACACGTTGCACAACACTTGCTAACAGCGCTACCTGCTTACAACGTTGTCGATGATTTAGGTCGCATTCCTAGTGATCTTGCCGGACAACACATGGATAATCCTGTGAACCGCGTTCGCAACCATGGGGTCCAGATTGAATTACCTCCACGCGTGCGCGGCGCAAGTCCGTTGTGGTGGGATTGGGAAGGTCCACATCTCACTCCACATACTCAATCGCTTATTAATGGACTCGTACGCGCCGTGCATACGTGGAATGCATCAGAAAGCTCTACGGAGCCAGCCGCTCAATAACCCACGAAGCATCTGATTGCAGCGTGTAGCGAAAGCGGTCGTGTAAGCGACTCGGGCGGCCTTGCCAAAACTCAATTTCGTGCGGGGCCAATGCCCACCCACCCCAATGTGGCGGTCGCTCCACATCGCGTCCTGAAAAACGTTGTTCAGCTTCAGCCAATCGGGCGAGCAACTCGTCACGTCCCGCAATCGGTTGCGACTGCGGTGAGGCCCATGCACCCAATTGAGACTCACGCGGGCGTGAAGCAAAGTACTCATCACTTACGTGATCGGGCAACCTAGTAACTGTTCCACGCACTCGTACCTGACGATGGAGATCCAACCAGCCAAACACTGCTGAAGCTTGTGCGCGTTCAACTAACTGCTTGCTCTTAGCGCTGTTGTAGTTGGTGTAAAACGCAAAACCCGACTCATCAACACCGCGTACTAACACGATGCGCGAATCTGGCCCACCATCAATGCCAATCGTTGACAATGTCATGGCGTTTGGTTCTGCAACAGAAGCCTCTGCGGCTTGGTCATACCAACGTTGCCATTGCGCGAGTGGATTGATGTCTAGATCATTTCGTTCAAGACCTGCAGTTTCATACTGCACACGACGATCACGCAGAGACATTGCGCCTATTTCGGGTGAATGACGGTTGTGCCACGCATATACGGATGGAGCACGGAAGGAATAGCAACCGAGCCATCTTCTTGGCGGAAGTTCTCCATGATTGCGGCCCACACACGCGGAACGGCAAGAGCAGACGCATTCAGAGTGTGTGCAAACTCGGTTCCCTTTTGTCCCGTGCGCTTCATACGAATATCGCCTCGGCGTGCTTGGTAATCGCTGAACCAACTAATTGAGCTGACCTCAAGCCACGCGTCGCATCCTGGGGCATAGACCTCAACATCGAAACTGCGGTGATGGCTTTGCCCCATATCACCTGTACAAATTTCAATAATTCGATATGGCAGGCCAAGGTTGGCAATAACGCGTTCAACGCGAGTTGTAAGTTCTGTCAACATGGCCGGTGCACCTTCAGGTGTGGCGATTGAAAATATTTCTACTTTGTCAAATTCGTGGCTACGCAACATTCCACGAGTATCTCTACCGGCAGAACCCGCTTCGCGTCGATAACACGACGAGTGGGCCATGTATCGAATTGGCAAGTCGGCTTCGGCAAGTACTTCTCCAGCGTGAATTGATGTGAGAGGCGCTTCTGCTGTGGGGATGCACCAAAGATCGTCTTTGCTCATTGAGTACGCGTCATCTGCAAACTTAGGAAGCTGACCAGTTGCAGTCAACGTTGCCGTGCTCACGAGCGAAGGTGGGCGAATTTCTTCAAACGCATCCGCGTTACAGTCAAGGGCGTACTGGCAAAGCGCACGAGCAAGCGTTGCTCCTGCTCCCCGTTGCATGGTGAACATCGCTCCACTGATTTTCACTGCACGTTCGTTATCAAGAATGCCGAGCGCCGTCGCCGTGTCCCAATGAGCGACACGTTGATGCGCAGGAAAAGTTGCAGGCAAATTATTTGGACCCGTGATGATTGGGTTCTGCGAGTCATCCGACCCCACTACAACATCTGCATGGGGAATATTTGGCAAGCGAAGCAACACATCTTTGAGTTGTGCGGTCACCTCATCGGTCTCTGCTGCGAGGGACTGCTCTTTCTCACCCAGCGATCTGCTCTCTGCCTGCAGTCCTTCAGCAGCTTTGTCGTCGCCACTTCGACGGAGGGCTCCAACCTGTTTCGATAACTCATTTACCTGCTGGCGAATCGCGTCACGTTCTGCGGTAATTTCTCGCATTCTGCCATCAAAACCCAGGGCCTCGTCGAGCAGTCCAATCAATTCAGGCTTATTTCGTCGCGCCATCAGCTCGCGCACGGTTTCGGGATCACTGCGAAGGTAACGAATGTCAATCACGGTGACACAAGGCTAGCCGTGTGATCCCGTGACACTGCCCTACTTTGCGTACTGTTGAGCCGTGAGTTCTACATTGCAAACGTCTACGAGTGTTGGCCTTTCGGTTTCACAACTCGTCATCAAATATGGCGACGTCACCGCCGTAGACCACGTTTCTTTCACGGCTCAACCTGGTCGCATCACCGTCATCCTCGGCCCTAATGGCGCTGGCAAGACCTCCACCATCGAAGCGTGCGAGGGCTTTCTTGCGCCAACCTCTGGTTCGATACAGGTGCTCGGACTGGATCCATTTCTCCAACGCAAGCAACTCAACCGCCTCATGGGAATCATGTTGCAAGATGGCGGCATCTATCCATCGGCACGAGTTGGTGAATTGGTGCAACAGTATTGCGCGCTATACGGCAATGGTGTTGATGCCAATGCACTTGTTGCCCGCGTTGGATTACGCAATGTAGCAACCACCACTTACCGAAGGTTGTCTGGTGGCGAGAAGCAACGGCTTTCATTGGCGCTTGCTCTTGCAGCTCATCCCGAAATCATTTTTCTTGATGAGCCGACTTCGGGAATTGACGTCAATGGCCGCGACTTGGTTCGCTCCATCATTCGCGAATTACGAGATGGTGGTTGTTGTGTAATTGTTGCTACACATGAACTTGACGAAGCAGAACGTATTGCCGATGACGTTCTGGTATTCCATCGTGGCAATGTGGTTGCTTCGGGAACGCTGCATGAGCTGCGTTCTGGTCGTGAAGAAATTCGATTCCGGTCCAATTCACTGATTGACGTACATTCGCTATCAACAACTCTTGGGTTTATGGTTGAGCAAACTCGGCAGCACGAATTCACTATTGCTGGCACGTGTGATTCGCGAGTCATCGTTCAGCTCACCGACTGGGCAAAAGCCAACAATGTTGACATCGGTGACATTGGGGCCGGATCGCAACGCCTAGACGACGTGTTTAGGCGACTCACAGCGGAACCCGCATCATGAAATTACTTCGTATTCAATTAGCGTGCGAACTTCGCATTCTTGCTCGCAATGGTGAACAATTGCTACTCATTCTTGGAATCCCAATGCTGTTGCTTTCCTTTTTTGGCAACGTCGACATTCTTCCCACAGGTGATCAAAGCAGTATCAACTTTTTGCTACCAGGAATCATCGCCTTGGCAATCATGTCCACCGCAATGGTCAGTCTTGGCATCGCCACTGGTTTTGAACGTTCGTACCTCGTTCTTAAGCGCCTTGGGGCAACGCCACTAGGAGTTCCACGGCTTGTGTTGGCCAAAGCAATTTCTGTCCTCGTTGTTGAAATGGTGCAAGTAATTCTGCTCGTTGGTCTTGCCTTCCTCTTCGGAGCTGACCTGGGTGAACTCCACCTTGCCAAGTTGATACTTGGCATCGCACTCGGAACACTCGCGTTTTCCGGAATCGGACTTTCCTTGGCAGGACGCTTGCGAGGCGAAGTGAACCTGGCCACGCAAAACGCGCTGTATTTAGTGCTGCTTTTGGTTGGTGGAATCGTGTTCCCCTTGCAGGACCTTCCGTCGTGGCTGCAATGGGTTGGTCGAATGGCCCCATCTGGCGCGCTTGCCGATGTCATGCGAGATGTCTTTTCAGGAGCATCAACTTATGGCACTTCATCTCTAGTGGTGTTGCTCGGTTGGGCAATCGCAGCCCAACTCTCCGCATTTACATTTTTCCGCTGGAATTAGGAACCGCTACTGCCCTTTTCCTTAGTTGCATAACTTGCTTCGACGAAAAAGTTACCGATAAATCTTCTGAAGAAGATCACGACAACAACGGTCCACAGGAAAATTGATCCGCCAAGTTTCATAATTGCCCCTGCAAGTTGCTGATCAGTTGTCACCGACAGCCCCCACACACGCACCGCAATGTCGTAATGCTTGTACACCGTGCCTTCAGCAAATGTGAGCCATGCTGCGGGAACTGTAGGAACTACCGACATGAGGAAGAGGTAGATCATTTTTCCGCCGTACCCCAAATGTCGTGATCGATCTGGGCCACAAATAGGTGACCACATCAATAGCGCTGATGTCACCACCAAAATGTGTAGCAAATAATGCAGCGGCCCGTTGGACACACTCCTATTCACCATCTGAGGAATGTGAGTGATCATGATGACGCAGTTAAATAACAGGCCAGCGATAACTGGCTTCGTTAAAAAGTTGATCACTTTACGTGCGCGTACACCTGCAAAAATCAAATCGTAAAGCCACTTCGGAGTTGCGATGAGCATTAGCGATGGCATGAAATATGAGTAGAGCATGTGCTGGAACATGTGCATTGAGTACAAATACTCTTCCGAAATATCGTGCACAGGCCAATCTGAAGCCAACCAGAGCAATAGCGCACCAAAAATAAATGCCCACAACTGCTTTCGTGTGATTACTTTGCCGTCAGTAACAACACGGGGCCCAATGAACCGAATGGCATAGACATAACTCGCAACGACAGCGATAACCAACACCCACACTTCAATGTGGAGCTGGAACCTCCACGGATCAGGATTTACGAGTGCGAACATGCGTGGTTCGCCATTCACATTTTCAAGTTATGAGAAAAAGTGGAAAGTCGCGAGGAAGATTCCATACACAGTAAGCGCCAGAATCAGTCCCGCATAGAACACCCACGAAAACAACTTGTTGTCAAACTTCAGGTGCATGAAGTAACTCACAACAATGATGAACTTAACAACCATCATGATGAGCAGGGATGGCAAGAACAAAGATCCGAGATCGACGTAGTACGTCGCTACTTCAAGCGCGGTGATTGCAGCAAGAATTGCAGCAATACGGACGTATCCCGCGTTGGACATGCCGTGTTCGGTTGTTGAATGCGTTTCAGTTGTCATGATCAAGCCGGAATGAGGTAGATGAGTGTGAAAATAATGATCCAAACAATGTCCACGAAGTGCCAGTACAGGCCAATCATTTCAACTGTTTCCGCCTTGCTGCCAGGCACCTTGGATCGCTTCATAATGCCAACCGTAGACATCAGCATGATGATTCCTACAGTGACGTGGACTCCGTGGAATCCCGTGAGCACATAGAAACTTGAAGAGAAGAGGCTGGTGGTGAAGCCCATTCCTTCGTTATAGAACGCGGTGAACTCATAAACCTGACCACCAACAAATGTCGCGCCAAGAAGCGCAGTTACCGCTACCCACAAGTAGGTGTTGCGATCATCACCCTTGTGCGCTGCCGATACTGCAAGCACCATAGTGAGCGAACTCATCAACAACACGAAACTGCTGACCGAGGTGAAAGGAATATCAAACACTTGTGACGGACGAGGACCTTCACCTACGCGGCCACGGTACAACATGTATGTCGAAATCAGACCACCGAAGAGCAAGCATTCCGAACCGAGGAACAACCACATACCCAGCTTGTTGTTCGACAAACCGGTGCTCGTGTGTGCCGCGCCGTGTGAATCGACGTGGCTATCTGCTGTCATTACTGCGTGCTCAGCCAACGTGAACCACATCCTTTGTTGTTACAGGTGGATCAAAATCGTCATCAGGTGCAGTGGAAGGCTCTATTGCCCATCCGTAGCAACCGAACAACACGATCACACCGCCAAAAATTGCGATTGGAATGGAATAAATCACGCCGAACGCGACTACCGGCAAACCTGCAGCAAGAACAATTGGCCAGTACGACGGTGATGGCATGTGAATGTGCGCATCCGCATTGTCCTCAAGTTCCTTCATCACTTGCTCTGCAGACTTAACTTTGACCATTTGACCGTTTGCGTCTTCTTCATACTTGCGATGGAAGAATTCGTCAAGATGTGAAATCGTAGGAATGCTGTCGAAGTTGTGTTCCTTTGGAGGGTTGGTGGTCATCCACTCCAGGCTGCGAGCATCCCACGGGTCAAGCGGCGCTACTTTGCCATTGCGGGCTGTGATCACAATGTTGATGAGGAACAACAACACACCAGTGGTGAGTACAAGTGCACCAATAGATGCGAACATATTCCAGAATGCCAAGTTGAAGAAACCTTCACCTGCGCGTGCTTCTGTCCACTGGTACATACGACGTGGTTGACCCTGAAGTCCAAGAATGTGCATCGGCCCGAACGTCATGTTCATACCAATCACCATCATCCAGAAGTTCCAAGTTCCCAGCTTTTCGTTCAACAATTTGCCAAACACTTTCGGCCACCAGTAGTAAAAGCCAGAAAACAAACCAAAGATCGCGCCACCAAACAACACGTAGTGGAAGTGGGCAACGATGTAATACGTGTCAGTTTGCTGCGTGTCAGACGGAGCAATAGAGTGCGTCACACCCGACAATCCACCAATGGTGAACAGCACAATAAGACCGACGGCAAACTTCATGGCAACCGTGAACTCGAGTTTTCCGCCCCAAATCGTCATTGTCCAGTTAACGATCTTCACACCTGTTGGAACTGCAATCGCCATAGTCGAAATGGAGAACACGGCAACAGAAACTGGTCCGAGTCCAGATGCGAACATGTGGTGAGCCCAAACACCCCAACCCACAAATCCAATTGCTGCTCCCGAGAACACCACAAACGGATAACCGAATAGCGGCTTGCGAGAGAACACGGGCAGCACTTCAGAAATAACACCGAAGCTAGGCAAGATCAAGATGTACACCTCTGGGTGACCGAAGATCCAGAAAAGATGTTGCCAGAGCAGTGGGTCTGCGCCTGCAGAAACGTCAAAGAACGTAGCGCCAAAGTTTCGTTGGAACGACAACAGGAACAACGCAACGGTGATAACCGGAACTGCGAATAGCAATAGGAACTGCACCACCAACTGCATCCACGTGAAAATTGGCATACGCATCAACTTCATTCCAGGTGCGCGCATATTGAGCACGGTGGTAATGAGGTTTACTGCACCAACAAGTGAAGCAA
>JAPOKO010000001.1:0-83606 GCA_029977615.1 bacterium
AGGCACAGTGAACGGCGTTCGTTCATCTGCGACAAGGTTGTTGAACCAACAGGGTCTGCATCGGTGATCGTAAAAAATGGTGAAAGCGCAGCAGCCAATTCCTTGTAGGTGATGCCTTCGTACAAGCGATGAATGGCGGCGACGCTGAGTTGTTCGTCAATAAGTTCATTGACATACGTCATGGTGAGTTCTGCGCCGGAGGACTTGCTATTTAGGCGTTCGCGCGTTTCGTCGCGGTAGGTACGACTGATGGCGTAGCGATGGTGCCCGTCGGCTATGACAACGGGGTGGCCCGAGATAGCCGAAGAAATGGCTGCGATACGAGCGTCGTCGGTTACTCGCTCAACGCTATGAGTTACTCCAAGGTCATCAATAAGGCCGCCTACAACTTCACCGGGTTCGGTAAGCAACTTCGACAAACCATTGGCAAGTGAGAGCCCCCACACAGGGGACAAGTTGGCGTCTGTCGCTCGGGTGAGTTCAAGTCGATCCGTTTTTGCCTTCGGGGTGGTGCGTTCATGTGGCAGTACACCACCAGCGCCTTCGTCAACTACCTCTAGAGCTCCGATAACTCCCACAACATTGCGTGGTTTGCCTGTTGGGTCGGTGAACTTCATGCGATACAGGGTGAACGACGGAACATCGTCGCGCACAAAAACGCCGTTGCCAATCCAATGGGTCAGTAACGATGCAGCATGTTCGTAGGCACTTCCAGATGGCGCCAATGGCATGTCAATGTGAACGATGTTGTTCTCATGCTTATTTGCCAAAGCCAAGCGATCGGTTTCTGAGAGTACGTCATACGGTGGTGAACAGACTTCACGTAGTTCAATATTGCTCCCATAACGGAGCGCCTGAAAGGGTTCAAAACGAGGCACAATTACAGTGTGCCATTGAAGCCAGCAATTTTGTGCGATCTAGATGGAGTTGTTTGGCTCATGCACAAGCCGATCTCAGGTTCAGTCGATGCAATTCACAGATTGAGGGAATCCGGTCATCGAGTTTTGTTTGTGACCAACAATTCGTACGCTTCGGCAACAGAACAGGCAACTGTTCTGGAGAACATCGGAATTCCAGCTATTGGTCAAGTTGTTACAGCATCACAATCAGCAGGAGCTCTGTTGAAGTCTGGAGAGCGCGTGTTGACGTGTGGTGGTCCTGGGGTAATGCAGGCCATATCAGATGCTGGTGCAATCCTCGTTGGCAGGTCGGATGATCCTGAGTTGCCAATAGATATTGAAGTTGACACAGTGGTAGTGGCATTTCATCGGACGTTCGATTTTGCAGGTTTGACGCGTTTGTCGGCATCAATCCGAAACGGTGCGCGATTCATCGCTACTAATGATGACGCCACATATCCGACGCCAAATGGAGTTATCCCAGGTGGTGGCGCAATTGTTGCTGCAGTCGCAACAGCCAGTGGTGTACAACCAGTGGTTGCTGGAAAGCCGTACGCGCCTATGGCAAATCTGGTGCGCAGTGTGCTTGGCGTGAACGATTTGTCGGATTCGTGGATGGTGGGAGATCGAGTGTCAACAGATGGCGCTTTTGCTCAGACCCTCGGTTGTCACTTCGCGCACGTACGAAGTGGCGTGGCTCATACACAAGATGAATTACAAAATGTTGATTTTGAGGGAAGTGACTTGGCTGCTTTCGCCGACTTCATTATTGAGAAGTATCGCTAGAGCGTGAGTACTCGCAGAATTCGTGTCGATGCCGCGCTTGTTCAGCGTGGACTTGCTGAAAGTGCCGATGCAGCGCGAGCGCTAATTGATGAAGGCGTGGTACTTGCCAATGGCTCTGTGGTGATGACACATAGCCGACAGGTGGCACCTTCGGATGAGCTCTTAGTGAAACCGGTTGATCAATTCGTGTCGCGTGGCGGGATCAAGTTGGACGCTGCGCTTACTGCTTTCAGTATTGATGTCAGTAATCAACGCGCGCTTGATGCTGGAGCTTCTACGGGTGGTTTCACTGACTGTCTTCTGCAGCGCGGGGCAAGTGAAGTGATTGCTATTGATGTGGGCAAGTCTCAGATGCATGAACGAATTGCAACGAATAGTCGCGTGATTGTTATTGATTCGTTCAATGTGCGTCAACTTACAGATGACATTCAGCATTTACCACATGCATTGCGAAGCGAGTTCGATCTTGTTGTTGCTGACCTATCGTTCATTTCCTTGAAATCTGTAAGTCAAGCGCTTACTGCGCGACTGTCGCTTTCGGGCAGCCTGGTGGTCTTGGTGAAACCCCAATTTGAGGCAACCAAACTTGAGGTTGACAAGAGTCAAGGGGTTATTGCCGACCAAGCAATTCGTGACCGAGTAATTGGGGAAGTAAACGAATCCTTTGCGCGACAAGGGTGGATGGCGCGCGGATGCATCGAATCTCCAATTCACGGTGCCGAGGGCAACGTTGAATATTTAGTCTGGTATAGGTTTAAGGCGTGATCATGTGGGATTCGAGTAGGTAATGGCGAACGTTTTTGTTGTCGCCCATCATTCGCGCACCGAAATACCGGTCCTGCTCGCCGATCTTCGCCTGTGGGCAAACCAACGCGGTCACGAATTGTGGATGAATGATTTCGATGCTCAAGCTCTGAACTGTTCAGAACTTGCTAATCCTCGTCATGCGATGGACGCCGATCTAGTTGTCAGCCTTGGAGGCGATGGAACGGTGCTCCGCGCCGTGCACATGCTTGATGGCGCGCCGGTGCCAATTCTTGGCGTAAATGTAGGAACGCTCGGGTACCTCACTGAAATCGATCCTGAAGAATTAATTGATGCATTGAACAAGTGGGAATCTGGCGTATCAGGAACTGACTATGTCATTGACGCTCGCATGATGTTGAGTGTCACGTTGCATAAGGCAGATCGCTCTGCTTCAGTTTCATATCGTGCACTGAACGAAGCTGTGCTTGAAAAGCATCAATCAGGTCACACCATTTGGTTGGACTTGGTGATCAATGGACAAGACTTCGCCCGTTATTCGGCGGATGGACTCATTGTGTCTACGCCAACAGGAAGTACCGCATATTCGATGAGTGCGCGAGGCCCAGTGGTTTCGCCGCGCCATCGCGCGTTATTGATTACGCCGGTATCTCCCCACATGTTGTTTGATCGATCACTCGTCCTCGACCCACATGAGTCGGTACACATCAAAGTTGTGGGAACTCGTCCTGTTGATTTAGCGATTGATGGTCGTGGGGTAGCGAGCCTCACGCAAGACGACTTAGTGGTGTATGCGCCAGATACCTGTCAGGCAATTTTTATCCGGTTGTTTAAGGAGCCGAAGTTTCACCAGATCGTGCGGGCGAAGTTTGGTTTGGGAGACGAATAGTGCTCACCGAGCTACATATTGAAAATTTAGGAGTGATCGACACACTCGACTTGCAGTTGTCGAAAGGTCTGGTAGCGCTCACTGGTGAAACTGGTGCTGGTAAGACCATGATTGTTGAGGCGATCAACCTCTTGGTGGGCGGTAGAGCCGATGCCGGAATGGTTCGACCAGGAGCTACTGAAGCGCGCGTTGAAGGCCGATTCGTGTTTGGCGATGAGGAAGTTATTTTGTGCCGAACAATTCCACTTGATGGACGTTCGCGCGCTTATGTGAACGGACGATTAGCAACAGTTGGTCAGTTGGCAGAACACGGACTTGATCTGGTTGACATGCATGGTCAACATGCTCATCAGAGTTTGCTTGGAGCAAAGGCGCAACGCGAAGCTCTTGATGCGTACGCCAAGGTGGATCTTGAACCGCTCCGAAACGCTCGTGCAGCAGTAACAGAAATTGATGCCGCGCTAGCGACGTTAGGTGGCGACGACCGAATGCGTGCGCGCGAGATTGACTTGTTGCGTTTTCAGGTAAACGAAATCATTGAAGCGGCTTTACAGGGTGCTGATGAAGACGAGCAACTGTCGCGTGAGGAAGATGTGCTTGCAGACGCAGTGAACTATCGCGAGGCGCTGTGGAAAGCAGTTGCGTCGTTGTCGGAGGAGTCCGGAGCCACCGACAACCTGGGTAGTGCAGTTTCAGCGCTGAGCAACAAGGAACCATTCGCCGGTTTCGTGTCACGGTTAAAAGCATTGCAAAGTGAGCTTGAAGATATTTCTGCAGACATTCGAGACGAAGCTGATTCAATTGAAGAAAACCCGTCACGTCTCGATGAGGTCCGTCAGCGCAGACAGCTCCTGGTCGATTTGAGGCGTAAGTATGGCGACTCGCTCCAGGAAGTTATTGCCTATGGAGATGAAAGCGCAGCGCGGCTAGCAGAACTTGAGTCCTTTGAAGCACGTGCAGCAACCCTCGATCAGGAACGAGCAGCAGCGGTGCGCAAACTAGAAGCCGCTCAAGCAGTTGTTGGTAAGGCTCGTCGAGACGGTGCTGCACCATTGGCACAAGAAGTGCAGAAAAACCTCCGCACATTGGCGATGGCTCATGCGGTGATTGATGTTTCGGTGGGGCAAGACCCGGGCGACGACGTGGTTTTCCTATTGGCGGCAAACCCTGGCTCCCCGGTCATGCCATTGACCAAGGTTGCTTCGGGTGGCGAACTTGCTCGCACCATGTTGGCGCTGCGTTTGGTTCTGTCAACTGGACCAAACACGCTGGTATTCGACGAAGTCGATGCTGGAATCGGTGGGGAAGCCGCGGTGGCCGTTGCCCAAGCACTTGCGTTACTTGGCAAGCGCCACCAAGTTCTGGTGGTAACTCACTTGCCTCAAGTTGCCGCAGCAAGTCATGCTCATATTCAGGTGTCTAAGTCAGTGCGCAACGGTAAGACGTATGCCCAGGCCGCAATGTTGGGCGAGGAAGAACGCGTCGCTGAGATCGCCCGAATGCTCTCAGGTGGAGTTGCCGAGGCAACGGCGCTCGAACATGCTCGTGAATTGTTACGGGATAGTCATAAATCTGATGCCAGCAGTCAGACCACCCCGAAGCGTTCTCGGCGGTAGACCTCGACAGGTTATGCTTATCTCCCGTCGTGAGATAAACGGTTCGTCGACAGAACCTAGAGAGCGGACGGAGAGCAAAAATGCCAAAGCACGTGTTCGTGACAGGTGGCGTTGCTAGCTCCCTTGGAAAAGGTTTGACCGCTTCCTCGCTTGGAAGATTGTTAAAGATGCGCGGTTTGCGCGTGACCATGCAAAAACTGGATCCGTATATCAATGTCGATCCGGGAACAATGAATCCGTTCGAACACGGCGAAGTATTCGTTACCGATGACGGTGGAGAAACTGACTTAGATCTTGGTCACTACGAGCGATTCATTGACGAAAATCTGTCGCGTTCATCCAATGCGACCACGGGCAGCATTTATCAGGCGGTTCTTGCTGCCGAGCGTAGAGGGGACTATCTCGGTCGCACCGTTCAGGTAATTCCACACGTAACAGACGAAATCCGTCGCCGAATTAAGCGCCTAGCAACCGACGACATCGACGTGGTAATCACCGAAATTGGTGGAACTGTTGGCGACATCGAAATTTTGCCGTTTCTCGAAGCTGTGCGCCAGTTCCGCAACGAAGTTGGTCGCGACAATGTGTGTTATGTGCACGTCACTTTGGTTCCGTTTATCGGACCAAGCGGTGAGCAGAAGACAAAGCCAACTCAACACAGCGTTACCGAACTTCGTTCGCGTGGCATTCAACCAGACATTATTGTGTGCCGTAGCGATGAGCCGATTAGTGATCAGTTGAAGCGCAAGATTTCTAATCAATGTGACGTGGATCAAAAGAACGTCATCAATGCAGCTGACGCACGCAACATTTATGAGTTGCCGCTCATCCTGCATGACGAAGGCCTTGATACCCAGATTTGCGATGTATTGCGCATCGAAGCTCCTCTTGATCTCACTCCTTGGCGTGAAGTGGTTGCTCGTGTAGAGGCATCAACGGCACCAGTTCGCATCGGACTCATTGGTAAATATGTTGAACTCCATGACGCGTATTTGTCGGTTGTGGAAAGTTTGAAGCATGCCGGCTTCCATCATGCTGCCAATGTTGAGATCGTATGGATTCAGGCTGAAAACGTTGAAGGTCTTCTTGCCGAAGAGCAGTTGGCAACGCTTGATGGCATCGTCATTCCTGGAGGTTTTGGTGCTCGCGGTGTTGAAGGCAAGATTCGTGCCGCGCAATACGCACGCGAACATGGTGTTCCGTGCCTTGGGCTGTGTTTGGGTATGCAAGTGATGACCATTGAGTTCGCACGTCACGTACTTGGACTCACCGATGCGCACTCAACGGAGTTTGATCCAACAACGCAGAACCCAGTCATTGACCTGATGATTGATCAGCGAGACGTTACGGACATGGGCGGCACCATGCGCCTTGGTGCTTATTACGCACAGCTGGAGCCAGGAACCAAAGTTGCAGCCGCATATGGTGAGGCAGTGGTGAGTGAGCGTCATCGTCATCGCTACGAGTTCAATTCTTCCTATCGTGCTCGCTTTGAAGAATCTGGGTTTGTGTGCAGTGGTTCTTCTCCTGACCGCAGGCTTGTCGAGTTCATTGAGATGTCCAATCATCCGTTCTGGGTAGGCACTCAGGCGCATCCAGAATTCAAGAGTCGCCCCGATCGTCCACACCCATTGTTCCGCGAATTGATTGGCGCATCACTGCAGCATCGAGTCGCGAGATTGCAAAAATCAGCAACAGTCGCAGAGCCAACTGCAACTCCATCAATTCGCGCATAACGAGTTGCCAATGTCGTCGCTGACATACAGCGAGCGTTTTCTTACCTGGATGACCATTGAGCAGGGAAGGTCGCCGCGCACCATAGAGGCATATCGTCGGGATCTTCTGCGTTACGAGTCTTTTCTGGCAACGCAACACTGCGATGTGATTTCTGCGCAGTCGCCAGTAATTGAGCGATTCATCGCCTCGCTTCGTGCGGAGGGCAAAGCTGCAAAGAGCGTCGCCCGAATGTATGCCGCGGTACGAATGATGCATCGATATCTCGTGGAGGAGCGACTGCGACCAGATAATCCAACTTCGGGGGTTGATGGGGTGAAAGTGCCGAGCGGTATTCCAAAAGCCCTCAGTGAAGACGAGGTGGCGCGAATTTTGGCAGCAGTAACGGGCGTGGATTCATATGCACTGCGTGACCGCGCGTTGCTTGAGTTTCTGTATGCAACTGGAGCCCGTATTTCGGAGGCTTGTGGACTCTCACTTTCAGATTTGGATATGGAGTCTCAGCTGGTGCGACTGTTCGGTAAGGGTTCAAAAGAGCGAATAGTGCCCTTTGGTAACCATGCAAAAGCGGCTTTAGAGGAATGGCTTGGGTCTGGTGGACGAGCGATGTTGGTACCCGAGCAATGGTCTAAGCGGGATCATGCTGATGCCGTATTTCTTGGTTCGCGCGGCACGCGACTGAGTCGTCAAGCTGCGTGGGGGATTGTACGTAAGTACGCCCAGATTGCAGAGGTGGGTGATGAAATCTCTCCTCATGTGCTGCGCCATTCATGTGCAACGCATATGTTGATTCATGGTGCCGATCTTCGCATTGTGCAAGAGTTACTCGGCCACGCATCGGTAAGCACTACTCAGGTGTATACGCGAGTTGATAATGAAGTGTTGTTCGACATGTATAAGGAATCCCACCCGCGAGCCCGCATCGGCTTCTCGGGAGCCAAGGCATGAAACACTTTGTGCACCTCGTAAAGCGATTCCTATCCTCATGGTCACGCAACGACATCACCGCAGACGAACTGAATATGGTTGAATCAACGCTCTCTGCAAGTGAATTCAATTTATGGAATCAATTCAGCATTGCCGACCGTCGTCACAGTGTTGAAGTTGCGCAAAGATTTGCGTTGTTACTTCCGGAAGCCTCCCGTGAAATTAGGGCTGGGGTGCTATTGCACGACATTGGAAAAATTCAAAGCAATTTGTCAACGCCGATGCGCGTGGCTGCAACCGTGATAGGGCCTCGAACAATGCGATTTGCGCAATATCACCAACATGAAGAAATTGGAATCACCATGCTTCGCCACGCAGGATCTCACGCTGATGTGATTTCAGTACTAGATCAAACTTGTACTCCAGAAGTGGCCGCAGCGTTTCACTCAGCCGACAATATTTAGCGCGGGAGAAGCCCAATTGCGGTATTTGCACGTGCAAGAGTTGCTTGGGCGACAGCACCTGCTTTCTCGGCGCCAATGCGCAAGAGACGACCGAGTTCGGCCTTGTCATTCATAAGTTCGGTGTAGCGCTGTTGAATTGGTGTGAGCATTGCAGCAACTGCGGCTCCACAGTCACTCTTTAGCGCACCATATTGCGTGTATTGATCGGCAAGCTGTTGGGGCGAGGTTCCCGTCACTGCACTCAAAATGTCAAGCAGATTCGCAATGCCTGGTTTAGTTTCACGGTCGTAGTGGACACTATTTTCAGAATCGGTAACGGCTCGCTTGAACTTTTTCTCAATTGCTGCCGGCGCGTCAAGCAAGTAGACACATCCCGCATCCGTTTCCGACGACTTGGACATTTTTGCTGTTGGATCGAGTAAGTCCATAACACGAGCACCTGCAGGAGGGGTGACTGCCTTTGGCAATACGAATGTGTCTCCAAAGCGATGATTGAAACGAACGGCAATGTCTCTGGTGATTTCAATGTGCTGACGTTGATCGTCTCCAACGGGCACCTCCGCTGCGTCGTACAACAAGATGTCGGCGGCTTGTAGTGCCGGATAGGTGAAAAGCCCGGCTGAGACAAAGTCGGCTTCGCGTTTCGCTGATTTGTCCTTGAACTGCGTCATTCTGCTCAACTCGCCGAAACTCACCGTGCATTCCATAATCCATCCCAATTGCGAATGCTCGGGGACATGTGATTGAACGAACACTGTTGCGACTTGCGGATCTAAACCGACTGCGAAAAGCATTGCCGCAAGCTCCACAGTGTTTTTGCCGAGCACACCTGGCTTATCGGTGATGGTGAGGGCATGCAGATCGACGATGCCATGGAACACGTCGTTGTGGTGTTGTCCCGAGACCCAGTTGCGGAGAGCACCAAGATAGTTGCCTAGGTGAACATCGCCTGTCGGCTGAATGCAAGAAAGTACGCGAGCCACGGTGCAACGCTAGTGCAAGTGACTCAACGGGCTCAGGACATTTCGGCTCGGTGAACTATTCTCTAGCTATGGCTTATGAGGTAGCGACCCCGGTTTATGACGGCCCATTTGACCTTCTGTTGCACCTCATTTTGAAAGAAGAAGTAGACATCCACGAGGTTTCGCTGACCCGCATCGTTGAGGCATATCTTGAAGAGATTCAGCGTATGCAGATGCTGGACCTCGATGTCGCAACGGAGTTTTTGCTCATCGCTTCAACGCTGGTCGAACTCAAAACTCGACGTTTGCTTCCTGGCCGCGAAGACATGGATCTGGACGAAGAGTTAGCCCTGTGGTCAGAGCGCGACCTTCTGTTGTCCCGTCTGCTTGATTGCAAGACATTTAAAGATGTTGCTGCGGTGTTTAGTCAGTTAACAGAACGAGCAAGTTTGAGTTTTCCTCGCCGCTCTGGACCAGACGAGCGTTTCGCCGATTTGCTTCCCGACATGCTTGATGGAGTGACTCCAGCGCGTTTGCAGCGTGCGTACTTGCGTGTAACGCAACCGAAACCACCAACATCAATCGATCTGTTCCACGTAGCTCCTATTCGCGCAAGCGTCGCTGATGCGCTTATGGAAATGCTTGAAACACTTCCAAAGTTGGGGAAGGTGACATTTCGGCAAATCACCGAAGCAATTCATGATCGCATTGAGGTCGTGGTGCGGTTCCTCGCAATTCTCGAGTTGTACAAGCAAGGGCGCGTAACGCTTGAACAATCAGATCGTTTCGGGGACATTGAGGTGCAATGGACGGCAGGGGATGACACAGGATTCGTCGCTGCTCTACAGATTGATGATTACGAAGGATGACAAAGAGGAATTCATGAGCGAAGAGAATATTTCAGCAGAATCGGTTCGGGCATTGGAAGCAATTCTGCTCGTAGCAATGGAGCCCGTCGACCCAACTTTGCTGTCTCAACTTCTTGAAATTTCAGTTGCGTCAGTAGATGCGCTATGCGAACGTCTTGCAGCAGCATATGAAGAAGCCGGCCATGGTTTCCAATTGGTGAAGGTTGCCGGTGGTTACCGATTCCAGTCACATCACGATGTGGCTTCATACGTAGAACGTTTTGTGCTGGACAGCCAGCAGGCACGCATTTCATCTGCGGCGCTCGAGACACTTGCGATCATTGCTTACAAGCAACCAATTTCACGTGGACAAGTTGCCGCAATTCGAGGCGTAGATCCAGACGCGGTAATGCGAACATTGCAAGCACGCGGCTACATCACTGAAACTTCGCGTGATGATGGTCCAGGTCAAGCAGTCTTGTTTGGAACAACCTCGCTATTTCTTGAGCGACTAGGTATTGAGTCGTTGTCGGCTCTGCCACCAATTGCCGATTTTGTTCCGGATGCCGCAGTTGTTGAGGCGCTTGAACAAGGTCTGCGAATTGCGCCACCTGCTCAATGATCGACGAGGGTGAGCGTTTACAGAAAGTTCTCGCTCAACGTGGGTGGGGAAGTCGAAGGGCATGTGAAGAGATCATCGCCGAAGGTCGTGTAACGGTCAATGGCGAAGTTGCAGTTCTTGGTCGCCGCGTCAATGTTGATGTAGACCGTGTTGAAATTGATGGAGCACCGGTTGGTGTTCGACCTGACTTGGTCTATTACTTGCTCAACAAACCAGTTGATGTCATCAGTACGGCAATTGATACTCACAAAAGGGAAACCGTTGTAGACCTCGTGCCAGCCGAACCACGCGTGTATCCAGTTGGCCGTTTAGACGGTGACTCAGAGGGATTGTTGCTCATCACCAACGATGGAGAACTAACAAACCGCATCACGCACCCAAAGTATGGGCTTGAAAAGGAATATCTGGTTCAAGTTGACATCTCGTCTGCTGACGTCAGTGATGTTGCCATTCATCGATTGCGAACTGGAATTGAACTGGAAGATGGCGTGACCGCACCTGCAGAGGTGAGCAGGCTGCAAGAGGGAGTCTTAAGAATGGTCATTCATGAAGGAAAGAATCGTCAGATTCGCCGAATGTGTGAAGCCGTTGGATATCCGGTCGTTCGTTTGGTTCGTACACGCATAGGCCCGATCATGGATAAAAAACTCGCTCCTGGGCAATGGCGCAATCTCACTCAGGCCGAGGTCAAACTCTTAATAGAGGCAGTCACCGAGTAGTGCTCGGTTACGATATTGCTCTGTGAATCAGCGTCGAGCAAACATTTTCGGGCTTGGGCTGATTGGTGGTTCTCTTGCCGCTGCGCTTACGGCGCGAGGTTGGCATGTCACGGGAAATGATGTACAACCGAACACCGAAGAGGAAGCCCTTCGTTTGGGATTAGTCGCCGCACGGGGTATCGACCCTGATGCAGAGTTGTCATTTGTTGCCACTCCGGTCTCGTCGGTCGTCGACCAGGTGAGGCGTGCTCTCGAAACTACACGGGGGCTTGTCACCGATGTTGGCGGAGTGAAGGCGCATATCGTTCGCGAGATCACTGACCCACGTTTCGTCGCTGGTCACCCAATGGCGGGCAGCGAACTTGTCGGTCTTGCTGGCGCAGATGCCTCATTGTTCGAGGGAGCAGTGTGGGTGTTGACGCCTTCTGAGCACACTCCGGACGCCAATTTCGCACATGTTGCACAAATCGTGAAGGAGCTTGGGGCCGAATTCGTCGTTCTCAGTGCGGAGCGTCACGACCAACTTGTTGCCATTGTGAGCCACTTACCTCACCTCACGGCAGCCACGTTGATGTCGTTGGCAAATGATCACGCAGAAGAGCACGTTGCAGTTCTGCGTTTGGCTGCAGGTGGGTTTCGCGACATGACGCGCGTGGCGTCTGGGCACCCAGCTATTTGGCTTGATGTATGTAAAGAAAACCGCGAAGCAATCGTTGGTGCGCTCGATGGAATGATCAGCGGATTACAAGCAATGCGAGCAATCGTGGATGAAGGTAGAACCGATGAACTTCAACAGCGATTGCAGACCGCTCGTGTGGCTCGCGCAAATCTTCCAGGACGCGTAAGCAATTTGCTTGATGTTGTTGAGGTTCGCGTTCCCATCCCAGACCGTGCCGGTGCTGCAGCAGAGATCTTCTCTTTGGCTGCCGAGTTAGGTGTGAACACCGCGAACTTCGAAGTTGCTCACTCAGTCGAAGGTGATCGAGGGATATTGGTTCTGGTCATTGATCGAGCTAGCCAAGATGTGTTTAAGGGTGGTCTGATCGCGCGAGGGTTTCGGCCATCGATTCAGCAACTGACATGAGTGCGAGTCAGCCACATGCGATAGTTCCTCTTCGGGCAGAGATCAACACAACTGTTCGTGTTCCTGGATCAAAAAGCGTTGCTGCTCGAGCGCTTGTGTGCGCAGCGCTGGCTTCGGGAAAAAGTTCAGTTGGCAACTTGCCAACAGGTGATGACACAATCTCCATGCTCGCAGGACTTTCTTTGCTCGGTGCGCAGATAGAAACGCATGGTAATACAGCGGTATTCACGTCAGGTATCGATGTTGAGCAGGAAGTTCCAATTGTGATTGATGCTCGTTTGGCAGGAACCACTGCTCGATTTCTTACCGCAGTAAGTGCATTGCGTGCTGGAGAGGTGGTCATCACAGGTGAAGAAGCGCTGCGAAAACGACCAATGCACGATCTGCATCAAGCACTCAACGACATTGGGCTTGACGTTTCACCACTCAATGGTGCTGGCGTTCTTCCGGTTGCAGTAAAACGTGGAAAACAGAAAAGCGATCGCATTCGAATTGCTGCAACCACGTCAAGCCAGTTCACTACGGCGCTCATGCTCATTGCCCCCAAACTTCCACAGGGCCTCGCAATCGTGACCGAGGGTGAAGTGGTGTCTCAGTCGTACCTCGATATGACTGTTGGAGTTCAGAAGAGTTTCGGAGTCACACCTTCTGAGCAAGGCGAACACGTTTTTCGATATGAAATTGGTGACTATGTTGGCGCACAGTACGAAGTCGAACCCGATGCATCCTCTGCTTCCTACCCACTTGCTGCAGCGGCAATTGCTGGTGGGCGAGTGGTGGTGTCAGGTCTTAGGCGGTCGTCATTGCAAGGCGATTCAGCCTTCGTTGAAGTTTTAGTCCGCATGGGATGTTCGGTTGAAGTCTCTGGAGATGACATAGTGCTTTCGAGATCTGCTGATCAGGCACTACAGGGCATAACTATCGATATGCGTGACATGTCTGATTTGGTGCCTACGCTCGCGGTCGTTGCGGCGTTTGCGCAAAGTTCAACCACGATTACAGGGGTTGGATTTATTCGCAACAAGGAGAGTGACCGAATTGGCGATCTGGCTCACGAACTTCGTGAGCTCGGCGTGCAGGTAGATGAACTTGCTGATGGTATGACGGTTTATCCCGCGCAGCCTCACGGAGGCGTGGTGAACACGCATCACGATCACCGGATAGCCATGTCGCTTGCATTGATTGGGCTGGTCACATCAGGTGTTGTCATCAATGATTCGCATGTGGTGTCAAAGAGCTGGCCAGAGTATTGGTCAATGCTGGGAGGCCTGCAATGAGCGAGCTTCGCCCAGATGGAATTGATGTAGCACTTGTCATACGCCTGAGTCCAAAACATCCACGCTTTAGCGAAATTCAATCACGACATCAAGCTGCTGTTGCCGAAGGTAATCCCAGTTATCGCGATCCAGCATCTGGTCTCACCGTCATGACCTCAAAGTTTTTGGCCGATCGTGGTTACTGCTGTTTGAGTGGGTGTCGTCACTGCCCGTTCGAACAGGCTCAATGAACTAGATTTGGCGGCAAGAAGTCGTCTGTAGTGAGGGAGCAATTTTGAGCGAAATTCGTGAAATCATGACTTGGGAAATGTTCGGAATAGCAAGTCGAGAACTTGCCGTCAAAGTTGCTGAAAGTGGTTACGAGCCAGACATTATTTTGGCAATTGCACGTGGCGGATTACTTTCCGCAGGTGCGCTTGGATATGCATTATCGGTAAAGAATACTTACACCATGAACGTTGAGTTCTATACCGGTGTCAATGAGCGCCTTGCGGTTCCCATGATTCTTCCGCCAGTTCCTAGTTTGGTTGACCTCAAGGATTCAAAAGTTCTCATCGTTGACGATGTTGCTGATACTGGGCACACACTCAAGCATGTGCTGGAGTTTTGCAAAGGTCAACTCGCAGACACACGCTTGGCGGTGCTGTATGAAAAGTCGCAATCAATCGTGAAATGCGATTATGTATGGAAGTACACCGACGAATGGATCAATTTCCCATGGAGCGATAAAGATCCAGTCGCCAAGCGTAAATGGAGCGTCAAAGACGCCTGATATCAGCCTGCGTAGGTGATGTCAGGGTTAAGGAAGCTGTTGTTCACGATGTCGCTTGCCGTGATATCGCCGATTTCTAATCCTTGTTCGCGCAAGATCGGTGTTGCTTTACCGATGAAATCGTTTACACGAGCTTCTTCAAGGTCGCCGAACGTAGGGGTGTCGCCGTTACCGAGGATCTTCAGATCTCGCAATTGAGCAGCTCCGTTCGCCAGATCGCCATCGGACTGAGTCCACCAGCTGTCATAAGCAACTACGGCTGCTTTGATGATGGCATTAGTGCGTTCTGGTGCTGCTACGTAGTCCAATTGAGCTTGTTGCAAGATTGGCACCAGAACTTCTAAGCATGGGCTCAGCGCTTCCAACTTGTCGGCCCGAAGAGCCAAGTTTTGTGCGTATGAATTCCAACCCAAATCGTGAATCAGTGTGTACGCAACGTTGACAGGACCAGTCTCTAGGTTGGCGTATTTGTACGGCTCTGAAGTCGCGAAACCTTGGTGCGCTGCATCTTCAGTCGCGAGAAGCAAGTTGCCCTTGTAGTTGCTGTCAATCTGATCCTTAGACAAGATGCCCTGCGCGACGAAATAACGTGCCCACGCTGGGTCGCCGTATACGTAAACCGACTTCACTTCTTTTGCTGCGTCAGCAAGTGTTAGTGCAGTTGGGTGCTTGGCGCCATCCCATAACACAACCTGTGGGTTGATGTTCAAGGCATTGAATACCGCAATGGTTGGAGCATCGGCAAAACGAGTGATCGCAACATCAGTACCGACGTAGCCGAGGGTAATTGCATCGTCTGCATACATCGCTGTGACTACAGGAGTTTGGAGGAATGGTCCACCTGCGCGAATTTCGAGTTGCACACCCTGATCAACGCCTTGGAAGGTGAGGGTGCCAGAAGTTGCCCCTGTGTCTTTGGAAGAGACAGCATCTGCGCCCAGCAATTCATATACGCCGCCATGTTCGGCTTCAGGAAACCAATCGGTTTGGATAACAACTTTCTCTGGACAAATTCCAGCCAGTGCTCCCGTTTGTGGAGTTGCTGGAGCAGAGTCGTTTTCTCCAGAGCTTCCACATGAAGCGGAAATGAGGGCTACTGCGGTAAGTGCACACGCAGAGCGAAGGACGGATGACAATTTCATAGGGTCTCCAGTTTGTAGTTTGTGACGGTTCAGCGCGTAACTGATTCATGCCATCTTCCGATGACAATTCGATTTAACGCTCCAAAGCCGATAAAGAGCATAAGACCCAAACCGGTTGCAAACAATGCTGTGATGAACATTGGTCCAGACAAATTATTCAAAAAGAAGAAGGTGATTAATTGACCTAGGCCAGGGTCTCCCTTGGTAAAAAAGAAGTCGCCAACAATGGCTCCGATGACGGCTAAACCTGCAGCAACTCGCAGTCCAGTAAAGATTGCTGGCGATGCTGCTGGAAGTTGCAATTTGCGCAATACAACCAATCGGGAGGTGTTCTGCAGGCGAAACAGGTCGTGCAATGAGGGGTGAACTGACTGAATGCCGAACAAGGTGTTTGACACGATTGGGAAAATTGAGATGATCACGGTGACAGCAACACGAGCAGTGAAATTTGCTCCGATCAGTCGAATCATGAGTGGAACAATGGCGATAATTGGTGTGACCTGAAGGGCGATGAGGTGAGGCCAGAGGGATCGCTCGATCCATTTGGCCTGAGACATGGCAATGCCAATGAAGATGCCAAGAAATGCCGACAGTGCGAGTCCGGTGAGAGCAGTTCGAGTACTAATGAGCAGCGCGGTGAATATTCGATCTCGTATTGGCCCGTGAAAGTCTTCAAACAATCGATGGGGAGGCGGAATGATCATTGGTTTTCCCGATGCAGGGGAGAAGTTGTTGTGCAGTGAATAGGCAACCGCGTACCACAGTGCGATGAATATGAGGAAAACTGCAATGGGCCCAATGGCGCTGATGATTCTGGATTTCATGATGCTGTCAACTCACGGAGAGATTGGGCAATTTCGCCAGATAACCCAGCAAACTCGGGAGAGTAGCGCAGGTCTTGTTGACGGTCGGGGCCAAACGGAATGACAAACTCCTGGACAATGGTTCCAGGGCGAGGTGACATCACGAGAACTCGATGCGACAAGAAAACTGCTTCGGCAATGGAGTGTGTTACGAATAACGACGCTGAGTTTCTCGTGCCGAACATGGTTCGGAGCTCAATGTTTAATCGCTCTCGTGAAAATTCATCAAGTGCCGCGAAAGGCTCATCAAAAAGAAACAAATCTGGTTCGCATACCAATGAGCGCGCAAGAGCAGTTCGCATCTTCATGCCACCCGACAATTGTCGTGGGAGTTTTTCTGCGCTATCCAGAAGCCCCACCAATGCGAGAGCATTGTTCGTGCGTTCATCAATTTCCGATTTCTCTATTTTCTGTAACTCAAGATTGAGAGCAACGTTCCTACGAACCGATCTCCATGGCAATAAGGTTGAATCCTGAAAGACGAACTGCACCGATCCGTTACGTGTCAGGTTTCCTGAAGTTGGCTGAATGAGTCCACTTGCTAAACGAAGAAGCGTCGACTTGCCACATCCACTTGGACCCACGATTGATACGAATTCGCCGGCAGCAACGTTGACGCTGGTGTCGTGTAGTGCATCAGTTCCGTCTGGATATGTCAGACCTACTGCTTCTGAAACAAGGACAGTGTTCACCAAATACCGCGTCCAATCATGACGTCTTTCAGCACTTGAGGTCGATCAGTCATGATTCCATCCACGCCGAGGTCAAATAGTTGGTGCATTTCGGCTGGGTCATCGATTGTCCATACGTGCACTTTGAGTCCTGAGTCGTGAGCCTCATCCACAAATTTTCGATCGGTAATAGTAAGTGGGCCTTGTTTGTGCGGAACCTGTGCTGCGTATGCACCTGGAAAATTTCGCGCAGGACCAACCCAACTTCGAACACGCAACTTTGCCACTTCACGTGGTCCAAGTGATGTACACAGGGATGGCCCAAATGTCTCGCGGAGCGTTGAGAGTCGTCTATCGCTAAACGAGCCAACGCAGACGCGGTCAAGGATGCCCTTTCCACGAAGTGCGGCAGTTAATGGAAGGAGGGCGCTATCAGCTTTGCAGTCAATATTGACCATTGCATGTGGCCATGCATCAAAAATCTCCTGCATGAGGGGGATTGGTTCGAGTCCATTGATCCGAAAGTTCTTCACTTCGTCATACGTCATTTCGCTAATTAAACCTGGTTGACCACATGTGCGCAGAAGATCATCGTCGTGAAAAGCGAGCAGTACGCCATCTTTGGTGGAGTGCACATCGGTTTCGATGTATCGATAGCCCAAGTCCATTGCTCGTTGAAATGCGGGCATGGTGTTCTCTGGTGCGTCACTTGCACCACCTCTATGGGCGAACGCAATTGGCGTAACGGACTGCACGTATGGATGTGTCATAACGAGAAGCTAAATGCTCCGTCCAGACTTTGCCCAGTATTCGTCCTTTAACAGTCGTTTGTACAACTTTCCGGTTGGATGACGGGGGAGTTCCTCACGGAAATCAATTGTTCGAGGACATTTGAAATCAGCAAGGGACTCTTTGCAGAATGCGATTAGGCGTTTGCTCAATTCACTGCGCTCGGCATCGGTCGTTGGCATAACTAGTGGTTGGACAACCGCTTTCACTTCCTCGCCAAATTCATCATTGGGAACACCAAAAACGGCAACGTCAACAACATCTGGATGGTTTACCAAAACGTTTTCTGCCTCTTGTGGATAAATATTTACTCCGCCAGAAATAATCATGTATGCCTTGCGGTCGGTGAGATACAGAAATTTGTCGTTATCGATGTACCCGATGTCGCCAAGAGTCGACCAGCCACGCCCTAGAGGGTCGCGTGATGCCTTCGTCTTCTCTGGATCATTGTGATATTCAAAATTTGCGTTGCTTTCGAAATACACCGTTCCTGTTTCGCCAACGGGAAGTTCTGTTCCTTCATCGTCCAAGATATGAATGGTTGCGTTCAGTGCCACACCAACCGTTCCGGGATGTGCAAGCCATTGTTCTGTATTGCAATACACGAAGCCATTGCCTTCACTTCCCGCGTAATACTCATGGATGACGGGTCCGAACCAATTGATCATTTGACGTTTTACTTCAACAGGGCATGGCGCTGCTGCGTGGAACACACACTTCAGTGTTGATACGTCGTACTTGTTCCGAACTTCTGGAGCAAGTTTGAGCATTCGTACGAACATGGTGGGAACGGTTTGTGTATGAGTGACTTTGTAGCGCTCGATGCAGTGAAGGAAATCTTCAGCATCAAAATGGTTCATGACAACCGAGGTGCCCCCAGTGCGATGAACTGACATATTCCAACGGAGCGGGGCAGCGTGATACAAAGGCGCTGGAGAGAGGTAGACAACCTCTTCGTTAAATGAAAAGAGGAATTGCCCCAGGCCCGTAAGGGCATTTGGTGTGCCCAATGGGCTGCGAGCGAATTCCAAACGAACGCCCTTTGGACGTCCGGTGGTGCCGCTTGAATACAACATGTCGGTGCCATCAATGCGCTCGTTGAGCGGAGTAACCGAACACTGCGCCAGTGCATCTTCAAAACTGTCATATCCCGCAACGGTTCCATCAATCATTAACCGCAGACCAACGCCAGGAGTTGTACTGAGAACTTCTGACGCCTGGTCGGCCTTGTACTTAGACGTGATATAGGCCTTAGCTCCGCAGTCATTAATGATGTATGAAAGTTCGTCTGATGTGAGCCTGCTCGAGCATGCTGTATAAATCAGACCCGCATAATGACAACCCCAAATGATTTCAAAGTAGCGCGGATGGTTTTCGATACAAATTGCAATGTGGTCGCCAACGTTCAAACCATGACTACGAAGAAGATTGCTGATCTTGTTGGCTGAATCATCAAGTTGCTTGTAGGTCAGGATTGACCCAGTTGCTGCATCAATGACAGCAGGTTTATTTGGATTGAGTGCTGCAAAATGTCCTGGAAACATGTTTGCAACGGTAGTCCGTGTTACGTGGCCATGTCGTAGGACTGGGTAATAAGGGTTACAGTTCAGCCGTGCATTTTGAGCGTTTCACTGAACTTTTCAGTATCCGCGGATCGGTTGTGCCTCTTGATGAGGTACTGGCCCTTATTTGCCATTTCGCCGATGAGGACATTGAACCGCAACAGGTCATCACCCAACTCGATCAGTTGGCATCTACGGTCAATTCAACGAATGCTGTTGACTTAATGGCTGAACTGTTCGGTCCATCGGGATTCACTGGCAACTCCTTTGAGTATGACGATCCAAATAACTCATTAATGCTCCAAGTGATCGCTAGACGTCTTGGAATCCCTATCACGCTTTGTGCACTTGCAATTGAAGTAGGTCGCAGAATTGACATAGATCTAGTCGGCATCGGAATGCCTGGACATTTCCTTTGTAGGACTGCCTCTCAGATTGACCTCAAATTTTTCGATCCGTTCCACTCACCTCGACCTTTATCGGCAGATCAATGCAAAATGCTGTACGAAAATCTCACGCAGATTGATAATTGGAGCGCTGAATTCTTGGAGCCTTCCAGTTCGCGATTAATGGTGATTCGCGTTCTGAGCAACTTGAAGTCCATTTACAGAAGGCGGTCAGACGTGGCCAATTTGCGGTGGGTCATGCGTCTCCGCTCGGTAATCCCAGAAATTGCAGCCGGAGAATCAGTCGAATTTGCTCAATTGATGCGTGGCTCCAATTAACCAAACGGGTTAAGTCTGAATTAGCGTTTTAGAAGTTCGTTGAAGGGGGAAGCAAAGTATGGCCGTTGAAGCATTGAGTGCTGAAGAAACACGTGTTGCGGAGTTAACCGATCAACTCATTTCGGAAAATCCGCCTGCGACCACTTCTGCAATTGCCTTTCTTGGTGCGCAGTTCGACTTGGGTTTGGCGTGGGTACATTTCCCAGTTGGTCATGGTGGTCTTGACCTGTCACCTAAATTCCAAAAAGTCATCAACGAGAAAATCGCTCGAGCTGGTGGGCCAAACTCTTACGCACGAAACCCAATCGGATATGGCATGTGCGGTCCAACCGTTGTCGAGTGGGGCTCCGACGAGCAGAAACGACGATATTTACGTCCGCTATTCACCGGCGAAGAAATTTGGTGCCAATTGTTCTCTGAACCAGGCTCGGGTTCCGACTTTGCAGGTCTTTCTGCAAAGGGTGTGAAAGATGGTGACGAGTGGATCGTGAATGGTCAGAAAGTGTGGACCACTCTCGCGCATCTTTCTAAGTGGGGACTCTTAGTAGTTCGTACCGACGCCGAGGCAGTGAAGCATGCTGGACTTACTGCAGTGGTGGTGGACATGCATGGTCCGGGTGTTGAAGTGCGTCCATTGCGCCAAATGACCGGTGAAGCCGAATTCAACGAGGTGTACTTCACCGACACTCGCATTCCGGTTTCAGAAACCCTTGGCAACGTGGGTGATGGCTGGCGAGTGAGTTTGACAACGTTGATGAACGAACGGGTTGCTATCGGTGGTGCTATTCCACAAAAGGGTTCTGGTCCAATTCGTGAAGCTGTGAAGCTGTGGGAAAAGTTACCAGCCGAGCGTAAAGATGCTGCAACAAAAGAGAAGTTAATGAAGTTGTGGATCCGTTCCGAAGTTGCTCGTCTCACCAACATTCGTGCGGGTCAGAATCGAAAGGTCGGAGTCCCAGGTCCTGAAGGGTCAATTGGGAAAATGGCAAGCGCAGATCTCAATAAAGAGACTTATGAATTCTGCATTGAGTTACTCGGTGCCGAAGGCATGTTGTATGGAAGCTACGAGATGGTTCGCCCAGATTCGGCAATGTCCTTCGACTCAATTCCTAAGGCATTCTTGCGAGCACGTGCAAACAGCATTGAAGGCGGAACGTCAGAGGTGATGCGCAACATTTTGGGCGAGCGTGTTTTAGGTCTTCCAGGTGATGTGCGAGTAGACCGCGAGATGCCGTGGAGCAAAGTTCCGAGGAACTAACTAGTCAAGCGACGAGAGTACGTCGCTAGCGCTTACTAAACGATCGTCCACGCTTGTTGCCGCAGAGACCGGTGCGCCAATCATGGCGAGCGCCGCAGTTTCAATTCCGGATTGCAACTGGCGAATATTTCTGGGCGGGGGAAAGTATTCCTCTTCGCGTGTAATTCTGACCTCTTCGACACCATGAGTTGGGTTGAGAAATGCCAGAACTTCATTCACCAGATCTTCGGGAGCCGAGGCGCCAGCAGTAACACCAACTACGCCATGCAGATCTCGCGGCAATTCGTCAACACTGTTTATGCGATACACATTTTTGCAACCTTCATCATGTGCAAGCTTCTCGAGTGCTCGCGTGTTGGATGAATTCGCCGATCCAATAACTATGACTGAGTCGCATTGTGCGGCAATTTGTAGCAATGCACTCTGGCGGTTCGTGGTTGCGAAACACAAGTCACTTTTGCCAGGAGACCAAACGGATGGGTATTTCACTTTGACTGCTTCAGCAATGCCTGCCCAGTCTCGATGCGACAGCGTCGTTTGAGCGAGCAGCGCAACTGGCTCGGAAAAAGTTGGTAATGCTTCAACTTCTTCCATTGACTCAACTCGGGAAATGGAATCGGGCGCGACTGCCATCGTTCCAACTGCTTCTTCGTGACCTTCGTGACCTACGTACACGATGCGGAAACCTTTTCCTGCTCGCACTCTGACTTCATGGTGCACCTTCGTGACCAGAGGGCAGACCGAGTCAACGACGTAACTTCCTCGTTGGCGTGCAAGCTCAACAACCTCAGGAGCAGAGCCATGGGCAGAGAGCATGATGGGCATGCCAATTGGAACTTCAGAAACATCGTCTACGAATATGACTCCTAACTTCAGGAATCGATCGACTACTGCGCGATTATGCACAATCTCGTGGTAGCAGTAAACGGGTGCAGGAAAGGTGCGCACCATCCATGCCAGTGCTTTGATTGCCATTTCAACGCCAGCACAAAAACCTCGTGGGGCAGCAAGCAGAACGCGCTCAACACCGTGTGCAGATTCAGCCAAATTTTGCATCTGGCAACACAATACTGCAGTGATTTTCCTGCTTTGGAGTTCAGACCATTGTTTCAATGTCGAGAGTAGAATGAACGAGTGACAACCGAATTGGAAAACGAAACCCCTTCGGCTCTTCCGACGGTAGTCATTGTTGGTAGGCCTAATGTTGGCAAGAGCACACTGTTCAACCGATTTATGGGTTCGCAGGTGGCAATTGTTGAGGACCAACCAGGAATAACCCGAGATCGCTTTGAACGTGAAGTCGAGTGGACAGGCAAGAAGTTCAATCTGGTCGACACCGGTGGATGGATGCCGGGTGGCTCAGAACTGGATGCCAAGGTAAGTCGTCAGGTAGAAGAAGCTGCAAAGACAGCGAGTTTGGTGCTGTTTGTCGTCGATACCGCTATCGGTGTCACTGATGATGACGAGCAAATTGGTTTGTGGCTTCGTCGCCTGAAGTGTCCTGTCATCGTTGTCAGCAACAAGATCGACTCAGATAAGCGTGAAGCCGATCGATGGGATTTCCTCAAACTTGGATTTGGTGATCCGGTGCCAGTTTCTGCATTGCACGGGCGAAAATCAGGCGACTTGCTCGACATGATTTTAGAGATTGTTGATGCGCCTGATACCGAAGAAGAAGTTGTTCTCCCTCGCGGTGTTTCGGGAATTCCGCGCGTGTCCATTGTGGGTCGCCCAAACGTGGGTAAAAGCACATTGTTCAACAGTCTGGTTGGCGAAGACAGATCCATTACCCATGACATGGCGGGAACCACCCGAGACGCAATTGACACGCAGGTAGATACTCCCGACGGCCCAATAGTTTTTGTTGATACGGCAGGGATGCGTCGGAAGAGCCAGGTCGATGAATCTGCCGAGTACTACTCATTTGTTCGCGCATTGCGTGCAGTTGATGAATCATACGTTGCCTTGCTCGTAATCGATGCACAAGAAGGAATAACAAACCAAGATCAACGTCTTGCTGAACGCATTGATGCTGCGGGATGCCCAGTCATTGTGGTGTTGAACAAGTGGGAAACGCTTGATGCGGATGGACGCGAGCGCATTGATACGGAAATGACGCGGAAGTTGTATTTCATCGGAGATGCTCCAGTGCTCAAACTCTCAGCACTTACCGGCAAAGGGGTTCACCGGCTTCTCCCAATTTTGCAAGAGTGCATAGTTGACTACCACAAACGTGTTCCAACAAAAGACGTGAATCGTGTGATCGCGGAAGCACAACAAAAGCAGCCAGCGGGCGCCGGCGCTCGCGTGCTGTATGCATTGCAAGGCGCAAATGATCCTCCAACATTCACATTGTTCGTGAACAGGGAATTACCTCAGCATTATTTGCGCTATCTCGAACGATGTATTCGTGAAAAGTTTGAATTCGGATCTACGCCAATCAAGTTGCGTGTTCGTAAGCGATCGGACTGAAGTACAGCATCATGCCGTGGTGTGAACCATGTTCAAAATATTTAGCGCCTAGCGCCGTATCTCAAGATGGTCGTTGTCCAAATTGCTCAACAGAGATTGAAGTTGCCAATGCGCATGGCACCATCACTGCCAAGAATCTTGATTTAAAGAAGCTTGCAGGAACTGACGGCGAAGAAGACGTTCCGTTGCCGTGGCACTTCAAATTATTGGTTGGTGCACTAGTGCTGTACCTCTCGTGGCGAGTTATCGAACTGTTCCGTTAGGCTCGGCAAGATACGGGCTGTAGCGCAGCTTGGTTAGCGCGCTTGTCTGGGGGACAAGAGGTCGTGGGTTCAAATCCCGCCAGCCCGACTCTGCATACTCATACTGATTAATTAAATGCTGACGAGCACTAAAGCCGCAGCAGCTAAAACCATTCCCACGGTTTGTGAACGATGGAGTCGTTCATGATCGAATTTCATTGCGAGTGCAACAGTCGAAACAGGGTACAAAGCCACGATCACAGAGACAAGCGACATCAATCCCATGCTGGTTGCTGCAAGGTATAAACCATTAGCCGAGGTGTCCAGAACACCCGCAAGAATGGCAAAGCCGAATGCTTTCTTAGGTACGTGGATGCGTTTTGTTTGGAGCAATGCAATAAGTGCAACTGTGGGCACGCTGACCATGCGCTGACCAAACAAGGGCCACAGTCCATTGTCATGGCTTGCATTTCCCATGCACACGAAAATCATGCCAAAGCCGAAACCAGCCGCAACTGCCATCCAGATCGCGCTTATTGAAGTTGGGAGATCGTGGTGATCAAGAACATCCCCTACGAGAGCAACGGCAACGACCGCAATGGCTATACCAAGCCAGGCGAGCGATGAAGGGCGCTCACCCTGCAGGACTCCAGCGAGCACGGGAACGGATAATCCAATGACTGCGGTGATCGGTGCAATAACGGTCATTGAGCCTTTCGACATGGCTTGGTAAAACGCAACTAAGGCGATGGCTCCTCCGAATCCACCGCCCGTAGTCCACATCCAACTTTCGGCGGGCATAACGGGCGTTTGGGCAAACAACAAAAATATGCCGATAAACACAAAAGCCACCGCCTGACCGAAGAACGTTATTGATGCGGCGTGGGCAAGACGGGCACCGCGACTTCCTGCATAATCAGCGACACCGTAAAACGTCGCGGCACACAACGCCAAGATCACTGTCATATAGCGTGGTCGTGTGGTCGGCCTTGGAACATTAATCAATACTGCCACAGTGCTGATTGGTGGCATGGTTGGGATCGCAATGGGAGACAAGATCCCCGACCGAATTCGAATCATCGTTGTGCAAGTCATCGGAATGGTGACCATTGGTCTTGGTCTGAATGATCTACTAAAAACTCACAACATGGTTTTCCCGCTGTTGGGGATGGTTTTTGGTGCAGTCATTGGTGAATTGTTGCGCATTGAAGACCGACTTGAAGGCATTGGAGAAGTAATTCGCAAGCGTTTTGCGAAGCGACAAGATCCAGGCCCATTCATTTCTGGTTTCGTTACTGCGACGCTGTTGTTTTGCATTGGTCCGCTTACCATTCTTGGCGCCATACAAGATGCATCTGGAGCAACGCCTCAGTTGTACATCATCAAGGGAACGCTCGACGGTTTCATGAGTGTCATTTTTGGTGCGATCCATGGAGTCGGAGTGCTATTCAGTGCTGTCAGTGTGTTTGTTGTGCAAGGAACGCTGACCTTGTTCGGCACGCAACTCGACTCTCTGTTGAATGACCGAATGCGGATTGAACTTTTTGCCACGGGCGGCCTAGCAGTCATGGCGATTGGTCTAAATTTGCTGGACATTAAAAAGATTCGTTTGGGTTCGCTGCTTCCTGGCCTGATTGTTACTCCGATTTTGGTGCAGCTCTTCGCAGACAATACGGGACTGCTGAGATAGTCAAATATGTGTGGAAGGTATGTGCGCAAAACTGGCGCGCTAGAAATTGCAAACGCTTTTTCTGCAGTTGCAATTTCTAGAGCCGAACTTTCACTGAACTTCAATATTTCTCCCACAAGCGATGTGTACGTTTTGCGAGGCGTCGAGGGTCTAGTGCAGCTCGATGTGATGTCGTGGGGTCTGGTTCCAGTATGGGCAAAAGATGTGTCACGAGCTGCGAGTTTGATCAACGCTCGATCAGAATCGGTCGCCGAGAAGCCTTCGTTTCGTAACCTGATCAGTCGTCATCGCTGTGTGATGCCGATGAACGCATATTACGAATGGAAACCGATGAGGAAATCGGGAAAGGCAATGAAGCAACCATTTGCATTCTTTCCCGGAAAAGAATCTGGATATGACCACAAATCCCATTTTGCGGTTGCATCATTGTGGTCGACGTGGCGCGATGTTGATGGGCGAGAGCTCAATACCTGCGTGGCATTGACGACGGAGGCCAATGAGCGGGTGTCGCAAGTGCACAACAGAATGCCCGTGTTGCTCACTCAGGACGGAATTGCGCAATGGCTCTCAGAGGATGTAGTCGCTCCGCTACATCTTGCGCAAGGAATTCCCGATGAGGCCGTTTCTTATTACCCAGTGTCAACCGAAGTGAATAATGCGCGAAATCACGGTCCACATTTACTTCAAGAAATCTCGCTTAGTGCTGAGCCTGAAGTTGACGAAAAACCAGAAACGCTGTTTTAGGAAAGCGCTGCTGAAATAGTTGCGGCAGCTGCAGCGAGGTCGTCAAAGTCGACACTGGTCGCAGCGTTATCGAAGGATACGTCGGCAATGGTTGAGGCGGGAATGACATGTAGATGGCAGTTAGGTACTTCAAAGCCAGCAATGATGAGTGCTACTCGCGAGCATTGCAGAACCTGCTTTTGAGCACTTGCGATACGTTTGGCAACAGCAAAGCAGTGTTGCGAAACATCATTGGGTAGGTCGGTCCATTGGTCCACTTCATCTCGTGGAACGACAAGCACGTGACCACGCGCAATCGGGTTGATAGTCATGAATGCGACGCACACCTCGTCGGTGTATACAAATGTTCCCGGCAGTTCACCTGCAATAATTTGCGTAAATACTGAAGCCATTGCGTTAACAGTACAGCGAATGCTTGTATTGTCGCTGTGTGAACGACAATCAGACAAGCATGTGGTCGGGCATGCTGAGTATCCCAAATTTCATTACCTTGGCCCGTCTGTGTGTCCTTCCGCTTTTTCTCTATTTGCTCTTCGCAAAAGAAGAACGTGCTGGCGCAGCACTATTGCTTGGCGTTCTGGGGATGACCGATTGGGTAGATGGATGGTTCGCACGAAAGTTCAATCAAGTTTCAACCTTTGGCTCGGTCTTTGACCCAACGGTTGACCGCGTGTTGTTCGTGGTCAGCGCTGTCAGCGTTCTGATCGACGGAGCGGTGCCCATGTGGTTATGTATCGCCATTTTGGTTCGTGAAATACTTGTCGGGGCAATGATGCTGGTGGCAACCATGATGGGAATGGAGCGCTTTCCTGTCAGCAACAACGGAAAGTGGTACACATTTTTGCTCATGATGGCAGTCCCATTGCTGTTGTTGGCCGGAAGCACCCACGTCACGGCCGATGTCGCACGAGTTGTGGGCTGGTTGTGCGCAATCCCAGGTTTAGCGCTGTCGTATTACACCGCTGTGACGTACGTGCCCATCGTTCGCCTGAATCTTCGGAAGGGGAGAGCTGCCAAAGGGCTACGGTAGGGGTATGTCGTACGTGTTTTGCAACAGTTGCGGTCATCGCAACCCACCGCAATCAGGGTTCTGTTCGGCCTGCGGTTCAGTTCTTGATCAACCAGAAGAGAGAACGATCGTTCTTGCAAAAGTTGATCCGCTGCAGGATGCTCCGGGCGACGCAGACAATGTCTCACTGTCTAGTGCAGAGTTGCATTCAGGAAAGGGTCTGCTCGTCATTCGCTCTGGTGCGCAAAGTGGCAATCGCTATGTCGTCGAAAGTCTTACAACAATTGGGCGTCACCCAGAGAGTGCAATCTGTCTCGATGACGTAACAGTTTCGCGTCGCCACGCACAAGTTGTACTCGACAATGGTCGTTACGTCGTACGAGATCTTGGTTCACTCAATGGCACCTATGTCAATCAGATGCGAATTGATGAATTGGCACTTGAACAAGGTGACGAATTGCAGATTGGCAAGTATCGCATGGTGTTTTTCAATGGATGAGAAGAACTACAAATCCATCGGCGAAGTACTTGGGCTGTTGCTTGATGAGTTTCCTGATGTCACTATTTCCAAAATTCGATTCCTTGAAAGCCAGGGTTTGATTGAACCAGAGAGAACCCCTTCGGGTTATCGCAAGTTCAGCGATTCTGAAGTTGAGCGACTTCGATTTATTTTGCGCGAACAACGCGAAAACTATTTACCTTTGAAGGTCATCCGCACGCGACTCGATAATGACACAAGCGATGGAATGGTTCGACCATACGACGACACCGATCCAACGGGAGTGCGTGGAGTCGTTCATCAGGGTTCACACCCAGCGGCTGCAAAAAAGCTGTCGGCAGCCCCACTTGCGCCGCATAAGGCTCGTGCATTGCGCGACGACACATTGTCCATTGACCGCGGCGAGCTTCTTTCGGCGATTGACATGGACGAGAAGTTGTTGAAAGAAGTCATTGCAGCGGGAATTGTGTCTCCTCGCAAGATTGGCGACATGGAGATGTATTCACCGCTTGATCGTGAAATCTTGGAGATCATACGCAAGTTTTCCGAACTTGGAATCGATGTGCGTAACTTGAAGACGTTAAAACGGCAGGCAGATTCCGAAGTAGCAATTTATGAGATGAAGGTTCAACCCATCTTCATGCGAAAAAATCCGACGTCTAAGGCACAGGCAGAGGAAATGCTTGACAATTTGATCGAGTTGGGCGAACAATTACGTTCTACATTGGTCGAGGTTGCCGCGCGGACATTCCGTGGCAATCGTCAGTCATAGGCAATAAGGTGATTGCGTCATGACGAAAAGACTTGCAGCCGAGTTAGAAGGCATTCGCGTCGAAGTTCCGTCAAATATTCCGGTCATGCTGATTCGCGAAATCGATGATTCACGGAGGGTGATTCCCATTTACATCGGTGAGGCAGAAGCCTCCTCGATTTCGGTTGCTTTAAGTGGCGTAGTCCCAGATCGCCCGCTAACACACGACCTGATGCTCAACACCATCGCCGAAATGGGTGGGGAAGTGGTAATGGTCGTGGTTACCGACGTGAGAGAACATACTTATTTCGCCAATATCCACATAGCGGTAGGCGGTGTAGAGCGAGTCATTTCGGCGCGCCCTTCGGACGCCATAGCGCTCGCTGTCAGGGCCGAAGTACCCGTATTTGTTGAATCAGATCTGATGGACAAGGTTGGAAAGTCTGCAGTGACTGCGGATGAAACTGATGAGGAAGAGATTCTTGACGATTTCAGAGAGTTCATTAACTCAATTAATCCGGAGGATTTTCAGGGTTAGTCAAACCCAAAAAGCGCCCGTAGCCTGACCTGATGCATCAGGGGTTTAGTGGCACACAAGCAGCTGAAGTAGTCGGAATTTCGTATCGCCAATTGGATTACTGGGCTCGAACGAATTTGGTTCGCCCATCGGGATGCGACGCCACAGGAAGTGGCTCCCGTCGTGTCTACAGCTATCGCGACCTGCTCGAGCTTCGAGTAATTAAGAGTCTGCTCGATGCTGGTATCAAGCTTGAATCAGTGCGAGAAGTCTTCAACTACCTTCGTAGCCACGTTGACACCGAAATTGCAGCCGCACATATTGTGATTAGCGGTCAGTCAGTGGTGTTGTGTCAAGGAGACCAACTCGTTGACGTAATGCGCAATGGTCAGGGAGTGTTGAACGTATTGCCATTGTCTGGAGTGAAAGATCAAGTTGACTCACAGATTGTGCGTATGGAAAAGGCGAGTGCACCCGCGCCACGCGTAGTTGCACAAATCGACATCGCGCTTTAGGCGTAATTACTCACTTGTTCCCTGAGTTGATGGGGCAGGAGATTCTTTGGGTTTTGACGATTGTGGCATGAACGCCATTAATGGTCCGAGACGCTTGCTGAGTTCGGTTAGTGCACCTGACACTTCTGCAAGTTTGTTCACAGCTCCCAAAGCACCATTCACGTGTGGCATCACTTGACGCATTGGACCTTCAATGTCATCAAGCAATCGATTGACGCGTGACGCAACTTGGTTCATGTTGTCCATAGATTGAACAAACAGTTCCATTGCGGAAATAAGGGACTCGACTGTTCGCTTCGCTTGATCAACAGCTTTTGCACCGGAAGTTACTGGATTGAATTCGGAGAGCAATGCGAACAGATCGTTTACTTGCTGCTGACCAAACGCTCCGGTGCTTTGGTTGTTCGACTCGTTGCTACTCATGACATCACTCTAGGTTGCCGTATGCACCAACTTCGCCCGACAGGCGAGTGCCCAACACCGTCTTGATGCTGGCATCAAGATCAACAATGAATGCATTCATGGTGTTGTGATGAACCGCGCTCACCGTGCAGTGAAGCGAATCAGGTGGTGTTTGCCGATCGACATACCAACCACGTGTTCGCAACTCGTCTGCAACGGCAAATACGTTGAGCGCTGAGGGATCAACAGCGCCAAAACTGATGAGTGTGGAATCGGGGTATCCGCGGAGAACGAGATGTTCGTGAGTAGTGATGTGATTTGCAAGCTGTTCAGTTGCCTTTCGAGCGTCATTAGTAAGACGTGTGTATCCATCATCTCCGAGATGGCACAGCACCGCCCAAGCACTGGCAATGGCGCCACCGGATTTTGTACCCAGCACGCCAGACGATGCATACATTCCGCCAAGCCAGTTGTCGGTAAAAAATCCCTGATGTGATCGCAATTGCTTGTTGCGATACATCACAACGGATGCGCCTTTTGATGTGTACCCATACTTATGCAGGTCTACAGAAACGGAAGTCACGCCAGGAACACCCAAATTCCAGGGCTGAATTGCATGTCCAAGTTTCTCAAGGTAGGCGAGCGTTACACCTCCCATGCATGCATCCACGTGGCAGTTCACGCCATGCTTTATGGCTAGTGCAGCAATGCTGGTGACGTCATCGATGACACCTTGCGGATATTGCGGGGCAGAGGCAACGAGCAAAATGGTGTTGCTATCGATTAACCGCTCCATAGATTCAATATCGGCGCGCCAATCTGATCCAACGTCAGACCGCCTCGATTCAACACCGAAATAGTGGCAAGCCTTCTCAAAAGCAGCGTGAGCCGATGTGGGTAGAACGATGTTTGGGTTGGTCACGCCGTTAGTGACCGCAAACTGGTCACGGGCGGCCTTAACGACCATCAGGATGCTTTCGGTGCCTCCTGAGGTCATAAACCCGGCTGAGTCCTTGTCGGCACCAAGCCAAGGGCCAACCATGGACAACACATCGGACTGCATGATTCGTAGGCTCGGGAATGCATCGGTGCTTAAGGCATTTTCGCCGCTGAATCGACGGTACGCATCTTCGGCTACAGCAATGGCTTCGGCGCCTGCGTAGTACGCCAAACTAAACACACGTCCATTGCGCCAATCAACATCGTTTTTGCGCAGAGACTCAAGATCGTCAAAAACCTGCGGGGCAGGGATTCCCTTAATTGGCAGTGTTTTCACGATGAATCCTAACTTTACATAACTATGATTATGGGCTAAACCTCATACTCAACCAGACTGAGTAACCCCAGTAATTGAGTCTGTCACAAGGGGTTTTGCGGCATCCAATAACCATGTCAACGCTGCTTTGAAGTCTCGCGTTGTTGGATCAATTGATGGATCGAGATCTTGTTCGACGTCGTCGATTGCGCATTTCAAGATGAAGATTTGATCGCGTAACGCATCGAGTTCGCTCCGTGTTACCACCAATTCGTCTTCGCTGAGAGCTAGCTCGGAGGCTCGCTGACGCGCCACCCAGTCCCATTGCTTGCAGGCCTGAGTACAGAATCTACGTGGACGTCCAGACCCTGTTTGTACTGGCAATGGAGTTCTGCACCAGACGCATTTGGGTACATCCGCGACTGGGCGCTCTGTACGAGTGCTCCCTAACTCACCCGGTCTAATGACTCCCGGTATCTGTGATTTAGTCATGACGAAAAGATAAGCCAAGTGTGAATTCAATGTGTGGATGGCACCCCATACTGGATCTGTGACAAAACTGCCCGCGCCGCCGAAGTCATCGTTTGCCAGTGACAACGTTGCTGGCGCTCACCCACTGGTGCTTGAAGCGATTGCGAAGGCGAATGCCGGTCACGTCCCTGCATATGGTGCCGACCCAATTACGGTTCGCACGGTACAAGCATTCAAGGAGCTGTTTGATCACGATGTTGTAACCCAGTTTGCCTATGGCGGTACCGGTGCAAATGTGTTTGCGCTCGCCAGCATGTTGCGACCTGCTGATGCAATTGTGTGTGCTACACAATCACATATCAACGTCGATGAAACTGGTGCACCTGAGCGTGCGTTAGGAACCAAGCTGATCACGGTTCCAACTACTGACGCCAAGCTTCGTCCACAAGATTTGGAATCGGCAAAGTCAATGTTTGGCAATCAACATGCTCCCCAACCTGGGATTGTTGCCATCACGCAAGTAACAGAACTGGGTGCTTTGTATTCGGTTGATGAAATTCGCTCGCTGAGTGATGCTGCCCACAGCATGGGCATGTTTGTGTATCTCGACGGAGCACGAATCGCTAATGCAACTGCTGCCCTTGGTGGAACGCGTGAGGCTTTACGTTCGTTCACTCGTGACGCAGGCGTTGATGCAATGACGTTTGGATGTACAAAGGCTGGTGGAATATTTGGTGAGGCCGTTGTGTTCTTCAATGCAGATTTTGCCAAACGCTCGTTGTACGTTCGTAAGCAAGTTACTCAGTTACATTCAAAAATGAGATTCATCTCAGCACAGTACGAAGCGATGTTGCAGGATGACCTATTCATCACATTGGGTGGACAAGCAAACAAAGCAGCACGCATGTTGTTCGAAAAAACTAAGGACATTGCATCCTTGCAACTCACTTCTGTCCCTGCGGCAAACAGTATGTTCCCCATCATCGCAAAATCACAGCGTGCACAATTGCAGGAATGGGCCCATTTTTATGACTGGGATACGTCAATTGACCAGGTTCGATGGATGACGGCCTGGGACGTAACCGAGCCAGAAATCGATGCTTTCGTGGCTGGTGTGCGCACTCTCCTTACTTAAGGGATGCTGTTTCTTGTCTAATTGACTGATCGGTTAGTTATCCCCTAGAGTCACCGTTGGTTGGTCAACGTTGCGGGGGCATCATGGCATCACTTGAGTTCACATCAAAGCGCGTGCAAACCGATGATGAGTGGATGGACATTGCTGAATGTCGCGGCCTCACCGAAGTCTTTTTCCCACCAATCGCTGAGCGTCCGCAAGCTCGTGAACGCCGTGAAGCAATGGCACGAACGGTGTGTATGCAGTGCGCAGTTCTCGATACATGTCGAACCTATGCGCGTGAGAATCATGAGTATGGTTTTTGGGGTGGAGAGTCTGAGGAAGAACGGCATGCAGCCGGGTATCGACTCATCGCACCGATCGGTGTTCGCGCAGTTTCTCGTAGCTAGTTCTTCTCCTCTTATTCACTTCCGATTAGGTGCCAGGTGACCGCGTTTCCATCGCGTGAACTTGCTGAGCAGCTCGTGGCCACTGCATGGTCGGAATATGACGCAACGCGAACCATCGATCATCTGGTTGAGGTCAGTGCGCATGTGTCAACCAATCGAGTGTTCCGCGTGGTGTTCAATGACTCCTCGCACATCGTGGCGAAAATATCCTCCTATGGCTCGTATTTTCTTTTCGCAGAAGATCACGATCGATTGTTCACCAGTACACAACTTTTGCGCGGTACGCGTTGGGAAGGGTTTCTTGCCGAAGTGTTGCCGCGAAACGGCCACGCCTACACGTGGTACGACGGGACGTATTGGGTTGCCTTCTACACCGATGTAGAACGAGCGATGCAACTGCCACCGATCTTAAATGATGATCAAATTGAAAATTTGGCGCGAGAGATTGCTTCGTTTCATCGCGAGTGTTCGCAAATAGCTGGCAACCTGCCTCCCACCTCAAACTCTGTTAAAGGTGATGCAATTCATTTGCTGGATCAACTCTCTCACGAGTTCGCTGCGGAACACTTTGGATTACGTCATGACGATATAGAAATTGCCAAACGGTCAACGCATGAATTTCTGCTACATCTTGAGCACATTCGATTTGATGAATGGGACAAAATTCCTGTACTCGTTGATTGGAATCTAGGTAATTTCTCTGTCAAACATCTCAATTCACATTTTGAGTTGTTCAGCCGATGGGATTATGACTGGTTTCGCATTGATACACGAATGTTGGATTTCTATTTTTTCTCCCGCGTGTCATCCGAAACTGGTGATCGAACGTCGTTTACCTATTCCCCACACACATTGCTTGAACCTCGTTTCGTAAAGTTTCTGCGCCAATACCACGATGTATTTCCGCTTTCTAAGCAAGAATTGTTGTTTCTGCCGTGGGCGTATCGATTCTTCATTCTCAATTACGTCATTCGTGAAGGCGCTAAGTTTTTCCGCGAGGACATCAGCGTGAAATTCCGCAAGGACGCAACTCGCATTTATCTGCCAATGCTCAGCGATTTTGATGCATCTTCGTTGCTTGCCATCTTGGATTAATAACTAATCAGAAATTTTGCGCATTGATTTTTTAAACCACTTACCTTTTTCAACATAAATCTTTGCGCCAAATTCGATATCGGATGATCGTGCACGGCCTTCCTTGATGATGGCTGGGGCTCCAACTGCAAGCGCCCCCGGCGGCACGATTTGATCATTCAGCACAACAGCATTTGCTGCAACGATTGCACCAGTACCAACTCGCACGCGATGCAACACGACTGCGCCTGAGGAAACCTGTGCGCCATTTTCAATGATGCAGCACTCAAGATGCACGATGTGGCCAATGACGCAATCATCACCAACAATGGTTGGATCCTGTGGCGTCGTATGGATGACGGTGTTGTCCTGAATACTGGTTCGTGCACCGATCTTGATATACCCGTCATCGCCACGTAGTACTGCACCGGGCCAAATCGTTGATTCGGCTCCAATTTCGACCGATCCAATAATCACCGCATCTGGGTGAACAAACGCTGTTTCATGAATGTTTGGAACTTGATCCCCTAGTGAATAAATCGCCATCTGCCCACCGTAGTGCGCACGAATAAGGCGTGCGTATTGGGGAAACGCGGTTTTCGCAGGTACCGTAGAGCCCCATGTCTAAGCGCATTGATATCGAATTGACCAGTAACCGTGGAGATGGAACGTGGACGTGGCGCGCAGCTGGCGCCAAGACCCCTAAGGGAACACTCAATGGTTCAATTCTCGATGCCGGCGCAAAGATTGGCGACACCATAAAAGTTGAAGCTGAATTCGATCTTGATGGCGTAGAAATTCTTGCGCTGGTAAAAACAAAAGAAAAAGCAGTTCGTGGAAACTTGTTGCAAATTATTGGTTCCGAAAAAGAATTTCAACCAGTAACGCAAAAGTTTGCAGATAAGAGCAAAGACCGTAAGCCCAAGCGCGATGGCGATCGTAAGCCACGTCGTGATGGTGATAAGCGACCACCACGCGTTGGTGCTGAAGGTGAAAAGTCTGGAGATCGTCGTCCGCGTCGTCCTTCTTTCACTGCCCCGCCAGAATTGCCAAAGCGCCCAGCCGCGAAGCGTTTGAAGCCAAAGCGCGTTCATCGCGCTGCAGTACTTGACACCCTTCCAGTTGAGCAACGCGGAGTTGCAGAACGCGCACTGACTGGCGGAATCAAGGCTGTTCGCGATGCGGTGAAGGAACAGAACGAGCAATTGAAGAAGGAAGGAAAGCCACTCGTACCTGCCGATGGACTTATTTCAATGGCACAAGAGCTGCTTCCGAAGTTGCGCGTCGCAGAATGGCTAGACAAGGCCGAAGCCGCTAAAGCCGATATTGAATTGCTTGACTTGCGCGATCTTCGTCAAGTTGTCGTTGGCGCAGATGACCCCATGGTCGTGCGCGACGAAACGACACGTGCGCTTGCAACTGAACTGAAGGCAGCGTTGAAGACACGTCAGGAGATCGAACAAACACGTTGGCTCGAAGACATCAAGTCGGCACTTGCTGTTTCGCGTGTTATTCGAGCATTGAAAATATCCAGCGAGCCACCAAAGGCTGGTCAACCATTCCCTGCAGATCTTGGTGCGCAATTAGCAGCCGCGGCTTCGGCATCATTGGCCTCAGAAACTGCTCCTGATCGATTTAGTGCAGTGCTTGAAGCAATCGCATTCTCTCCAGTGCGTGGTCAGGTAAAACTCGCAGCAGCTCCACCAGCTACAAATGAAGCAGTGTTGGCAACAGTGAAGCGTGTTGCTCCACTCGTTCCGCAGGTCGCATCAATCTTCGGAATCACCGTTGCACCAGGTGCACATAGCCCTCGCCCACTGCGCCCAACACGTCCAGTGCGTCCAAAGGCTAAGCCTGCACCTGCAAAGGGTCCACAGGCAACGACGACTGCTGCAGCCCCTGAAGCGCCAGCAGCACCTTCAACTTCCGAATAGGACGCTTGCCGACATAGTCTTGAACTATGTCTGATGTCGTAACTTTCGAAAAGCAAGGTCAAATCGGTTTCATCACGTTGAACCGTCCCGAAGCACGTAACGCAGTTAATGGCGCCGTTGCACAGGCGTTTGAAGCAGCACTCGATCAGCTAGAAAACGATCCTGAAGTTTGGGTAGGAATCCTTCGCGCCAATACAGAGGGTCAAGAGCGCCCAGTGTTCTGTGCTGGTGCAGACTTGAAGGCCCTCAACTCGGGAGAGAACAATCTCTTCACTGAGCGCGGTGGCTTTGCTGGATTTGTGTACCGCGATCGTAAGAAGCCAATCATTGTTGCGGTTGACGGTTTGGCGACTGCTGGTGGATGTGAGATCGTGCTTGCCGCAGACATGGTGATTGCAACTACTCGGTCAGCATTTGGTCTTGCTGAAGTGAAGCGCAATCTCATTGCAGGTGCAGGTGGTTTGTTCCGGTTGCCACGTGCAATCGGTCAGAACGTGGCAATGGAAGTGATCCTCACCGGCGATCCACTGTCGGCACAGCGTGCATATGAGTTGGGCTTGGTGAATCGATTGGTAGAACCTGGTAAAGCAGTTGAGACGGCAATTGAACTCGCAAACAAGATTGCGTTATCCGCTCCCCTTGCTGTTTGGGCTTCGCGCAAAATTGTTTTGGCATCGGCTTATGAGTCTGATGCCAAACTCATCGAAATGACGAACGCCGAATTCGGTGCTGTGCTGAAGTCGGAAGACACCAAAGAAGGCCTCACAGCATTTATTGAAAAGCGACCACCTCAGTGGAGGGGCCGCTAGAGATCGCTGGATGCAATAAGCAGTCGGGCCTTCATGCCCGCGCGCTCGAATAAGTTCTTCGTCAGTCGATCCCCTGGCAGGGCATATGCGTCTATTCGCGCGCACCCATGAGTTTTCGCGCGTGTGCGCAACTCGTCGATTAACAATGCTCCAGCGCCCAACTCTCGCGCAGTTTCGCTCACATAGACCCTTCGGATCATGGCAACGGAATCGGACATCTGCATATCGGCATAACCGCAAACTACGCCAGAAGATTCGATGACCAAAACTTGTCGACGAGAATCGCCTAGAACGCTGTCAAAATCGGCACCAATGAATGGAACCTCTTCAAAAAGCTGAGAATATCCTCGAAAACTTTCGGATTCATAAACACACTGCTGTTCTAAAGTCGAGACCGCAGACGCATCTTTCTCAATTGCGATGCGAACGGTAAACAGACTGGAACTCACTGCACGGCGAATCTAGATTGCGCTGCAGACATCACTAGCGCTCGATTGCGATGCGTGCACTCGTACTCATGTATGTTGCGGGCCTCAGTTTCGCTGACTGATTGCAGAAGCTCAACTATCTGTGTTCCCGTAAGCAAGTCGTAACCCTCACAGGGTTCAGCCACGCGAGGAGCCGAAGTCACAGAAACGGGTGACGTTACATTCACCAATTCATTTTCCTCTGGGCGGACGCGTGGCTCAGAAACTGGATACACCGAGTTTCGAGCTTTTGATACGAGACCCCAAAGAATTCCCGGAAGCTTCTGGGTACCGACCTTCACAGTGAACTCACCAATCATTCGTGCATTACGCACGTCTTGTTTGATGCGATTTGTTATTTGAAAAGAGGGCATGCATCGTCCTCGACAGGACAACCAGGAGCACTATTGCGGACCAAAAGGAAACATTGAGAACACTGATTCTCGTCAGGGCGACGAGGCTGTAAGCGCTCCATGCCATCAGTCTTGTCGTCGACAACAGCATCTTCTTCGTCGTCTTCAGGTGGAGAATCGTCTGCCGCAGTCAACTTCTCACGCAGAATGGCATCAAGATCTGCTTCGACATCATCTTCTGTACGCAAGTCATCGTCATCGTCATCGTCATCTGCGACCTTCTTGGACACCGATTCGACAGGAATCTCATCCGGGTCATCAATAATGTCGGCGCCTTCTTCAACAACGAATCCGTCGTCATCGAGTCCGTCTATCTCTAACGCGTCTACATCGAGTTCGTCACCATCTAATTCGGGTGCCGAAAGTATTTCGCTATCTAGATCATCTGGGCCAATGACATCATCATCTGACATTATTTATTCCTTTCAACTGCGAACGGCGAGAGAGTACTCCATAAAGGGGTCAAATATGCGAATTTCGCCAGTTTGTCCCAAATCATGAATTACGGCGGTTCTCGGCCTTTCGCTCTGAATCGAGACGTTCAAGCGCAGGTGCTTCAAAAGTCATATGGGTCATGGCATCAGCAACGGCCCGGTGGCCAGCTTTTTCAGCTATCAATCGGTGCATTTCAATGACTACACGTCGATATGCGGGGTGTCCCTGTGGCGCTGAACGCAATTCCAGCAAATGAATAGCCTCGCGAGCATTGAACTGCATGCTGTAGCGCAGGCGGTACGCCATGGAAATGGCATATGCGGCCTGCTCCGGATAGTCCGGACGAAGGGCCTCAAACAGCGTCGCAGAGCGTGTCATGGATTCTTCAAACTCATCGGCGACGCCAGCCTCGGCAACCAGTTCGGGCATGACATACCCATGTTCTGGCGACAGTCTCTGCCATTCAATGGTGAGCAATCGATGTCGCTGCAGATCTCTAAATGCTCCGTAGTCGCCTAACACATCAAAGCGATAATCAATTCTTTCAAATGCACGTCCTGGTTTGTGCCGACGGTTTTCGCGCTTCCCAACGTAAGCGGCAATGAGGCGAATCTTGTCGTCATGACTCAATTGTGAAACCCTATTGAGCAATTGTGACTCCGGCAGATGTGAATGTGCATAGCAAATCGCGGCAAGCAACTTGTTCTCACCATCTGGATCAAAGTCAATCAATTCAACTTCATTGACAGGGTCTGGCTCAAGTGCACCAAACATATCGTCAACGAGAAATGCAGTTTGGTCAGAATTGGTGGCGAGGTAACTACTCCACTTCCCACCGCGCTCTGGCAAATCAACGCGACGCAAGAAACTTGGAATCACTTTGCGTAATTCGGTGAGCATCATGTCGGCGTATTGTCGTGATTCTGGTAATGCGTGTGCACGCATACGTAACAACATTGATTCATATGCCTGTCCTGTGCCGAATATGCCAACATTTGACAGTGCACTGGCTGGAAGAATTCCTCGAACAGCGTCTAGACCTTTTGCGCGAGTTGCTTGCCGGTAGACAAAGTCAGAGTCGTTTATACCGCGTGGGATTGATTTACGCACATGTTCGGTAACCGTTTGTACTAACGAACTGTAACTATCAAACATTCGATCCATGTCGCCCACGTACCGAGTGCCGTATGGACCACTCAAAATTTCTGGATCGCGGTAATAGCGATACCGACCACCGAGTCGAGCGTCGTAATTGATGTATCTCGTACTTTGCTCGAGATAACTCATCAACCTGCCCCACTCAAGAATCTTCGTCAGCAAATTGGAAGCTTGTTCGCAGGCAAGATGCACGCCGCCCAACTGGGCTACGGAGTCATCACCATATTCGACGAATACCTTTTCGTAGAGGGCCTCGGCTTTGTCTATGCCGATGGTGGCATCAATACCAATATCGCCCGTCAGGTCTAAGTCGTTAACAAATTCATCAAGAAACAAACGTCGCAAACTCTTTGGGCTGCGGCTGTAACGCGCGAACAAAGCGCCTTTGACCACTTCTGGAAGGTTGACAAGAGCAAAAACTGGAAGGTCAAGGTTGGTGAAATACCTCTTGAGTATTTCCGCCTCATCATCTTGGAAAACCTCAGGAATGTAGACCGTCACGAGGGGCAATCTTAGAAGTCTTGCAAGGTGTTATCGGGTATGCCTATTACGCATATACCTGGGCACAATCGCTCTGCACCCGACAGGAAACCGCGGTCACCTTGCCCACATACTGGCCGTCAATGATGAGACGTTGCGCGTTTCCTTTCCAACGGAAAAAATCCCCTTGGCTGTAGGACAGTAAAGGATGCGGAAGGTGAGATCCGACCAAGGCCTTTTTCCACATCAATCTGCGTTGACTCCAACGCATGGCTCCAGAGACTTCAAAAATGTCAAGTTTTCCGTCATTGAGATGAGCGCGTGGGGCTACTTCATGTTTCCTCCAATATCCACTATTGGTGATGATAGATATTGCTCCACGAAAGTACCTACGAGCGATACTCATTGAACCAATGCACACGTCGTTGTGATCAACACCCGCAGTGTCGGTGTAGGTAACAACTAAGGCATCGATCACAACACGAAGACATTCATGATTGCGCGGACGATCATCAACACCGAGCACACGGGGAATATCTCCCGACTTCACAAATAATGCCTGCTCGTGAATCTGTTTCGCAGAATGATCACGAAGAAAAACACCAAGTTCCCGATCCGACGACAGAACCAAAGGCCGCTCCGGAATTCTCGAAATGGAGCCCCACGGTGATCCAGGAGAAATCGGCATAGCTACATTTTTCCTATCTGGCTAGATGCCGCAATAACGCCTGTAAAGAGCGACTTGGCAGCTTCCGCGCAAGTCGACGTAGAAACTGATTGATCGTCGAGTGTGGTGAATTGCCGAAGGATATCGATGAGTTGCTTCATGGTTCGAACAAAATCACCTGCGGTTACATCGTCTTCGTCCAGGATGTCGAATAGTGATGTTCCATGTGACCAGTCAAAAGCGGTTGCCATGAACCCAGGGTCAGGGGCTCGATGCGGAAGCAAACCGGCGCGAATCTCGCTTGAAGTGATTCGCCTGCTGATATTTTCAACCTCGCCCCAACGCTTTTTCAATTCAGCATTCGGGAAATGTGGTTTGGCGCTTTCATCCCGTCGACGATCTTCGAATACAAAAACTGATGCGAGGCTGGCAAGTTCATGCGAAGACAACCCAGAGAAAACGCCGGACGAAAGACATTCTGCAATGAGCAAATCTGACTCGTGGAAGATCCGTCCAAGCATGACACCCTTTGATGTCAATGACCAGTCGTTTACGTATCCCCACTCCTCTAGCAACATTGTCAGGTCGTCAAACTTTTTGCTCACTGACTGTGCGGAATTAGATACTCGTTTCTCAAGCTGGCGGAGCTCTTTAGAAATCCTGTCTGCAGATTCGGCAGCATTCAACTTGAATTTCGCATCTGGGTCACGCAAGAAAGGATGATCAGAGTTTGCACGCGAAACTTGCTTGCCACTCCGAGCAAGTACACGATCATTAATTTTAAACGTCGCAAGTTTTTGCGACGTCTCTTTAAGAAATCTTGAGTTTGTGGGCTGAAATGGCATCGGCAAATCGATGTGTCCAAGGGTGTAAATGATGTCAGTAACGTCACGCGAAGTGATGGTGCGAACCCCCCTGTTAATTGACAGCAACGATAATTTCCCACCGGTGCCACGACTGGCTGTGGAAATGACAACGAGACGGTCGCTCCCCTTTGCTTCGCCAATGAGCACAACATCGCCCGGTCGTAGCCGAGCGAATTGCGCTTCTATGTCGGGTATGGGTTTACTTGCTGAGTTGCCTTTGCGATAATTCTCAATATCGCCATATTCACTATTTGATTGCTCGCGAAGTCGCTGTTCTTCTTTACCTCGTCGGGCAATGCGAGCTTGAATTTCAACTATTTCTCGACCTGATTGAAACTGTGCAAACGACAAATTCAGTAAGTGTCGCGCTTGCACGCGACTCGTCGTGCGAATCAAGTTGGCAGCCATGTTGTAGGTAGGGCGAAATGCAGAGTTGAGGACGAATGAGCGGCTTGACACGAGAGCGGCCACCTGTTCAAAGGTCACGAAAGGACTCCACAGCGTTAGGGCATGTCCTACGGTGTCAAGCCCGCGTCTGCCTGCGCGACCAGTGAGCTGGGAGAAATCTGATGGTTTAAGAATTTGGTGTGTTTCGCCGTTGTACTTTGTGATCTTGTCTAGAACTACCGCTCGTGCTGGCATGTTAATTCCGACAGCAAGAGTCTCTGTAGCAAAAACTACCTTTACGAGACCCTGCGCGAAGCACTCCTCCACAGCTTCCTTAAAACTGGGAACAAGGCCAGCGTGATGCACTCCAATACCTGCCTCCAGCTGTCTTAGGAAACGCGTGTAGTTCAGGGCAGCTAAATCATCATCGGTAAACGCCTCAACGTGACTTTCCAAGATGCTTGCAATGATCTCTCGTTCTTGCTTATTCGTGAATGAAATCCCTAACTTCAAACAGGAGTGAGCTGCCTCATCGCATTGATTTCGGCTGAAAATAAAATAAATCGCCGGAAGCAGATCGTCTTCCTGTAGTTGCATCAAAACATCCGGCCGATTCGGAGTGAAAAACCGACTTGGTGGGCCAGATTGCCTGCCCCGTGATCCGTAAGGGTGTTGTTTCTTCGTTCGCGGTGCCGACATCGCCTCGATCTTGGCTACTTGCTCGTTTGGCTTTCCTCCAACGATGGTGTCAAAGATGCGCAATTGATTAGTCGTCTTGTCGCCAACAACATAATGATTAGTGAGTTCAACGGGTCGCTTGCTCTCAACAATTGGCTTCGTCGGACCGCGCACGGTGGTTAACCATTCGCACAATTCATCTGCATTACTCACTGTTGCTGAAAGGCAAACCAATTGCACAGTTGGGTCAAGATGGATGATTACTTCTTCCCAAACAGGTCCGCGATAAGCATCTTGCAGGAAATGAACCTCATCTAAAACAACCACGCCAAGATTGTCAACATTTGACGACCGTGCATAGATCATGTTGCGCAGCACTTCTGTGGTCATTACTACGATCGGAGCTTGGGCATTAATGCTGTTATCACCCGTAAGCAATCCAACTTCATTGGAGCCATAAAGCCTGACAAGCTCATGAAATTTTTGATTCGACAGTGCTTTAATCGGCGCAGTGTAAAAAGCGCGCTTTCCATGCTTCCTTGCCAAACCAATTGCATATTCGGCGACCACGGTTTTTCCGGAACCGGTTGGTGCTGCAACTAAAACGCTTTCACCGGCATCTATGCAGTCAAAGGCTTGAGTATGGAAAGTGTCTAATTCGAATGTGTATGCACTCGTAAGGGATTTTCGATGAGGAGAATTCACAGCGAACTATTCGCCATCGGGTGAGCGCTTCTTCTTTCGCCGCTGTGCCACGAATCCAATAAGTACGGCAATAAGAAACAGCAAGGTCATCGGAACTGCTAAAGCAAGCATCGAGATGGGGTCACCGCTTGGGGTAATCACAGCAGCAATGACAAAAGTTCCCATGAATGAATATCGCCATTGTTTCATCAAGGTCTGTGGAGTGATTACGCCTACAAGTTGCAAAAACACAACAAGAACTGGCACGAGGAATCCAGCACCGAATGCCAGAACCATCATGGCAACAAGACTGATGTATTTGGAGATTTGGTATGTCTGTTCTACGCCCGCACCAGACCATGCGATGAGAAATTCAAGAGCCTTATCGAGCGTCCAATACGCAAGCCAGGCACCAGCAAGGAAAAGTATGACTGAGGTGACGATAAATGGAATGGAATATTTCTTTTCCTGCTTATTCAACGCAGGAACGATGAACTTCCACAATTGCCACATGATTACGGGAAGCGCAATAATCAAGCCGCCATAGCCGGCAATACGCATTCGTGCAGCCAAACCTTCAATAGGCCCAAGAGTGAACAAGGTTCCATCACAATTGAAGTCGGGACGTGACGAACAGATATTGCGATAAGGCTGTGTAAGAAAACTCAGAAATTGATCGTAGAAAACCAAAATTACGATTGAACCAGTGGCAACTGCGAGCATCATTCGCACAAGTCGCATTCGCAATTCAGCAAGATGACCGAAGATGGTCATGCCCCCTGCTGAGTTAGTCGGCCGATTTCGCTTCAAACTCACCACTATTGCTCTGCCTTTGGATCTGCGTCAGGCAAACCAATTTCAAACGGAATGAATTTTGGCTCAATCTCAGCCTGTGGCTCTTCAGTTGGGAGGTTTGGCGCGTTGTGGTCAAAATTGGTGGCATCTCGGAGTGTGCTGTTCACCTGTTGACTGGCGGAATCAAACATTGATTTATAGCCCTGTGCAGTTTCCTTCAGCTCACCGATGGTGTCGCCAAATGCGCCCTTGAATTCAGATTGAGCGTCTGTGGTGATCCGCTTGAATTCGCCATACAGCCTTCCGGCTTTTCGAATCACACCTGGAAGTTTTTCAGGCCCCAAAATCACGAGACCTAAGATCATCAGGAAGAAGATTTCGCTTCCAGAGAAATTAAACACCTCATCAGTCTAAACCTCGATCTATCTGACTATGCGTAGCATGGCGTTGTGCAAGAGCGCATTTCGCCCCTAATTGACAGCCAAATTACCTTCGCCCACCGTGGGGCAAGGGCTCACCTTCAGGAAAACACCATCGAAGCTTTCGAACTTGCAATTCGGTTGGGAGCGACTGGTCTCGAATCAGACACATGGATCAGTCAAGACGGAATTGCCGTGCTGGATCATGATGGTGTGGTGAAAGGAAGAATCCGCACCAAACCAATTCGTTATTTCAATAGAAGCGATCTTCCGAACTGGATTCCTTCTTTATCCGATCTATACCAGCGATGCGGAACCGACATGCATCTCAGTTTGGATATCAAGGACGTCAAGAGTATGGGTGCTGTCGTGCAAACAATGATCGAATCTGGAAATCCAGAGAAGACATGGCTGTGTCATCCCGATTTGGAGTTCTTGGAGCAATGGGTCGGAAAAGTCGCTGGTGCGAATCTTGTTCACTCGACGCGACTGAAGGCCATGTCGAGAGGGCCTGAGTGGCATGCGGCGACACTTCGAGATCTTGGAATTTCAACGGTCAACATGCCATTCCCCGATTGGAATGGCGGATTGGTTGCACTTTTTCATCGTTTCAATATTTTGTGTTTTGGATGGAACTTGCAATACCCAGAGGTGCTTACGACTGGATTGCGTATGGGTTTGGACGGGATCTTCAGTGATTGGCCTGATCGTGCATCCGACGCATTGACCAAACTTGACTGCTGAAGCTATAGCCAGTGAAATGAGCCGAGCGGCCAAATAATGACGAACGCTCGCCCGACTACAAGGCTTTCCTCGATTGTGCCGAACATTCGGCTGTCAAATGACTGAGGGCGGTTGTCACCCATAACAAAAAGGTGTCCTGGCTCGACAGTCGTTGGGGCCATTTGCGGAACTCGACAGCGATCTTCCAGATTGGCCTGTGCGAGGTCGTAGTCATTGAGGTACGGCTCTTGGACTGCTTCCCCATTTACTGAAACAACACAATTCGTAATAGAAACTGTGTCACCCGCCAATCCAATGACTCGTTTAATGAGATCGTCGTGTTGCACCTCTACGCCATCTGTGGTGACACGGTCAAACACCACAACATCGCCCCGATGAATATCGTGCAAGCGGTAAGAAAGTTTGTTGACGAGGACGCGGTTGTTTTGAAACATCGTCGATTCCATACTTGGACCGCTGATATAGAACTGCTGAAGAACAAAGCCACGGACAATAAATGCAATAAGTAACGCAACGCCAATGACGGTGATCCATTCTCGGATTGCAGCCATTCCAGGTTTCGAGTTGGATTCAACAGCGTCTGACATGAAGTACCAACCTAGCAAGCAAAAGCAAAGATCACAGGGTGTTTAGAAGCCGCTGAACTCGTTCATCAACTGATTGAAATGGATCCTTGCACACCACAGTTTTTGGAGTTTCGTCGTTTACCTTCAAATGAACCCAATCAACAGTGAAGTCACGTTTACTTTGTTTTGCGTGCTTAATGAAATCGCCCCGCAGTTTTGCGCGAGTTGTTTGAGGGGGCTGACTTTTTGCTGTCTCGATATCACTTGCAGAACAAATACTTTCAACGGCACCTTGCTGAGCAAGGCCGTAAAACACTCCTCTTTCCCTTTTGATGTCGTGATATTGGATATCAAGCATTTGCGTTTTGGCATCGTCGAGTGGAAGTTGATGCCGAGACATGAAACCTTGAATTAAGTGATACTTGATCACCCAATCGATTTCTCTGTTCAGTTTTAGTGGGTCGTCAGCGATCGTCGTTATGCAGTGCTTCCACATGTCTAGAGCACGCTGCTCCTCGTTATTAAAACCGCGGGACTCCGAAAACAAAAGAGCCTTCTGTAGAAGTTCCTGCTGTATCTCTAGTGCAGACCACTCTTTACCGCTAGCTAATTTCACCTTCTTTCGGCAGGTGATGTCATGACTGATGTCTCTAATTGCGCGGGCTGGATTATCTAGGGTCAAGTCTCTGAGCTGAAAATCGCTGTCTTCAAGCATCCTCAAGACACACATGGCAGATCCAATTTTTACGAAAGTCGTGTATTCACTCATGTTTGAGTCACCCACAATTACATGCAACCGACGATATAAATCGGAATCGGCATGCGGTTCATCGCGAGTGTTGATGATTGGCCTACTGCGCGTCGTCGCTGAACTCAATCCGTCCCAAATATGTTCTGCGCGCTGCGCAATGGAGAAAATTGGTCCACGAGCAGTTTGAAGAATATGGCCAGCACCACAAAATATTTGACGAGAAATAAGGAAGGGTATGAATTGAGCGTTGTAATCGACAAGATCACTGCTTCGCCGCGTGAGGAAGTTTTCATGGCAACCATAACTATTCCCAGCAAAGTCAAGATTGTTCTTGAACAAATACACCGTGCCTCTGATCCCCTCTTCACGAAGTCGTTGCTCTGCTCCAAATTGCAGATCCTGCATGATGAGTTCGCCGGCCTTATCTTGCGCAACGACCTCATAAATGGAATCGCATTCAGCGGTTGCGTACTCAGGATGACTTCCTACATCGAGGTACAAACGAGAACCATTTTCCATGAAAACGTTGGAACTCCGTCCCCATGCCACAACATTGCGAAAAAGATAACGAGAGATCTCGTCTGGGCTCAGTCGGCGTTGGCCCCGCAAAGTACACGTCGCGCCATACTCGGTTTCAATCCCGAATATGCGTCGATCCATGGATGTCATTCAAGTATCGATGTAAGCAAATCTTCAGACAACCGCTTGAAGCAGCGTCGGCTGCCATTGCGTTGCAACAACGTTACTTCCAGGTCGCTTGCCTGCAATTTGCGTTCTTCAGATGAGAGAGCCGTACGCGCGAGGTTGCAAACCTGATTAAGAGTCAAATCATTTTTGAAGGATAGAGAGACCTTGTTTTTTATGGTGTCGGTGTCTCCACCAATGACGATGAAAGGTTTTTCATCAATAACCGTCCCGTCGTACATAATGTGAAACAGTTGGTCCCCGGCAGGTGTGACTCCCAACTCTGCAACAAGTATTTCAACTTCGAGAGGCTTGACCTCGTGTGTAAATGTTTGGCCGATAATTTGTGCGTACTGATTTGCCAGGCTTCGAGCATCAACATCCTCGCGAGAAAATTGATAGCCCTTGAGATCTGCAGACCGCACTCCAAGCACACGAAGCGAATCAAACTCGTTATATTTTCCGACACCCGCAAATGCGATGCGATCGTAGATCTCGCTAGATTTACGCAATGTATTCGACGGATTTTCTGCAATGATCGCGATTCCTTCGTTGTATTGCAATGCAACTAAGGATTTGCCTCGAGCGATGCCTTTTCGAGCAAAGTCGGCACGATCCTTCATCATCTGTTCAGGAGCGACGTAATAAGGCATGCTCATCGCTGTTGAACTCCTGAGGTGATCGCTGTGTAAATGGATGCCAAATCTGAATCGGGAACGCGACTGAAACCATTTTTCGTTATGGACGCAACGACCGGATAAATTCCTCGTAAGACATCGGGCCCACCGGTAGCCGAATCGGCATCGGATGCCTCCCATAGAGCACGTGAAACTAATTCGATAGCTTCCTGCACACTGATGTCTCGGCGCCATGAAACTCGCAGAACGGTAGATGCATGCAACTGTCCGGAGCCGGTGGCAACAAAATCTGTCTCTTCGTAACGACCGCCTGTTGCGTCATAGTCCCACAACCGACCTTGCTCAACGTGTGCGTCGTATCCAGCAAAAATTGGAACGACCATGAGGCCTTGCATAGCGGCTGGCAAGTTGTTCCGAACAAACATGGACAACTGATTGGCCTTGCCTTCAAGTGACAGCGGTTGACCCTCAACTTTTTCATAGTGCTCGATCTGCAGTTGAAAAAGTTTCACCATTTCCATGGCTGGTCCTGCAGCCCCAGCAATGGCAACTCCACTGAAGTCATCGGCTTGCACAACTTTTTCCATGGTTCGATGACTTATGAGATTGCCTGAGGTTGCTCTGCGATCCCCCGCCATCACTACACCACCTGCACAGCGCACTGCAACACACGTTGTCGCATGGGGAATATCCAACTGGGAAACGTTTGCATAATCGGCAAACGGCGATAGTCCCATCCTCTTCAATAACTCGCCAAAATTGGAGCCAGGGTCTTGGTCGATTGGAAATACAGGAAACTTCATGGTGGTGTCAGGCTAAGCCTATTGTCCGCCTTTTTGAACGTAACTCTTTACAAACTCTTCGGCATTCTCCTCTAGAACTTCGTCGATTTGATCAAGGATTGAATCTAGATCTGATTTGATGGGGTCCTGCTCTTTAACCTGCAATTCAACATCAGTAACGGCCGATTCTTGGCGGCCATGTTCCTGCTGTTTGTACACTCGCTCACTCATGATTACAGAGTACTACTCGGTAAATCTTGTTGACCAAGCAGAGCGAGCAATTCCTCGACAGAGGCACTTGAGTCAATTATTCCTTGTGTGAGTTCTCGGGTACCTTTAAGTGGTTCGTTCATGTACACCTTTTGAAGTGGTCGATTCGCAACATCAAACACAATGCTGTCCCAGTTGGCATTGACTATGTGACCAGACCATTTGTCAACTACACGACCTCGAAAGTAAGCCCGTGTCGTATCTGGTGGTTGCTGTGCCGCATGGATGACTGCTTTTTCGTCAAACATTTCGTGCAAACCCATTTTCGAAGCGAGGCACACCTTTGGGTCTAAGGAGTGGTACATCAAATCAATTGCTTTGAGCCGAGAATCAGAATCAGACAGCGAATGACGCCTTTTGGTTCCGTTTACCAGTTGCAATTTTGCAATCCAGTCAATTCTCGCAACAAGAGATTGCGGTTGAGTAGCCAAACTGTGCAGGGTCTGCTCCCATTCGTGTAAAAGATCCATCGACTCCACGTGGTTTAAGCCGCAATCTTTGCCTTCCTCCAGGTACTTTCTCACAGATGTACAGAGCTCATTCTGAATGGAGAGCGCAGTCATTCGTGAGCCATCAGCCATCAGCACCAGTTCGGTCAGGTCAACGTCTCTGCTGATTTGCTTCATTGCGTGGAGGGGGTGAGCAAGGAGCAAATGCTGAGGGAACCTGCCATCTTCAATCATGGACAAAACTAAGGCTGTTGTTCCTAGCTTTAGGTAGGTAGCAATTTGGCTCATGTTTGCGTCGCCAACAATGACATGAAGCCTCCGGTATTTCTGGGCATCGCAATGCGGCTCATCACGCGTATTGACTATTGGACGTTTCATGGTTGTTTCCAAACCAATCAATTCTTCAAAAAAATCGGATCTCTGACTGATTTGAAAACCAGATTGGTCGATTACACCTGTAGGAGTTTCGTGTCCAACCTTGCCAGAACCACAAAAGATCTGGCGGGTTACAAAATGCGTAGTGATGAATGCCGCAATTTTCGCAAAGGGCACCTGACGATCAATCAGGTAGTTCTCGTGACAACCGTAACTATTTCCCTTGCCATCTGAATTGTTTTTATACAAATCAATGCGAACTCCTTGCGGAAGTCGTTCGTTTGCTTTGTTCATACTTTCGCGAAGTATGAATTCCCCAGCAACATCAAAAAGCACAGCATCACGAATAGTTGCACATTCGGGGCTGGAGTATTCAGGGTGCGCATGATCCACGTAATAGCGCGCCCCATTCGACAAGACGGTGTTGATCATCTTTGAATCAATTACAGGGTCGAGATAATCATCAAGATTCACACCTCGAGCATCTTGAGAAGGATTTTCGTGACTCGCATCAAATGAAGCGAATGCCCATGATGAGTCTTTGTAGGCGCTCACAATAAGCGACGAAGCGGTAATCGGGTCTACATCAGCGCCACTGAGCAAGATTCCATATTCAGTCTCAATTCCGCATACCTTGGGAGTTGCCACTTATAGGTACTGTCCCGTTGCAGCGCGCTCAATCTCTTTACCGCCCACTAAATCACTTCCGCCGTCACCAGGTGTCGTGATCGTTCGGATGTACACAATGCGCTCACCTTTGCGGCCAGAAATCTTTGCCCAATCATCGGGATTCGTGGTGTTGGGCAAGTCCTCGTGTTCCAGAAACTCATCTGCAACAGAACTGATGAGATCTGAAGTGATGATTCCACCATCGCCGCCTTCAATTCGGCGTTTAATTGCCTTTTTCTTGGCTCGTCTGACAATGTTCTCCAGCATGGCGCCTGACAGAAAATCTTTGTAGAAAAGTTCTTCTTTTTCTCCATTTTGATACGTGATTTCAAGAAAACGATTCTCTGCAGTCTCGGCAAAAATACGGTCAATAGCAAGATCAACAATGTCAGCGATCTGACAGCCATCGCCAAACGGAAGATCATCGGATAAATAGCGCAGGAGTATCTGTTGCGCTGCATTGCGATTCGGGCGGTCCACTCGAATTTTCACATCCAATCGACCTGGACGAAGTATGGCTGGGTCAATCAAGTCTTCGCGATTGGTTGCACCAATGATGATGACATTCTGAATTTTGTCAGCGCCGTCAATCTCAGCAAGGAGCTGCGGAACGATTGTGGACTCCATGTCTGAAGAAACGCCTGTTCCACGAGTCCGGAACATGGAATCCATTTCATCAAAGAAGATGATGACCGGCCAACCTTCTTCACTCTTTTCGCGAGCTCGTTGGAAAACCAAACGAATCTGACGCTCAGTTTCGCCTACATATTTGTTGAGAAGTTCTGGCCCTTTGATGTTGATGAAATAAGAACGACCCTTGTCGTCTCCAGTTTTTGCAGCAACACGTTGCGCAAGACTATTTGCAACGGCTTTAGCAATAAGAGTTTTTCCGCACCCTGGCGGCCCATACAACAAAATTCCTTTTGGTGCTGGAAGTTGATATTCGGCAAAAAGATCGGCGTGCAGAAACGGAAGTTCCACAGCATCGCGAATCTTTTCAATCTGATCGTCTAAACCGCCGATATCTCCAAAGGTGACGTTTGGAACATGCTCGAGCAAGAGGTGTTCCACTTCAGGTTGCAATAATCGTTCCAGCAGCAGATTTGATCGAGAATCAAGTCTCAATAGGTCTCCGGAACGCAAATTCGCGCCACGCAGAGTGTCTGACAATTCGCACACACGTTCGTCATCTCCACGAAACGTCACGATGGCGCGAATGCCATCTTCAAGAACCTTGGTCAAGGTGACGACATCGCCTGCGTGCTCTGGGCGACGAGCTTCAACGATGCTCATCGAATCATTGAGTAACACCTCCGAACCAAGTTCAATAGTGTCGCAGTCAATCTTTCCACCGACTGATACTCGAAGTTTTCGACCATTGACTAAGACATCAAAAAAATCATCAGGATTGCGTCCCACTACGATTCCGTATGGGCTGGGAGGACGTGTGAGTTTCTCGACTCGCTCGCCTAACTGCACCACTTCTTCACGTAGTTCACGGAGCGCATATTCAAGGCGGTGGTTTTTTTCTACTTCGGCGCTGAGTTTTAGGGCAAGCGCCTCTCCGTCCAATGCGGACTCCTTTGGTTGATTATCAGCCAAGATTCACCCCATTCCGATCAATGCATACGTAAACCTAGCCAATTAGCGTCGCCGAACTCTTAGAGATGGTCAAATTCACACCGTAAAAGTACGCCCGTCACGTGAGGGAGAATGTAGTCTGTTGAAGGAATTAGTCATCAAGTGATTGCTGAAGGAGTACATGAAATGAAGGTCTGGATTGATCAAGATCTCTGCACGGGAGACGGACTGTGCGAGGAAATTGCACCAGATGTGTTCACGTTGCTCGATGACGGTCTCGCCTATGTTCGCGAAAAGGACAAGATCTTCGCTGCTGCTAAGGGCAACGCTCAAGGCGCAGAAGGCATGGCCAACTTTGCCGACAATTTGATGGACGCTGTAATCGAGTCCGCCGAGGAATGCCCCGGCGAATGCATCTTCATCGAGCCTTAATCTCTCGTTAGCTCCATAGACACGGCGTTATCGCCGATATACCGAGCAACTGTCAGAAATGCAGTGTGCGCGACCATTCTGTGATCAGGTCGGACAGCCATTCCTTCAATGTGCCATGTTCGATGAAGAACTTCCATTGTTCGTGCCTCAATCCAGTAGTTACCAAAGCACTGTCGCACCTGCACTGCTTGGGTGATACTTGGCGTATACGCAACAAGTAGCCCGCCTTTTCGAAGAACTTTCTCCGCATGTGGAACTACGTTCCATGGTTCGGGCAAGTCGAGCACAACGCGATCGAAATCTTGCCCATCAATTCCTTCATAAGCGTCCCGGATCTGAACGTCATATCGTTCTAAAGCGGCTTCGCCGAGAAATGATCGAACATTTGACTGTGCCCTATTTGCAAAATCCTCTCGCAATTCGTAACCCGTGATGTGCGCGCCATAACGAAGCATGGTCATTGAAAGTGCACCACTTCCAACTCCGGTTTCAAAAACCCGCATTCCAGGACCGATATCGGCAATCATGCAAATTGGCGCGAGATCTTTCGGATAAATAACCTGCGCACCACGTGGCATTTCAAGAACGAAGTCCTCCAAAGTTGGTCGCAGGATCGAATAGCTAGAACCTTTTGAATTCGCGATCAGTGCGCCTTCTTCAAGACCAACAATCTGTGCATGTGCGATCACTCCTGAGTGACTGTGAAATTCCCCTTTTTCAGAAAGCGTTGCAAGATAGCGACGCTTCTTACTGTCAATAATGAGAACGCGCTCACCAAACTGGAAGGTGCGGATACTCATAGTGATGAATCTTTTTTGCGGATGATGACTTCTTCATCTTTGCGGAGTCGAATAGTGGTAACCGATTTTTTGCGATTATGTTTTCGCATCCATTTCAATGCACGCCAAACAACTGGAATCCACCAAAACGATTCCCGAACAGAGGTTGTGCTCGGTTGGGTGACTTGCCGCTTATCGCCGGATTTCGAGGACACTTCGACGCTTTCTGCCACTTCTCCGCCCGAATGCGTAAGCAATGATGACTACAACCCCACCCGCAACAGCCGCATAAGTTGCAATGGATGTCTTATTGCGCTCTGTGGTGCCTTGTATGTCATCTTGAAGTGCCTTGAACTTTTGCTCAAGGTCACTACGGGAGATTTTCTGTTGGGGGTTTGACATGTTTAGTGATCTCCACTATTCAAGAATGGTTTACGGATTCGTGACTGTGAAAACACAATCAGCGCAATCGCAAGTGCAAGCACGATGAAATAGGGAACCCAACTAAATGCAGTGGTTCCTTCAAAAACCGTGCTTTGCAGGAGCCGGAGAATTCCTACAAGTGTGAACAACAGGCCAAGAAGAATGGAAATTCCACCGATAGCCCCCCACGCCAGCCAACGACCTGTGCCACGCAATTCACCGATGGTCTCCTGTTTTGCATACGCGCGAACGAGGTCAAAGAGCTCGACTATTGACGATCCAGAAGTGAATGAAGGCACCCATTCATTCAACCAGCAAGAGTGCTAATTCGGTGCTAACTCACTAGCGGTTGGACTACCAGAAAACCCGCCAAGTGCATCAGATAGGGCGTTCCAAATTGGCCGATAAGTCGTTTGATTTGAGGCGTTTGCACCATTAATTATTAGCGAGAACGTCGATGCTTGATCGGCGGCATAAGGGACAAAACCAGACAGAGATTTAGCGCCAGTCAGAGTTCCAGTTTTTCCTCGAAGCTTTCCTGCACCGAGTGAATCTCCGAGAACATCGCGAAGAGTTCCAGTTTTACCAGCAATGGCCATGCCTGTTCCCACAGGACCAAATCCGCCATCTCTGGCTAGCAATGCACTCAGCGCGCTGCACGTAAGACGGTTGCCGCGATCAAGACCCGATCCATCGACGAACGTCAGCGCATCAAGTGGAATTCCCCATTCAACAAGTTTTGCCTTCATCACCTCTAGACCCGCCTCGCGAGACCCAACGCCAGATGTTGCAAAGCCCAATTCCTTCACCAGCAACTCTGCCGTGTTGTTGTCACTGTTCGTCAACATTTCCGCGATGATGTCTCGAAGCGGTAAGGAATCAACTTTGGCAATTACAGAAAGTTCTTGCGGTGCCGTTCCAACCTTTGGAGCGCCGCTCACGGATATTCCATTGTTCTGCAACGTATTGGTGAACTCAGTCGCAGCACTTAAAGCGGGGTTGTCAAGTTTGATGGGATTACCCGTGACTACTCCATCATTAACCATAAGTGCACCAAGCGGTCCAACTTCCGTACCTTTAATACCGAGTCCCAATGAAGGATTGAACCGCTCTGCGTCGTAGCGAGATTCATCTCCAACAACCGAGCCACGAATTTGAGTGATGCCCTGTGCGAGCAACGTATCAAACAGATTTTCTAAACGAGTGGAATTAAACGTTGGGTATGGTTCTGTAGCTGGATAACTACCAGTAACCAAAAGTGGATCGCCACCACCGATGAGGTACGCGTCGCCTTCGATCACCCCTCCATTCACCTTTCCAACCAATGAGGTGCTGAAAACGAACTCTGGTGTGAGCACATCAAGAGCAACCATTGCAACAACGATCTTCATGTTGCTCGCAGGAAGCAATGACAAGTCTGCATTTACATTGCTGATGCGGTTCCCTTCAATGTCGATGACGAGACACGAATCGCTAGGAAGTCTCTTTTCCAAAGCCGACAACTGTGAGCGCAACGTTCTGAATCGAACATCGTGAGAAAGTGTTTGAGGATTACGACGGGCATTGATGATCGGCGCTGCGAGCGATCGAATTTCAACACTGCTCGTAATTGGTGTCACAGACTGCGCTATGCCATCAACAATTTTCCACGAAATACCAAGTGACAGAGCCCCTATTAGGGTTACAGAAGCCAGGAGCGAACTGACTACGCGAGCGGAGCCAACCTTAACTTTTTTGCGTGCCCTCTGAATGCTGTTTGAATCATCATGAGGAGTCATTGCGCAAATCCTCGATACTTCGCATATTCATAGAGATGAGCGAGGCTCGTTGCGGCACGTGCTCCAGTTGGATAGCAATAGGCGCCAGAATTGCGCACTGCCTTCGGACCTGCGTTTTGTGGATCTGCTACAGCGAGTTCGGTTGCGATAAGAATGGGTTTACCGTATTTGTTGGAAACCTCGCGTGCTGTCATTGCGTAGCGCTCGTCTTGTTTTTCGTGATAGGAAACAATCCGCTCCAAACCATGATCGGGGAAAAAGCCGCCAGATCTCATCATTTTGGCCTGATTGCTTTGGATTCCAATTCCCAAGAAGATGACAGCATCAACAGTTTCATGACCTGCAACGATGTCCATAATTTCGGTAACCGTGTCACGCGTTTCACCGCCAGCGCAATCAATTGGGTTATTACGACTCCAACGTGGCGGCAACAGTGTTGAAAGCTGCGCCATGAGGTCGTCGGACAAATCAACAAGGTCGAGAACTCCCTCCCGAGCGATTGCGTCCGCAGTTACGACTCCCCACCCACCAACAGTGGTGAGCACAGCAACTCTCTTGCCATGTGGCAAAGGTTGCGTCGCAAAAGTTGCCGCAGTGTCAAACGCTTCCTCCACTGAAGAAACCTTTATGGCGCCAGTAGAACGAGTGGATCCAAGAAACACGCGGTCATTGCTCGCCATAGCCCCGGTGTGACTTTGTGCTGCCTTCGAACCTGCAGCTGTTGCCCCACCCTTTAAAACCACTAGCGGTTTCACCGCCGTGATGTTCTTCATCGATTGCAATAGAGCATCGCCATTGCCAACATTTTCGATATAGGTAAGAGCAACCTTGGTCTCAACGTCGCTAGCGAAGAAATCGAGAAAATCTTCCACGCTGATTTGCGTCGCGTTCCCTGCCGATATCGCACGTGCAATTCCTACACCGGATTGGCGTGAATAGTTAAGAAAGCTAGAAACAAAATTTCCGCTTTGTGAAGCAACAGAAATTCCGCCCCGCGGTGGGTATGGCGCAACAATCTGCAAACACAGTGATGCCGGCGTACTCACAACACCTTGGCCGTTTGGACCGGCAATAAGCATTCCGAGTGAATTGGCAAGAGCAAGAAGAGATGTTTCGGCTTTCTCGCCGGCATCGCCAGATTCGCGATACCCGGCACTGGCAATGAACGCACTAGAAATACCGAGTTGCGCACATTGCTTCAATAGTGCTTCGTTCGAACTTGCGGGTGTGCAGAAGAATGCAAGATCAATTTCCCCTACAGGCAATTCCGACAGGTCAGAAACCGTTTGAACTCCAAGGATATTCTCGCGCTGCAAATTGGTTGCATAGATGCCTCCAGCGAATTGATTTGCAAGAGCGTTATGCAAGGAAACAAAACCAAATTTACCTGGATGGCTAGATGCACCAATCACAACGATCGCTCGTGGGTTGAACAATGCATCAAAATGTTTGGGAGTAGGCACAAATGTGCTGACTTTTGCATCCTTTGGATGATCCTGAACGCGACCGATTCCGACTAGCGCATCAACTGCAACGAGCGATCCGTCATTTCGTGCTATGAGCGGATTGATGTCAAGCGATTCAATTTCAGGGTGAGCGGCAACAACATCGCTCATGTTTGCCAGCACGTTGGCCAACTGCCTTCGATTAACTGGTCGAGTTCCACGAAATGGCCCAAGTATTGATTGATGGTGTACATCATCAATCATTTGCAGTGCCTGATTTTCAGTGAGTGGAAGTGGGCGAAGCACCACATCATCAATTGCTTCAGCGAATACCCCACCGATGCCTAATGCAACCATGTAACCGAATTGAGGATCGTTAATCACGCCAACAATCAATTCCCGATCACCTTTCACCATCTCGGCAACAAGAAAAGAAACGACGCCATCACCATCTACGGTGCGACTGAGAAGATCCTGGCAAGCTTGCTTAGCGTTTTCGGCATTGGCAACATTGAGGCGAACAAGGCCACGTTCGGTCTTGTGAGCAATGTTGTCTCCAGAAAGCTTGATGACCACCGGGAAGCCGATTTCCTTGGCCGCCTCTACTGCCGATTCGACAGTAGAACACACACGTTCCTGAGCAAATGGCACTCCAAATGGCGATAGCAACTCTTTAGATGCAGCTTCAGAAAGAGTTGTTGATTGTGCCACAGATGAAACATTAGTTGACCAGTGAGTAGGTACTACCCTTAACGCGTGCACATCGTGTCGACAGTGTTCATTGATTCATTTGAGATGAGACAGGCTCCAGGTCCATCATCTCGTATTGATATCACAGGGATCTATTTCTCGCTCGCTGCCCCCTCACTCCCGCCATTCACGATTGATCCACATCTGATGGCCTTGATTTTTTGTCCCGTTGGGCGCTCTGGTAACGGAGTTTTTGAGGTGGTGTTCCGAAAAGGCATCAACGAGGATTCTGAACAGCTAGCACGCAATGTAAGCCCATTCTCTGTGGAACCAGGCAAGTTCACCTACCGACTTGTTCGAGGTGAAATTGAAATTCAAGAATTAGGTCAAATATTCGCCCATTGTCGTGTGGATCTTGGGCCTTGGTCAGTAGTTCCGCTCACATTGCTTCCGCCGGTTGCGTAATCGGAACTACAGTCGCGCCGTGACTTCTTCTGCAGCGTTATCTCCCGAAATAGACGGCAAGGCAATTGCACTCATCCGTGGATTGGCAATGGATGCCCCTTTGTATGCAAAGAGCGGTCATCAAGGAACCGCAATGGCGCTTGCGCCACTAGCGCATGTCTTATACAGCAGAGTGTTGCGCCATGCTCCTCAGAATTCTGGATGGAAAAATCGAGATCGATTCATTTTGTCCAACGGACATGCATCCATTTTGCAATACGCCATGTTGTACCTCAATGGATACGGCTTGGAAATTGATGACATTAAAGCTTTTCGCCAATGGGATTCACAAACGCCTGGACATCCCGAAGTTGGGCACACGAATGGTGTCGAAGTAACGACGGGTCCGCTGGGTCAAGGATTTGCCAACGCCGTTGGTATGGCCATCGCCGAGAGGAATCTCCGCGAACGCTTCGGTGCAGATCTGATGGATCATCACACTTACGTTCTTGCGGGAGATGGCTGTTTCATGGAAGGCATTAGCCATGAGTCAGCATCATTGGCTGGTCATCTTGGCTTAGATCGTTTGATTTGCATCTTTGATGACAACGGAATCACGATCGATGGAAGCACGACGCTCACCTGCTCAGACGACGTTGCGAAACGTTTCTCTAGTTATGGATGGAACGTTATTCACGCTGGCGAAATTGGTGAGGATCTCGATGCACTGGAGAAGATGCTCAACGACGCCCGTACCCACGTTGGTCAACCAACGTTATGCATATTGAAAACTCACATTGGTTTTCCATCTCCAGATTTCACTGATGTGCATGAAGCTCATGGCAATCCGTTCAATGCTGAACATGTTTCGAAGACTAAGGCTGTAATGGGCATACCTGACGAACCGTTTTGGGCGCCGACTGAAGTGGTTGAACAGTATCGTTCTCACGCTTTCGCTAGAGGTGCAGATCTACTCAGCGCTTACGACACAGCTATTATTCATGCAGAAGGAAAGCATGGTTTTGAACTGTGTTGGGCGGATCCAAGTGGCGACGAGGTCGCTGCGTCAATGCCAGATTTTGCTGCCGATTCCACACTTGCTACTCGACAAGCAATTCAGCAATGCATCGAAGCCAGTGCATCGGTGCTCCCTGGGCTTCTCATTGGTTCCGCCGATCTCACCGGCAACACCGGAGTAAAAGTTAAATCAGTAGGCGCTCAATCAAAGCATCTCCCAACTGGTCAACAGGTGTACTTCGGAATTCGCGAGCATGCCATGGGAGCGGCAATGGTAGGAATGGCACTTCATGGAGGCACCGTCCCTGTAGGCGGAACGTTCTTCGTTTTTGCCGACTACATGCGCCCAGCAATTCGATTGGCAGCACTCAGTAAAGCACGGGTGATATTCGTCTTTACTCATGACTCGGTCGGCGTAGGCGAAGATGGGCCAACTCATCAACCCATTGAGCATCTTGCAAGCTTGCGAGTAATCCCCGGTCTTCAAGTCATTCGTCCTGCTGACTCGAATGAAACCAAAGTTGCATGGGAATGTGCACTCACCTATCAGGGACCGACCGCTTTAGTCCTCAGCCGACAATCACTTCCGATAACGACCAATGGTGACGCAGTTCGATTTGGTGCTGAAACAATCAGTGCAACTCCTGAACCAAATGTCATTTTGGTTGGAACCGGTAGCGAGGTTTCCGTTTGTGTAGGCGCAGCCAAGTTGCTGACCGAGTCGGGCACCAGAGTCAACGTTGTTTCTATGCCAAGTTTCGATCGTTTCGAACAGCAATCGGCGCAATATCGCACAACAGTGTTTCCTCCGAATGTTCCTGTCGTTTCAGTTGAAGCGGGAGTGACATTTGGATGGTCGCAATACGCAGACGTCAGTGTTGGCATTGATCGCTTTGGAGCAAGTGCACCTGGTTCAATCGTGTTGAAAAAACTCGGTATATCTGCAGAAAATGTGGCAGAGCATGCTCGTGCATTACTTGGTAAGTCTCAATAGCCGTATGAAGACAACACGACTTAATGATCTATTTAACGTTGCCGGGCAAAGCCCATGGCTTGACAACCTGAAACGCGAATACATCGTCAATGGTGAATTCGCTCGCGTATTGGCCTCTGGAATAAGAGGTCTGACATCAAATCCGACTATTTTTCAAAAGGCTATTCAGGGATCAACTCTGTATGACGAGCAGTTCCACGAATCCATCAAACATGGACTTACAACTGAAGAGACATATTGGGAGTTAGTTGTCTCGGACATTGTTGGTGCATTAGATATTTTCCATCCGCTTTATGTTTCTTCTTCGGGACTTGATGGTTTTGTCAGCGTTGAAGTGTCACCTGAACTAGCCCAAGATATGGCAGGAACTATCGCTTCTGCGCAAGAATTACACAAACGCATCGCGCGACCCAATGTGATGATCAAGGTGCCAGCGACTCAGGCATGTATTCCCGCGATTGAAGAGATCATCAGCCGTGGAATAAACGTCAATGTCACCCTCATCTTCGGACTCAATCGCTATCAAGAGGTCATGGATGCATACATACGCGGATTGCAGAAACTCAGCATCTCAAATCCAAGCAAAGTGCAAGATGTTGCTTCAGTTGCAAGTTTTTTCATTTCCCGTGTTGATTCTGAAGTTGACAAGCGACTAGAAGCACTTGGATCACAAGAAGCGCTAGATCTTCGCGGTAAAGCAGCGATTGCTCAAGCGAAGATTGCCTATGAGATGTTTGAACAAACCTTTAGCGGAGATGTTTGGCGTTCGCTTGCCAATCTCGGAGCTCAGGTGCAACGTCCCCTGTGGGCTTCTACCAGTACAAAAAACCCTAGTTACGCGGACACCATGTACGTCGATGAGCTCATTGGGCCGCATTCTGTCAACACACTCCCCGACGCAACTATGGAGGCATTTAGCGACCATGGTTCGGTTGCAGAGACGATTACGAGCAACGTAGAGGGCGCAAGAAAAGTATTGGATGATTTACATCGTCTGGGTATCGATATGGCTGAAGTTGCAGATCAACTTGAACACGATGGAGTGCGCTCATTCCAGCAAAGCTTCAATGAGTTACTTGCAGCACTTGAAGCAAAGAAACACTAATACCCCTGTGGCAAGTCAAACTTTGGAACAGGCGGTAGCCGAGCTCGTCAATGAGTTTGGCGGGAATCATGATTCTGATTATGTGACTCACATGATCATCACTGCTCTAGGTTTAGGTACAGATAGCACTTCCACTCTTGATCTCAAGATTGCTTCTTCGGCCCTGAAAGAAATGCGTGAAGCATTTGCAATGTTCGATCCATATGCGAATCGCAAAAAGGTGACCATTTTCGGTTCCGCGAGAACCAAGAAAGATGATCCTCTCTATCTGCACACTCAGAACGTTGCAGCAGAGCTAGCGGCACAAGGATGGATGGTAGTTACGGGTGCAGGACCAGGAATCATGGAAGCAGGTATGGTCGGCGCAGGTCGCGACCAATCCATAGGCGTATCAATCCGCCTGCCTTTTGAGGCAAGTGCTAACCCAATCATTGCCGGGGACGGAAAGTTTGTCGAAATGCGGTACTTCTTCACGCGCAAACTCATGCTCATGAAGGACTCCCAAGCATTCATCTGTATGCCTGGTGGATTCGGCACATTAGACGAAACTTTTGAACTGCTTACCTTGATGCAAACCGGTCGAGGGGCAATTGCTCCAACAGTGTTGCTCGATCTACCTGGCGACCATTTTTGGCGAACGATGGACGAATTCATTCAAACTCAGCTGTTGCCGCGTGGTTTGATATCGGCATCTGATCTGTCTCTTTATCGAGTGTGTGAGACGACGAACGATGCAGTGAAGGAAATCATTGATTTCTACAGAATCTTCCATTCCGTGCGATTCGTCGGTAAGTATTTGATCATTCGAATGAACAAGCAAATTAGCGATGTTGACCTTGAGGCGATCAATAACGAATTTAGCTATCTGTGTAAGCAGGGCGGGTTCGAAAAATGCGCTCCAACTCCGCAAGAAATCCAGAGCAACGACAACGTGGAGAAGGCTCGGTTGAAGTTTGAGTTTGTTCGCAACGACCTAGGTGGTCTTCGCGACGTGATCAATCGGATCAATCAAGCCGACTGAGAACGCCGATCGCCTTCTCCACTGCTCTACGGGCCTGTGTGAGTTGTCGCTCGAGCTCAGGACGCTTAGCTTCACCGGCTCGATGAGCCTCTTTAAGGGCATCTAGTGCCTTGTCGGCGAGGTCTTCAGAGACGCTTTGTAGGTTACTTACGATTTCTTCCACGGATGCCACATAGAAACTGTACTTCGTCTATCGTTATCGCTCGTGCCAAAGCCTAAAGACCTCCATGAATATGTCAGCTTCTCTGATCCGAATTCGGACCAGACCTGGATGATTGACGCAACATACCTGAAATCAAATTGGACCTGCATTTATGGTTCAGGATGCAAGGGTGTGCTCGATGACGATGCGACAAAGTTGCAACACGGTTGTTGTAGTTACGGTGCTCATTTCATCGACAAGAAAGATCTTGCTTCAGTGAAGCGTTCAGTTGCCCGATTAAAGCCAGAGCATTGGCAGAACATGGAGCGCGGCAAGAACGGAAAGTGGCTGGGCAAGGAACGCGATGGCGCTGATGTGACGCGCAAAGTGAATGGCGTTTGCATCTTTCACAATGATGCAGATTTCGAAGGCGGACTCGGGTGTGCCTTTCACATCGCTGCTCTTGAGGCTGGCGAGCGTCCAATGGACTGGAAACCAGATGTTTGCTGGCAAGTCCCTTTACGGCTTGAAGAATTCACAGAAGACGATGGTCACGTGGTGTCATTCGTGCGCGAATGGAAGCGCCGTGACTGGGGCGAAGGCGGTCATGATTTCCATTGGTGGTGTACCGATGACTCCAAGGCTTTTGTGGGCAAGAACCCCGTGTACCAGTACCTCAAGGATGAATTGACGGAGCTCGTGGGTCCAACCATCTACAAAATGATCGTGGACACGCTTTCGCGAGACAATTCGGTTCCAGTTGCGCATCCGAAGATGAAAAAAGCGAAGAGCTAGTTACTCGATTTTTTTGAGTACTTACGGCGATCCTCAAGCGTGAGATAACGCTTGCGGATACGAATGAAGCGTGGCGTTACTTCTACGAGTTCATCGTCGCCAATCCATTCGATTGCGGTTTCTAAAGTGTGGGTAACTGGCGTAGCCAATTTCGGACCGTCGTCGTGACTATGCGTACGAATGTTGGTCTTTTCCTTGGCGCGAACCGCATTAACAACCATCTCGTCTTCACGTGCGTTTTCGCCAACAACCATTCCCTCATATGTGTCGTCACCGGGTGAAACAAACAAGGTTCCGCGAAGCTGCAAGTTGTCAAGCGCATAAGCGGTTGTAGTGCCCATACGATCTGCGATCATTGCACCTCCCAAACGGTGAGGAAGTTCTCCACACCAAGGCATCCAGCCCGCGAGGCTTTGGTGCAAAAGCGCCGTTCCGCGAGTTACGGTAAGCAACAACGAGCGGAAACCAATGAGGCCGCGCGAAGGTGCTTCGAAACTCACTATGGTGCGTCCAGGGTCTCCTGGACGGAGATCGGTGATACGGCCCTTACGTGGTGCCAGCGCTTGCGTGATTGCACCAACATATTCGTCTGGAACGTCGCAAGTACCCGATTCGAGAGGCTCATGACGCTTGCCATCGATTTCCTTAGTGATTACCTCAGGACGGCTCACCTGCAACTCGAAACCTTCACGACGCATGTTCTCGATGAGAACTGCCAGTTGTAGTTCTCCTCGACCAGCCACTTCCATTACCTCAGCAACTTCTGTGTTTGAAATCTTGATACTTACGTTTCCAAGAATTTCTTTATTCAATCGATCACGAAGGTGGCGACTTGTGAGGTACTTACCATCGCGACCAGCATAAGGCGATGTGTTTACGCCAAAACTCATACGAAGTACTGGCTCGTCAACTTCCAGTCGTGGAAGTGCAACCGGATTGTCGACTGACGCTATGGTGTCGCCAACTTCTACTTCCTCAATACCCGACAAAATAAACAAGTCTCCAGCCACAATCTCGGTTGCGTCAGATCGGTCAATGCCCGAAAACTGAAAGAGACTGCTGAGTTTTCGCTTTAGTACAGGTGCAGCATTGGTCTCAGTTGGTTTCTGACAAACGGCAACAGTTTCACCTTTGCGAAGTACCCCAGAAATAACACGACCGATTGCTAATCGACCGAGGTAATCGGAAGCATCCAAGTTGGTCACCATGGCTTGTAACGGTGCACTTGCATCATTCTTTGGAGCAGGAATGTGCTCAACAATTGCATCGAGCAATGGACTCAAATCGGTATCCATTGAAGGCATACCGAGCCCCTTCATTGCACGACTCTCACGAGCAACAGCGGAGTACACAGGGAATGAAAGGTGGTGATCAGCGTGAGCGAGATCGAGGAACAACTGCTCAACTTCAAGAAGCACTTCTTCCTTGCGCTCATCTTGACGATCAACTTTGTTGATTACCAGAATTACTGGAAGATCTAGCTGCAGTGCCTTTGAAAGGACGTAGCGCGTTTGTGGTAGCGGACCTTCTGCAGCGTCAACCAACAACAAAATTCCGTCAACCAGTGCAAGTGCTCGCTCAACTTCACCACCGAAATCAGCGTGACCTGGAGTGTCTACCAAATTGATCTTGGTGCCCTTCCACTCAATTTGAGCGGCTTTTGCCAAAATGGTGATTCCACGCTCGCGTTCTTGATCGTCGTTGTCCATGACACGATCGACTACGGCTGAGTGTGCTGCAAAAGTTCCCGTGCTACGCAGAAGCGCATCTACAAGAGTGGTTTTGCCATGGTCTACGTGCGCCACAAGGGCGATGTTGCGCAAATTGCTTGATTGTTGTGTCATTTGTTGGGGGTGATATGAAAAAGCCGGGATGGCTGATTTAGATCTCTTCCTCTTCGCTTTCTTCGTCGTCTTCATCGAATCGCACTCCATAGCGTTCCGCTATGGCTGCATATTCGTCCTCTTCGGTCTGCGGCGAACGCGAACGACCACCAAAACCCAAATCTTCGGCCGTAGGACCTGATTGCTTCAATCTGCGCGCTTCTTCAAAGCGACGATGACGACCCTTCTTCACGGTAGGGGCTCCGAACTGTGCTCGGACGACTACCGCTTCGGTAGCCGCCTATTGAATAAACATCGCAGATGACTCTAGCCGTTGAAAAGGCTCAAAATGGGCATTATTGCAAGGTTGTTGGTAAAAGTCGAAGGCGCCCTCGCCCATCAAAACTGAGTCCCGCTTCACCAGAAAGAATCTTTTCAATGTCTCGTCCGACAATCTCGGCACGCCAGCCTGTGGATAACCGCGAGTTCGCAGATTTTCGCAGTAAGTCCATAATGTCCTGCCGGGTCCCTAGCAAAGTTGCATCTACATGATGTTCGCGAGCGAGCTCACCTATCCAGGCAGCGATAAGGCTCATTGCAGGTCGGAATTCCTTATCTACATCGTCGTGTTCCGTTTGCGGAAACTTTGCTTCAATGTTGCGACCTCGTGCAACTGCATCAACAATTTCTTGTCCAACCTGACCACCGATTTGGCGACTCTCAAGTCCGCGGATTGATGACAAATCCGCAACTGTGGCAGGTAATGCATGTGCAATTCCGAGAAGAGCAATATCCGAAAGCACACGGCGTGGAGGCATGTCGTGCTGCATTGCCTTGCGCTCTCGCCATTCAGCAACCGACTGAGCAACACCTCGAGACGCAGGCCTCAATGTTCGTACTTCTTTAATTTTCAGCCAAGCCTCCGCAGGATCTTGTGGTCCGCTGGGCCGCAATCGCAGTTCTTCGCACGCTTCGGCAGCCCACGATGCTCTACCTAATTCGTTCAATCGAGCCTTGATGCTGTCATGCAGGACGAACAGATAATCAACGTCACTGGCTGCATATTTCTGTTGATCCGCAGTTAGCGGCCTACGCAACCAATCAGTTAAACGATCGCCTTTCGGGAGCGATATCTTCAGTTCGTTTTGCACCAAGGAAGCCAAAGATGGTGTCGACATTCCGATAAACCCAGAGGATAACTGAGTATCAAATATTCGTTTTGGAATGGATCCGGAAGCGTGCTGAAGAACTTCGAGATCCTGTTGAGCAGCGTGGACGACGCACAGCACATCAGCAGCGAACAATCGAGTAAGTAACTGTGCATCAATAGCTAAAGGATCTACTAGAGCGGTTACATCTCCCACCCGGATTTGGATCAGGGCAAGTTTCGGATAGTACGTTTTCTCGCGATGAAACTCGGTATCTAGGGCATATCGATCGGACGCAATCACCTGATCAATGATTCTGTTCAACTCAGAATCTGAATCGATCCATATCATCTGAAAACTGGCCTATTCGCCAGTAACAACAGCATTGCCTGATGCGATCCAGCCAGATGTACCGCCAGAGACATTAACAAGATTATCGATATCAAAATCAGCCAAAAACTGACAAGCTCGCATACTGCGACCACCTGCTTGGCATATGACATAAACCGTTCCTTCGTGTCGGAACTCGTCGACTCGATCTTGCAGTGTGGACAAAGGGATTGAAATCGCATTTGGTACATGACCAGCCAGATACTCATCAGTTTCGCGCACGTCAATTACCAATGAGCCCGAGGCTACGAGGGGTTCGAAATCCGCAATTGCTATTTCAGGAATCATCGGCCTTATCCTATTGCGCGTCAAGTGGTGTGTTGATGTTCGTGAGAAGTTGCTCAGAGAAAAATTGGTCACGAACGTTGAGCCCAACAACCGCCCGATGAATTGCACGTTCTCCCGATTCAAACGCACTAATCATGTGATCTTTGGCCAATTCAACATTCCAGCAACTCAACAACCAATGTCGCAGATGGGGAATGCTGGCATCGGCAGATACGACAACGCTGTATTGGCCTAAGGACTCTGATAATTGGCGAAATTGATCTGCAAAAAAATATGGCGTATCGCAAGGGGCAAAGATAACTAGCTCGGTATTGGCATTTTCCAATACGTCGCAAATAGCTCCAAGAGGACCTTGACCTTCCCGACTACCGGTGATGCGAGGCATCCCAGCAAAATCTGGATGATCGATAACTGGCCCAACAAAAAACGTTTCGGATTGAATCGCAGACTTGAGATTGTTGTACACAATCAAACCCATCGGCTTTTCGCCAACGTGATGGAGCAACTTATTTGAACCGAACCGCGAACTGCGACCACCGCTTAAGACGAATCCAGAAACTGTATGGCTCATCTACGTGTCTATGGCTTGCCGTTCGGATCACATTGCAACAAGAACTGAGTGCATCTGGTCGCTTCATCGGCCTCTCCGATTAATGCTGCTGTTCGTGCGAGACCGTCTAAGCAATTGAGGAAACCATGATTAGAAACTGCTGACCATCGAACATAACCACTGCCTTTCCAGCCGTTCTGGCGTAATGCATCAAGGCCTCTGTGATAGCCAACACGATAAGCCATATAACTTTCGACGGTATCTCGTGCAACATCTCCCAACGCCGCCCATGCAGCAAGGCAGCGCGGATGATTAGCAACCACTCGTGCGACAGCGTCTCGCCTATCGCGCTCTGCAGAACCCAACGCTGCGTCCAATTGCGCTTGTACCCCATTTTCAATAGGTGGAAGCACCACATTCGGAGGACCAGTACCTGAAACATTGACCGTTGAGCTCATGGGCTAACCGTATACGAGATGTGCTTCCTCTCCTGGCTTTACTGGCAGAATGTAATCATGATCGCACTTTCATTTGATGCTGACAGTGTTAAGAATTATTCCCTTGCAGCAATGGGGGGCTCATTCGTAGGTCTGCTTCTTGTCTTGAAGTTCGCAAAATCAATAGTGTCAAAATTACTGCTTCTCATCGTGTGTGTCGGAGTCGGTGTTTTGGCATTTACTCAGCGAGACGCAGTTAATGCTTGTATCGCAACAGCGAATGAACAGACCCAAGCGGGCACACCCTTTGAAACAACATGCACGTTCTTTGGCCAAAGTGTTTCGCTTTCGGGTATAAGTCAGCAGCCATGATCAATTCGTTTCTTGAAAACATCGATGAATGCCCTACTTCGCATCACGTAGTTAACAAAGCGACATTGTTGTTACAACACAATGGATTTACCCACGTCGCTGTAAATAGCACCTTCACTACCGAACATCTGAAACATGGTTTTGTGTCAAATGGTGGGACGATCATCGCTTGGAAGAACGCTGATTCAATTGCTGCCCGTGGAATACGAATTGTCGGTGCGCACACTGATTCGCCCGGATTGCATGTCAAACCCAATCCAGACACTCACACACTGAACTGGCAACAGTTACAGATTGAGGTTTATGGTGGCCCACTTCTGAATTCATGGTTGGATCGTGATCTTGCCATTGCAGGTCATGTTGTGTTGCGAGATGGTCGTACGTTGTTGTTTTCTTCACACCAACCAGTTGCTCGCATTCCTCAACTTGCCATCCATCTTGATCGAGAAGTGAACGACAAAGGTCTTGTCCTCAATCGGCATCAGCATCTCACGCCCATCTGGGCAACTACATCAGTAGCAGGGTCGTTTGAATCTTGGCTTGCTCAACAAGTTTCAGTATCTCCTTCGCAAATTGCATCGTGGTCGGCACAATTAGTGGACACCCAGAAGGCTCAAATCTTTGGTCGTAATTCGGAATTTATCGCTTCTTCAAGAATTGATAATCAAATCTCTTGTTGGGCTGCACTCTCGTCTCTTCTTGAAGTTGATACCGATCAGCCGATGATGATCGCACTGTTTGACCATGAAGAAGTTGGTTCGCAAAGTGCGCATGGCGCTGGAGGACCAATGCTTGAGCATGTTCTAGAGCGGCTATCAGTGGCAGCTGAATCCTCCCGCTCCGATTATTTGGTCTCTTTACAGAAGAGTCATTGCGTTTCTGCTGACAATGCTCATGCAGTACATCCAAATTATGTGGATCGCCATGAAATGAACAATGCCCCATTTGTCAATCAAGGCGTTGTTATAAAAACCAATGTCAACCAGCGCTACGCAACTACCCCGAAGTCGCTTGTTCCAATTATTCATGCAGCAACTACTGCTGGGGTCAATCTGCAGTCGTTCTCTTCACGTAATAACATCGCCTGTGGTTCTACAATTGGTCCAATTACCGCAACTCGAATTGGTATTGAAATTGTCGATATTGGAGTACCCCAATTATCAATGCACTCAATTCGGGAAATGTGTGGCACAACAGATCCTGTGGATCTAGTCGCCCTTCTTAGCGCTTACTTTTCGCGCCTGTAGATCACGCTAACGAATTAAGCGGTTCGCTTCGTTCAGCAACTTCTGTAATTCAACTTGCAGCGTCACCGTGAGTTCGGCAATTTGTTCGCGCGAAGCTCTTCCACCACCAGGAACTTCTGCCGCAATGGGCCTTCCAATAACCATTCGACATTTCTTAAAACGAATCGCTTTTGAACCCGATCGCATCACGTCTTCTGTGCCCGAAATGCCTGCTGGAACTATCGGAACACCAGTTTTCAGTGCCACATAAGCAGCGCCATCGAACAGAGGTTGAACGTCCGGTCCGTAATGACGGGTTCCTTCCGGGAACATCACGAGCGGTTCGCCACTTTGAAGCACAGCGATGCAACGTTTCAAGGCCTCAAGATCAGCCGATCCGCGGGTCACTGGAAATGCACCAAGAGCAGTCATGACTTTTCCAATTGGTTTGAACTTCCAAATTGAATCTTTCCCCATAAATCGCATCCTTCGTCGAGTAGCAGCTGATGCAACGGGAATATCAATGGTTGAACGATGAGTGGGCGCAAATACAAAGGCACCAGTTTTTGGAACATTTTCTAGACCGACTACTCGCAACCGAAGGTAGGAGCGACAAATTGCAACAACTAAAACGCGAACACATGCGTAGAAGATTTTTGTTGACCGAGATTGTCCAACAATTCGTGAATCGACGGCGGCCATTACAAAGACCTCTCAAGGAACAACTTTTCAATTTCATCAACTACATCCTCGATTGCCCTGTTGCTGGTGTCGACAATGATTGAATCGCTAGAAGATGCAAGTGGGCTATCGGCGCGGGTTCTGTCAAGAAGGTCTCGCTCGGCTATGGCTGCAGCAATCTCCGTAACATCTCCTCCGCTTTGATCAACACGTCGTTGAGCACGAACTTCTGGTGATGCGGTAAGAAATATCTTTAGCACTGCATTTGGGAACACAACAGTTGCGATATCGCGACCTTCAATCACACCGCCACCATGTGCTGTTGCCCACTCTTGCTGGCGAACTCTCATTTCGGTTCGGACATCTGAATTAGCAGCTACTGTGCTGACATTACCCGTAACTTCGGCACTGCGAATGGCAACGGTTGCATCGTGTCCATTGATAATTACGCGATCAATTCCCACGTGAAGATCACATTCCTGCGCCAATTGCGCGACACACCTCTGATCATGTAAATCAAGTTCGCGCAACATAGCTTCATAGGTCACGGCACGATACATGGCACCTGTATCCAAATACTTCATATTGAGGCGAGAAGAAAGAGCTTTGGCAATAGTCGATTTACCTGCTCCTGCAGGCCCGTCAATTGCGATGACGCGTCTATGTGCGTCACTTACCAACTTGTGTCCCTTGGACGGCCCTCTTCGTAACCAGAAGCACTCTGAATTCCAATCACTGCATTTTCTCGAAATTCAGCGGTGTTACTTGCGCCTGCATAGGTGCATGATGAGCGCACACCAGCAACGATTTGATCGAGTATGTCTTCCACGCTCGGACGATCGGGATCTAAGTACATGCGTGAGGTAGAAATTCCTTCTTCAAAGAGTTCCTTTCGCGCACGTTCTACGGCAGATTCATCTCTTGTTCGGTTACGAACGGCACGATTTGAGGCCATTCCAAAACTTTCTTTGTACAAACGGCCATTGGTGTCCCGGAGCGTGTCGGCAGCCGACTCATAAGTCCCTGCCAACCAAGAACCGAACATGATGTTTGCAGCACCTGCGGCAAGACCCAATGCGACGTCGCGAGGATGACGTACCCCACCATCAGCCCAAACGTGCTTACCGAGTTGAGTTGCTTGCTCAGAGCATTCAAGTACTGCCGAAAACTGCGGACGACCTACGCCCGTCATCATGCGAGTCGTGCACATCGCTCCTGGTCCTACACCTACTTTGACGATGTCCGCACCAGCGTTGATGAGATCGCGAGTTCCCGACGCAGTCACGACATTTCCCGCCACAACTGGTAAGGATGCAACATTGGAACGCACTTGCTCAATTGCCTTCAACATTCGGGTTTGGTGACCGTGAGCAGTATCGACAACGAGAACATCAACGCCCATCTTCGAAAGTGCCAATGCACGAGCGCCAGGATTTGCATTAATTCCTACTGCCACACCGATCATTAACTGACCGTGCTTGTCGAGTGCCGGTTTGTAAATGGTGCTACGCAACGCTCCTTTGCGAGTTATACATCCAACAAGTTTTCCGTCATGGTCAACGACAGGTGCAAAGGAAATTCGGCGCTCGGTCATTTCGTCGAACATTGCTTCTGCGCTCATTGTCGAATTTAGTGAAATAATCTCCCGACTCATCACATTCTGCAATTGGGCGAATCGATCAAAGCCAACAGAATCGTGTTCTGTGAATATGCCTGATGGCCGACCATCAGTGTCAACCACAACGACTGCGCCGTGTGCGCGCTTGTAAATGAGGCTAAGAGCCTCTCCAACAGTTCCATCTGCAGGCATGGTGATCGGAGTTTCGTAAATGGTGTGCCGCGATTTAACAAACCGAACAACGTTCTCTACGACATCAAGTGGAATGTCTTGCGGCAGAACTACCAAACCACCTCGACGAGCAACAGTTTCAGCCATTCGACGACCCGCAATTGCAGTCATATTGGAAACGACAACTGGAATCGTGGTTCCCAAACCGTCCGTGGTTCTGAGATCAACGCCCTGACGCGATTGCACGTCCGACAAACTCGGCACCATGAATACGTCGTTGTAGGTGAGGTCGTAATTCGGCATTCCATTCAAAAACTTCATGGCGTTTCCCCCTGTTCGCGATTGGGTCAAATAACGAAACCGTGCTTTACGACCGCTTTAGGCTACTCCGTATTTGTAGCCTCATATTCACATGAGTTCGGTCATCTCTAGCAACAACCCTGATGCAGTTGAACAGGCAGTCAATGTGTTGAACTCAGGCGGTCTCGTTGGGTTGCCCACCGAGACCGTGTATGGCCTCGCCGCCCGCGCTGATCTTGACGGAGCGGTTTCTAAAATTTTTGAGGCAAAAGGACGTCCGACTGGTCATCCGCTGATCCTGCATATTTCCGACATTTCCGATCTACATCGTTATGCAGTCACTATTCCAACGGCTGCAATTCATCTCGCCGAACACTGTTGGCCAGGTCCGCTCACGTTATTGCTTCATAAATCTTCGGATGTATCGCGTTTGGTTACCGGAGGTAGAGAGACCGTCGCTATTCGAATTCCCGCCAATGATTGTGCGCGCCAAATCATCAGGCAATGTGGGCACGCTGTAGCTGCACCATCGGCAAATGTTTTTGGTCATGTCAGTCCAACAACGGCCAAGCATGTTCACGACGATCTCGGCGAAAACGTGGATCTGATTGTTGACGATGGGAACTGCAGTATCGGTGTCGAGTCAACCATTATCGATTTCACAACAGCAAGACCGCAGTTGCTTCGTCCGGGCGGCTTTCCCGTGGAGGACTTGGAGTCCATCATCGGTACGCAGATCCTTATGCCTACTGGTGAGTCGCGCGCTTCCGGCATGCTCTCATCGCACTATGCCCCGAAATGCAAAGTGGTTCTCGTAGACAGTGTTGCTGAGGCAGCATCAGTACTTGCCGAATATCGAGACTCCAGAGTTCTCGATCATTGGGACAATCCACCCCTCTATGCAGCATCTCTATACACGCAAATGCGCCTGGCAGATGACGAGGGACTTTCAGCGATAATCGCCGTACTCCCACCCAAATCAGGGCTTGGAATGGCCATTCGTGACCGTTTGACCAAGGCCTCGTTCCTCTAGGCTAAATAGTCCAAACCCAGGGTGGCACCCGTCACCCGACTCCTAGGGGGAGAAAAATACATGAAGAAAACAACAAAGCGCCGCTTCGGTGCTCTCGTTGTAGGTCTCAGCCTTGTGGCTGCGGCTTGCGGTGGAAGCAGCGACAGCGACACAACAGCCACAGCAGGTGGCGAGTTGGAAGGAATGAAGGGCACCATGCCACTCGTCAACCTTTCAGCTGAGTTCAAAGATGGTCTGAATGCGTTCTGGACTGCCGCAGGCAACACAGCGCTCGAAGACTACTCATATGCCGCAGAAGCATTTGACTCAGTAATGCTCGTTGCACTTGCAGCAGAAGCAGCAAAGACTGACGGCAGTGCACTTGCCGCACAGATCCAAGCAGTTTCAGCTGGCGGCGAAGCATGCAGCGATTTCGCAGCATGCGTAGCAATCATTGCAGCTGGCGGAGACGTCAACTATGAAGGTGCATCTGGTCCACAGGACATGAACGGAAACGGCGAGCCAGTTAATGCTTCGTACGGCGTTCTTACCTTTGGTGCAGACAACCGCTTCAAGTACGAAGATGCATCGTACGTTCTTGCAGACGCTCCAGAGTCGGACATTGTTCCTGCTACTGAAGTAACTGTCGAGCGTAAGGGTGACGGCGTATTGAAGATTGGTTCGCTCTTGCCAGAAACCGGTTCACTCGCATTCCTCGGACCACCAGAATTCGCTGGTGTTGAGTATGCAATCAGCCTCATCAATGCGGCTGGTGGCGTTCTTGGCAACCCAGTTGAGTACGTTCAGGGTGACTCGGGTGACACCAGCACTGATACAGCAAGCACCACCGTTGACCGTCTCCTCGGAGAAAATGTTGACGCAATTATCGGTGCAGCTTCGTCTTCAGTGACATTGACCGTAATCGACAAGATCACAGCAGCTGGCGTAATTCAGTTCAGCCCTGCAAACACGTCGGACAAGCTCTCAACCTACGCTGACAATGGTCTGTACTTCCGTACCGCACCAGCTGACAAGCTTCAGGGTGCAGTGCTTGCAAACCTCATCGCAGGTGACGGTGCAGCAACTGTGTACATCATGGCGTTGGACGATGCTTACGGAACGGGTCTTGCAGATTCGATCGAAGCAAACCTCACCGCAGCAGGTGTAACTGTTGTTGGCAAGAAGATCTATGACCCTAAGGCAACGACATTCGATGCCGAAGTTGGTGAGATCAAGACTGCTAACCCAGACGCAATCATGCTCGTAACATTCGACGAAGGTTCACGCATCTTGCGCACCATGGTGGAGCAAGGCATTGGACCTAAGGACAAGAAGGTCTACGGCTGTGACGGCAACATGGGTAACGCACTCGGCGAGAATTTCGACTCGGGTAAGTAAACCCTGACACTGTCAGATTAAGAAAGGCCCCCAGCCGAAAGGTTGGGGGCCTTTTTATTTGCTTAAATAATTCTCAGCCGCCGGTCATTTTGGCGAGCGTTCCCAAATACAACTTGATCACATTTGGGTCTTCAAGCAACTGTCGACCAGTGCCCGTATACGCGTTCTTTCCCTGATCAAGAACGTAACCGCGATCCGTCACTTGTAAACAACGACGCGCGTTCTGTTCAACCATCAAAATTGCAATACCTTCTGCATTGATTCGTTTGCACTGAATGAATACTTCGTCTTGCAACGCTGGAGAAAGTCCTGCACTTGGCTCATCGAGTAGCAGCAACTTCGGCTCCATCATCAGTGCACGCCCCATGGCAACCATTTGGCGCTCTCCACCTGAGAGCGAACCAGCACGCTGGCTCGCACGCTCACGAAGCTTCGGGAACAACGAGGTGACATATTCGAATCGTTCATCGAACACACTTGGCTTAATAAAGCAACCCATTTCTAAATTTTCCGAAACAGTCAAACTCTGGAAGACGTTTTGTGTTTGCGGAACATAGCCCACACCCTGCTCGACAAGCTCGTGGGCCTTCTTACCTGTGATGTCATTATCAAGAAAACGAACTTGACCTGAACGCACACCGCATTGTCCAAGGATGGCCTTCAGCACTGTTGACTTGCCAGCACCGTTAGGGCCGATCACTCCGACGAATTCACCCCTACGAACCTCGATATTGCAACCGTTCAGAATGTTTACTTCCGGGATGTAACCAGCGACAAGTTCATCAACAACAAGAATGCGATCATCGGTCATTATGCATTCTCCTCTTCAAGAAGCGATTTACCTTGGTGCGTGCCGAGGTAAGCCTCGATCACTGCAGGGTTGGCAGAAATTTGATCGGGTGTTCCTTCCGCAATTATCCGACCTTCGGCCATCACTACCACCCAGTCCGAGATGTCGTGCACCATGTCCATGTCGTGTTCAACGAACAACACAGTCATTCCATCGTCGCGCAAGCCGCGAATGTGCTCGTTTAGGCTCTGCTTGAGTGCAGGGTTAACACCAGCCATCGGTTCGTCCAGCATCACAAGTCGAGGGTTGGTCATGAGCGCGCGAGCCATTTCCAGTAATTTGCGCTGACCACCAGAAAGTGTTCCTGCGTATTGATCACGCATGTGATCAAGTTTGAATCGCTTCAATAACTCGTCTGCACGACGTTCAATTATTGCTTCCTGTTTGCGATATCGGAAAGGAAGCAGGCCGTTCCACCACTTCTCACCGATCTGGTGAGTTGCGCCGAGTTTCATGTTTTCAATGACAGAAAGCTTGGTGAGGCTTTTGGTCAACTGGAATGTACGAACCATTCCAAGGCTTGCTGTCTTGTGAGCAACAACCTTCTTTAAGTTCTTGCTGTCAAACATCCACTCGCCAGTGTCAGGAGTATCAAACCCCGTCAACAGATTGAACAGAGTGGTTTTTCCAGCGCCGTTTGGACCAATAAGCGCAGTGATCGAGCCACGCTGCACCTCAAGGTGCTGAACGTCTACAGCGGTAACACCACCAAAGTTTCTACGAACCTTTTCGGCAAGCAGAATCGGATCGGGTTTCGCTACGCCAGGCGAAGCGTCGACCGAAGCCAATGCAGCTCGGGCTCGCTGTGCAAGCTCTGTATATGTCCGCTCAGCGTCCATCTAATGCCATTTCTTCCTTGCTACCGAAAACGCCTTGCGGCCTAAAGGTCATGAGCAACATAAGACCAAGTCCGATCAACATGTAGTTGACAGGGCCCACTTGCGACTTCTGAATGATTCCGACTCCGAACACTTCAAACGGACGATCTTTGGTCAACTCGCGCAAGAAGTTGTCGCTGAATACATACAGTCCCCAAAACATCATTGGGCCAACTACGGACCCGCTCACTTTCGCTACTCCACCAAGCACTAACGCCGTAAGGACATAGAACGTCACATCGCGGCTGTAGTTGTCTGGTTGAACTGAGCCACGATCAAGGGCAAAGACCATTCCAGAAAACATTCCGACAACTCCACCAAGAATGAGTGACTGCATTTTGTAGCTGTACACGTTCTTGCCAAGACTGCGAACAGCATCTTCGTCCTCACGGATGGCCTTTACAACACGACCCCATGGACTCTTCATCAACATGTACACCAGAAATGAGAACACAACGACGAGTACCCAACCCACGATCATGGTCCATAGCGAATAGCCGCTGTATTGGAATGGTCGTATTCCATACTGTGCACCTGGGTCAAACGGGCTCAGGTTTCTAAACGACGTGCTGAAACTGTTGATTCCGTCGCTACCTCCAAAATATTCCTTGAATCGAACAGAACGTACAACAAGGCGAACAATTTCGGCAGTAGCAATTGTCACGATTGCTAGATAGTCAGCACGCAATCGGAGCGTCGGTATCCCAACCAACAAGCCGAGAACGATGACGAGTGCAAGGCCAATGAGGATTCCCCACCACATTCCAACGCCGAAGTACTGAGAAGTCATTCCTAATCCATAAGCACCACAAGCCATAAAGGCAGATTGACCAAAATTCAACAAACCGGTGTAACCAAATTGGATATTGAGTCCGATAGCGGCCAAAGCGAAATAGGCAGCATCAATACCAAAGAATGCGGAAATGGTGTTTTCAATAATTTTGATGAAATCCATATCAGCCAACTCTCTGCTTTCGACCCAAAATTCCTTGAGGACGAACAATGAGCACAATGATCAATATCAGCAAAGCCGGTGCATTCTTTAACTCGGCTGGAACCACAAGCGAAGCCAACTCAACGAGAAGTCCCACAAAAAAACCGCCGATGAGTGCTCCATATGCCGAACCAAGTCCGCCAAGAGTGATGCCAGCGAACATCAAAAAGATCAAACCTGATCCCATTTCGAATCCAACTTGTTCATCCAAACCGCGAAACACTCCACCCATTGCAGCAAGCGCTCCACCTGCGAACCACACCACTCGGATGATCTTTTGTGTATCGATACCGGTCGATGATGCAAGAGACGGATTGTCGGACACCGCGCGAATGGCTTTTCCCGTGCGCGAACGTTGTAAAAATGCAGCCACACTCAGCAACACGACCAATGAAATGATCGCGGTAGTCAGGTCTCTCATCGTGATGCTCACGGGACCAAAGCTTTTCGCAACTTGAAGACTGTAATCGTCTAACGGACGCGTGCGTCCACCGAATTGATACAAATACATGTTGCGAAGCATGATTGAAAGACCAACAGAGACTACGAGCTGAGAGATCAACCCAATTCCCCGCTTACGCAATTTGGCGAATATAAAGCCGTTCATCGCAAGTCCTAATACTCCTCCGAGTGCAATCACCAAAGGAGCTGCGATAAGCAACGGAATACCTAGTAAAACGTTAAACCAAAATGCAATCAACCCACCGAAAGTAACCATTTCTCCGTGTGCAAAATTTGTGAGGCCTGTGGTTCCAAAAATCAGAGAAAGACCAACGGAACAGATGGCGATGATGAGTCCTAATCGAATTCCGTCAATTAATCGCTGAGCAATACGGTCCACCAGACTTGCGCCTGATTCCCCTGATGATCCAGCAAAAAAAGTCACACGCTTGGAGTTAGTGGTGAAAGCATCCTTCGCGATATTGACTACGGTTTTCGTGCCTTCAACAAGCGTGACTCCACTTGGAAGCGATGCAACGTCAAGTGTGACAACGTAATCATCTTTTGATGGAACTGGAATAGTTGCCAAACCCGTACTGTCAGTCACTCCCTCACCAATTGCAATTCCCGAAGGATTTGAAACTGAAATTTTGACACCCGTAACTGGCTTCTTTTCAGAGACGCCATTGTTATTCGTTTGGTTCTGAACTGAAACAATAATTGAATTCTCTGAGTCGGCGGCATGTGCAACGTCAGGAGCCGAGAACATAATTAAGGCGCCAACCACAACCGCAAAAGACCGTGCTACAGCGAGGATGCGGGATCTTGAATTGTTCTTAATTGTCACTGAATCCCCAAACTTTGCGTGCTTCTAGTCAAGCACAAGCAGGGTACTGGCAGGAAGAAAGACCGCGAGCACGCAAAGCCACACCACGACAGATAGCGCAATATGAATGGCAACCAATGGGGCTGGTACTCCAGCAAAATACTGGACATAGCCAATGAACCCTTGAGCGCTGATTGAGCCGAGCAGGCGCAACATCGCAGGACCCTCTAAATTCCAGCGCACGCTGCTCTTTCGCGATCGAACCGCAAGCACTACAGAAAAGCAGACCATGAGCCAGACGGATAAGGAATGCATCTGGGTCGCATGCTTGACACCGATCCCCAAACGAGTGACCTGTTCGGCACCTGAATGAGGTCCTGCGCCAGTCACCACCGTGCCAAGGAACATCACGAGACAAGCACTGCCAAACAGCATCACTCGGAGACGGCGATCCGCCACCTCAGAACGTTCCTGGGGATGAATCAACAGATCAACGCGTTTGATCAGCACAAAGGCCGCTGAAACCAAAAATATAGACACGAGAAAATGGGCCATATTCGACCATGGATTGAGTCCTGTGAGGACTACGTAAGCGCCGAGCACAACCTGAGCAAGTACTCCAAACACCAACACTCCGGCATTTGTCGTAATCCGTCTTACACGTGGATTCAGGAATAACGAGGCTGACACAGCCAAAATCACAGAGGCAGCTACGACTCCCGTGAACAACCTATTGATTTGCTCGATCGCGGCATGACCGGATGAAACATCTACAAACTTCGTTTCGTTGCAATTGGGCCAATCCGAGCAGCCCAGGCCGGAGCCAGTCAAACGAACCAACGACCCCGAAACGATGATCGCGTACAAGGAACCGAAGGCGATCCATACGACCTTTCTGTACCGCTGAGGGGAAATGTTCGAGCGACGCATCGTCGCGACGCTACCCCGTTCTCTGCATTGGGTGGGATCGCACGATCAAGATTTTGGCCCTCAGCACAATTTGTGGTCGATTCACCACCGATTTGAGATATTGACCACTCACAGTGTTTATTAAAACATTTTCTGTGATTTTTTACTCAAGTTCTCCTGATTTTGACCGATCCCTATTGCGGGTCTCACACCAGCAAATCAAAGGAGCAAATCATGAACGCAGGAATCATTCGCAAAGCAATTGCTGTAGCAGCACTTTCGCTCAGTGTTGCCACCGTAGCAACGTCAGTAACCGCGACTTCAGTAGCAGCTCAATCAGTATCTGCGAAAGCAAATTCGCTTCCGAAATTTGGTGAATCCGGTCCAGAAGTAACTCGCATGCAACAGGCAATAGTTGCGCGTGGATTCACCATCAAGGGTGGCATTGACGGTTCGTTCGGACCAGCAACACAAGTTGCCCTGAAGTCGTTGCAAAAAGTTGCTGGATTTGCTCCAACTGGAACTCTCGATGCAAAGACCGCAAAGTTCCTAGGTCTCGTAGATGTTTCACCGTTGTCTAAGACAAACTTCCCAACTGTTGGAGCATCTGGGGATGCTGTTTGGTCACTCCAACAAGCACTCATTAACAATGGAGTTCAAGTAAAGGGTGGCGCTGATGGGAAATTCGGATTAGCAACATCAATCGCTTTGGGAAAATTCCAGGCATTGAAAGGATTAGCAGTGACGAAATCTGTTGATGAGTCAACAGCAATTGCCCTCGGATTGCTCGCTGCTCCTGCACCTAAGACAGCGGCAAAGAAAAATGTTGTCGCTGCATCTGCTCCAGTTGCAGCACCAGCTGCTGCTGCGCCTACTAATGACTCGACAATCACGATCGACACCCTCCCAGTTCGTGGCCAAAAAAGTGAGAACGTTCGCGCATTGCAGAATGCTCTTATCAACGCTGGTATAGAAGTAAAGGGCGGAGCTGACGGAGTGTTCGGTGTAGCAACTTCAGTTTCAATCGGCAAGTTTCAGTCGGCACAAGGTTTGAATGTCACTACAGCGCTTGATGCACCAACTGCCGTTGCATTAGGTCTCATTCCATCACTTGCTGAACTTGGATTGCCAACATTGCAGGCATTTCCAGTTCAGGGTCGCTGTGGCTTCTCGGATTCATGGCAAGCACCGCGTCCTGGTGGTCGTCTTCACGAAGGTGTCGACATCATTGGTGCACGTGGACTCGCTATCTATGCCGTAGCAGACGGTGTTATTACGCGAATACTGTCTGGTGGAACCTTGAGCGGTAATTCGATCCGACTCACCATTGCCGATGGTACATACTTCTTCTACGCACACTTGGACGGTTTCGCCGCAGGTCTTTCACTGGGTCAGACGGTACGTGCAGGTCAGATCATTGGCTACCTCGGATCAACCGGCAATACTTCAAATCACTTGCACTTCGAAGTTCATCCAAAGGGTGGCGCACCAGTTAACCCATACCCAATCGTTAAGGCAGTTGACGCTTGCAACGTTACGGAATTGCTCCCGCAGCCGTAATTGTTAAGCCGAACAACCGTTGAGAGATTCGCTGGTGATGTGAGAATCAGCAGCGAATCTCTCAACAATTTCTATCGAGTGCGATCCTCATCAGACAGGTGTTCAACATCGCTGAGACGTTCGAGGCTAAAGGCATAACCATCGCCCAATTTGATTGCCTTTATTGTCGTGATGGATGCATGATTGATGATGAATCTTTCCCATTCCCATGGCGTCGCTGAGATTCCAAGAAGATGACAAATCAACACACTGTTCGTGCCAGCATGAGCGAAAAAGGCGAATCTCTCACCTGGCTCGTCAATGTGCCATACCGGTAGTTCGGTGTTCAGTCGATGGACTCCATTGCGTTCGAGAAACTCAGTAGCTCCGGAGTGAATGCGTTGTACGAAATCTTTAACAGACTCGCCGCCTTTCAAACCATTCCACCGCTCATGCGATGCATTTTTCACTTCGTCTCGATAAGCCTTTATGGTTTCTTCTGCAGGAGCGCCATGCCATGCGGGTTCTCGAATCTCTTCAAGAAATGGTTCAATTTCAAGTTTTCGGTTTTTACGCTCAAGTGTTGGACGGGCAGTTAAGTGCGTTCGCTGCAATGGTGACGCCAAAATGTGGTCAAACTTTTCATTCGACAGCCGCTGGCCTAACAACTCTGCTTGCCGGACACCTCTCTCAGTTAAAGGCGGATTGACAACGCTCTTTCCGTCTTTCACCCACTCAGGTTCTGCGTGACGGATGAGAACAATTTCCATAGCCGTCAATCTAGTTGACCGCTATGCCACACTCGCTGAATGAAGCACTCAGTGTTGCCTCGTATACAGAATCACTCAGTGTCGGATTATTTTGAGCCACATTGATCATCAGAGTTCCCAAGCACAATGCTTGCTCTGGTGTAATAGCCAATCCACGTTGCTCAGCAATGAAATACGCAAATGATTTAATCGCGGTCTCTTCATTATCGAATCCGTGATTGATATCGGGCTGAGGGTCAACTAGCACCGAGGACGGACTTACAGATTGATCATCTCCAGGGGCTGCATTGATGCCTTGAGATATTTCTACCTTGCACTGCTCGGCAATGAACGTCCTAAGCGCTTCTAGCGCCTCGACGTTGTCATTACGAACAAGATTCTCAATCGCATTTTGAACGTTTGCATCTACTTCTGCAACTCTTCCGTCCCAATACACATTTTGCAGTGCAACCGACAGCTCTTCGTATGCGCGCATCGTCCGATCTACATTCGGCTTTACTGAAGAAGGAGCAATATCGCTGATGATGGATAGGGTTCCAGAAAGCACTGCGACAGTACTTTGCAGTTGCCTCCGCGAAATAGTTGATAAATCCTCTAATGCAACTCCTGTAGCGACAAGTGACGATTCAAGTTCGGCTGCATGTGAACAAACCGCTCGGGTCTCTTGCGTCTCACTGCATGACGAGATTAGGAATGCGCCGAGTGCAAGTAGAGCAAAATGACGTCTAATCATTGTTAGCACCACTTGTGGAGTTGATCCACGTTTCGTAAAGCGATGCATACATGCCGTCGGCGGACATCAGCACTTGATGGGAACCGTCTTCGATTATACGTCCGTTCACAAGCATGATGACCCGATCAGCACGCGATGCCGTCGACAGGCGATGCGCAATTGAGATAGTGGTTCGCCCGACCGCCAAGCGTTCAAGTGCACGGGAAATTCGAACTTCGGTGAGTGAGTCAACCGAAGACGTTGCCTCATCAAGAACCAGCACATCAGGTTTAACGATTGACGCTCTTACGAGGGCTACCAATTGCCGCTCACCTGCAGATAACGAAGACCCACGCTGACCTACATGCGTTTGCAGACCTAAGGGAAGACTTTCCAACCAGTCCGATAGTCCAAGCTCACTAAAGCTATCAATCATGTTCTGCGAAGTTGCTCCGGGGTTCGCAAACTGCAAGTTGTATTCAATGGTGTTAGCGAAGAGAAAAGGTTCTTGGGGAACAACAATAAGTCTGCCTCTCAGTTCGTCGTTAGCAACATCAGTCAGTGTTACTCCCCCAATCTGCACTCGACCAACAGTTGGATCAGTGAGGCGCGCCACGAGTCGCGCAATGGTTGTCTTGCCTGAACCGGATGGCCCAACCAATGCGACATGTTGGCCAGCGGGAATATGCAAAGTAATGTCGTGAAGCACTGGTGTGTCGTCATCTGCTTCGTCCAACCTGGAACCATAGGCAAAACTCACATCTTTCAAATCAATCGATAATCCACCTTGCGGCAGCGCTTTTGGGTGTTGAGACTGTGGCGGCCCTATTGGAGTGTCGAGGACACCGAGCACTCGCCGTAAACCCGCAACAGCACTCTGGACCTGATCAATGATTTCTGTGAATTCTGCTATCGGCTCAAGAAAACGATATGTCAGGAAAACGAACCCAACAAGAGCTCCCGATGTA
>JAPOKO010000001.1:83626-176042 GCA_029977615.1 bacterium
GACCGTGAAGACTGCGAAAACCTCGCCACTTGGGAATAGGAAAGCTCCAATCACGCCTGCGCGAATATTGCTTTTCTTTCTGTTGCGCATCGATAATGAAACAGTTTCAATCATTGACTGCTCAGCTTCGTACGCACGAAGCGTCTCCGATCCAGCCATCAACTCCGAAACCGATCCGAGAAAATCAGCGTTCCGTTCGCGAGAGAGATTATGGGCGTTGACCAAACGAGATTGCACAAAACGCAACACGATTACCAATGGAGCACTGGTGATGAACGCAACCAGAGCAAGACGCCAGTCGTAGGCAAGCATCACAGCGGCAACCGCAATCATTTGGGAGCCATCCAGGAGTAACCCAAGGCCGCCCCACGAAAAGAATTGCGTCAGAGTTTCAATATCGCTGGTCACTCGTGACACCAACGCTCCACGTTTTTCTTTGTTGTGCTCTTCAAGGCTTAATCGGTGAATATGGTCAAACAATTGCGACCGTAGAGCGAATAGTCCGTACTCTGCTCTTGTCCCGAGTCGACGAGTTGCTTCACGAAGACAAAAGGAGGAAATAACGACACATAGCGCGCCGAAAAGGCAGAGCCGCGTGATATATGGAAAATCTACTCGGCCGGGCTGTAATCCGTGATCAATTGACTGCTGAATAAGAATAGGGATAACCAAACGAGCTCCGGTGCCGAATAGAGCAAGCACAAATGTCATGCCTATTCCACTCTTTAACGCAGGAGCAACTGTTACTCCCCTACCAATGATTCGTGCTGATGGAAACCGTTGCTCAATATCGGTACTCATGAAGCACTTCGATCCATCTCGAAAGATTTCATCAAGTTGGCATATGCCTCGCTGCTACCCATGAGTTGTTCGTGAGTTGACAGATCGTGCACTTTGCCTTGATGAACGAACAACACATGGTCAGCGATCTTGACCGTAGTCGGCCTGGAAGCGACGATGATCGTGGTCGTCGTGCTAGATAAGGAAGCGAGTCTTTCAATAACAAGCGCTTCTGTTGCTGGGTCGAGAGCACTCGTGGTGTCGTCAAGAAGTAAGACCTGTCGTCCACTTGCAATTGCACGAGCAAGGGCGATTCGTTGTCGTTGACCGCCACTCAAACTGATTCCCCGTTCACCCACGATCGTGTCTATTCCATTCTCAAGCTCTGAAACAAACTCTTCACTCACCGAAGCCCACAACGCACGTGCAACATCGGGTATTTGAATCGACTTTCCTAATGTAATGTTGAAATGCAATGAACCAGAGAACAGAAACGGTTCTTGGAACACGATTGCGGATCCACCCTCAGTTACATGAACCGATCCATGTTGCGAACGAACCAAACCAGCAATCAATTTCAGCAATGTAGATTTACCCGAACCCGTTTCGCCCACGACTGCAACCGTTGAGCCAATAGGAACAGTGAAATTGACATGAGACAAGATCGGATTTTCAGCCTCAACATAGGAAAATGCCGCATCAACAACTTGCACTGCGATATTTGAATCCCTCGGTAGAACGATGATCTCTGGTTGTGCCTCCAGCGGCTCATCAAGTATTTCACGTACTCTTTTGTATCCACTAGAGGAATGCGGAATTTCACTCAGCAGGTAACCAATTATCCGAAGAGGAAATACAAGCAAAGTAAAAAGATAAATGAAACTTGACAACTCGCCTATGGTGAGAGCTCCATTACGAACTCGAATTGCCCCATAAGCAATTAATGCAACGTTGACTAAGGATGGTGTTCCATCAACGAAGGCTTCAAAAATCGCTCGCGCATTTACAGCCCTGATTCGAGCATCCTTTAGTTTTGAGGAGATACGACCGAGGCGAACGTGTTCCCTATGTTCGGCACCGAAAGCCTTCACCACCATTACGCCGTCGAAACTCTCGTGAACCGCTTCCGACAAATCTCCCAGAGCCTGCTGCGCGGAATCGAAATGTCTATCTATGCGTCGCTGATAACCGATGTTAAGTGCGAACAACAACGGAATGATGGTGACAGCCAATAATCCAAGAGGAATATCAATCACCACAAGCCAAATGCTTGTGAGCCCAACCAGTAAAACTACAGATGTGCTGAACGGAAGTGGGCCGAGAACTGATGCTGCAGTATCAGAATCAACTCCGATTCGTGCTACCAAATCACCTGTCATATGCCGCTGATGCCATGCGGTTGGTTGACCCATAATGTGTCGGATGAGTTGTGTCGAAAGTGATTCAGAGGTCGACCAGTGTGAAATACCCGCATAAGAACGACGAATTACCACTCCTACTGCACGCAGTAAACCGATACCAATTACGATGCATGAAGCAGCAAAGAAAGTCTGTTTATTGATGAAATCGCTGCGATATCGGGGAATGATCACCTCATCAACGACATAGCCCAGACCGAAACTGGATGCCACTGTGCAGATTGCGTATACCGACGCTCCAGCGACTGCTATCAAAAAAGGACGTGGGTGCAACTTCAATAACTGTCGCAGTAGCGAAATCGCTACCCGAAAACGAGACTGCTCCATCAGCACAACTCTACTTCAGCGAAAAAGTAACGAATGAGAAATTGCTCAATGGCGAACTACTATTCACAGCATGACTCCCCCAAAGACAGTAGAAAGAACTCCCGGACAACGCATTTCCCGATTAGCAGCTCGGGTTGTTATTGGAACTTCAATTGTTGGTCTTGTTGCCATGTGGATATATGCATTCGGCTTTGCTTCAAAGGAATCTATAAACAAGATTGGTGATCAGTCATGGACTAAACGGGCAGAAGGGATTTGCAAACAAGCTGTGGCAGAGCGTCTCGCGCTGGCAGATCTTCGGCAAATTTCTGACGCTGGTGCCAATGCACTCAACGATCGAGCTGATTTAGTTGATCAAGCAACAGACACGCTGGAAAAAGCAATTGTCGCGATTTCCTCAGTTTCTCCATCTGATGCAAAAGGTCAAGCCATTGTCCCGCTGTGGATCGCCGACTACAAGCAACTTATTAAAGATCGACGAGAGTACGCAGCATTGCTTAGAACCGGTGTGAATGAACCTTTCTCGGAATCCATGTTTGAAGGCTTGCCCATCAGCGAGAAAATCTCAACCTTTGCCGCAGACAATCGCATGACGTCGTGCAAGGTTCCAATGGACCTTTCTATTTGAACTCATCTGCAGGAACCCAACCAGATTTCTCTGAATAACGCTTGATCACCTTGGCTGGTGATCCCACCGCAACACTGAAGTCAGGAATCTCACCATTCACGACTGAATTTGCACCGATTGCAACATGTTTACCAATGCGAGCTCCTGGCAAGATCACACTCCCGGCTCCGATCCACGATCCATCTCCGATTTCAACGAACTTTTCAGGTTGTGTCTGCATCGAGATCGGCAGATCTACATTTTCATAACCATGGTTTTGATCAGTGATGTACACGTGATGTCCTGTCCAAACATCATGACCAATATCAATTCCCAAGTGACCGACTATTCCACTACCTCGTCCGATTAGGCATCGGTCGCCGATGCGTACGACTGGATTGGTTAAACATTGTTGACCAGGGATCATTCCCGCTGATAAAGCAACGTGACTTCCAATCATGGTGTTATCGCCAATGTGGATGTACTGCTCATTAAAGATTGTCGTTTGGGGAAAGCAGATGATGCTGTTTTGACCAAATGATCCGAAGCGCCTCCCTCTTGACGTTTCCGGCCCGATTGAACCGTGCAATGAAAGCCAACTCCATGCAGCATGAGCAAGACGTTCCTTATACAAGCGGACTCTGGCCGAAATCATGATGAGCAATCTAATCGGTAGCCTGAAATCGTGACAGAAGCGCTATCACGACCACGAATCACTGTTCCTTTGGTGATGGCAAACAAGGGCTCCGGCAAACGTCTGAGCATGATCACCGCCTACGACGCGACATTCGCTCGAATTGTAGATGAATCTGGTGTCGACATGATTTTGGTCGGTGACTCTGTTGGTTCTGTTGTGCAAGGAGTAGCGAACACCATTCCCGTCACGCTTGAGGAAATGGAATACCACGTGAAGTTGGTATCTCGCGCAAATCCTCGGGCATTAGTAATTGGTGATCTTCCGTTCGGTTCATATCAAGTAAATACTGAGCAAGCAGTGCGAAGCGCAATACGACTTGTGAAGGCTGGCGCTGCAGCGGTGAAGTTAGAAGGTGGCGTCACGATGTTTGACACGATTGCTGCGATTTCGCGAGTAGATATTCCGGTGATGGGCCACATTGGACTCACCCCACAGAGTTACCATCGAATGGGTGGTCATCGTGTGCAAGGGCGAATTGATGGTCGCGAAGCAGGTGGACGTGAGCGCCTGCTGGAAGATGCGCATTCAGTCGAACAGTCAGGTGCCTTTGCCGTTGTGATTGAGGGCGTTCCGCGAGATCTTGCAAAAGAGATCACAAACAAAGTGTCAATTCCAACGATAGGCATAGGCGCAGGTCCAGACTGTGATGGCCAAGTACTCGTACTTCACGACATTCTTGGGCTTACACAAAACACTCTGAAATTCACACGCAAGTACGCAGATATTCGAACAACAAGTGTTGAGGCTTGCAAACAATTTGTCGATGAAGTTCGAAATGGATCGTGGCCAGACGATGACCACTCTTTTCACTAGTTTCTCAGATTTTCACTTATGGCGGACTTCCATTCCGGAAAACCAAACTGTCGGTTTTGTTCCAACCATGGGTGCTCTTCACGCTGGTCATATCAGCCTTATTGAGCGGGCGAAGGCAGAGTGCGACGTCGTTGTAGTGAGCATCTACGTAAATGCATTGCAGTTCAATTCCACCGATGATTATGCGAGATACCCACGAACCGAAGAATCAGATTTTCGATTGTGTGCCGATGTCCTTGTCGACACAGTTTTCGCCCCACAGCAAAAAGATGTATTCCCGGAGGAAGTAGTTGAATTGCTGACCCCTTCACAGAGTTCGCTGGGTTACGAGGGCGCCGACCGACCAGGGCACTTTGCTGGCGTCGCAACCGTTGTAGATCGTCTCTTCAGAATGGTTCAGCCGTCGATTGCCTACTTCGGCTTAAAGGATTACCAGCAAGTTGCAGTCATCAATGACATGACTTCGCTGCTCCACCCCAACATTGTCATTACGCCATGCGAAACGGTGCGAGCCGATGACGGATTGGCTTTGTCAAGCCGCAATCGTTTCCTCACACCGTCCGGTCGCAAAAGCGCGTCCCTATTAAGCGCCACACTCAAGAAGGCAGTCTCTTTGTGGAGAGATGGCGATGCTCGCTCAATCCAATTGATTGAATCTGTGACAGCAGATCTCTCGCAGGATTCTTCAATAGATGTGCAATATGTTTCAATCGTTCGCAACGGAACCGTAGAACCAGTTCAGACCGTGAGTGAAAACGATGTGATTCTTGCTGCAATAGTTGTCGACGGTGTTCGTCTCATAGACAACATGTCGTTTACTAACGCTTGACCTCGGCATCAATCTGTCTAACGCGATAGCGGACTGTGTAAATAGAATCGCCACTCAAAATTCCACCACGTGCAAACGTGCGACCGTTTTGCCAATTAGATAAACCGAGTTCTGGTTTTCTTAGCGCATACTGACCATCAACCCAGCGGGTCATGCCGTCGCCAAAAAATGGCGCATTAGAAAGCCCCCAGGCAGCATCCACTTCGTCTTCATCATCGGAGATTACGGAGAGGACAAAATTGGGTGAATATCGGTTAAACAACTCGACTGCAGCAGCCATACTTTCAGCAACCACAACGGAGAGTTCGGGTATGTTTTCCCACTCCCACTCAGTACCAAGAGATCTTTGATCAATATCCTTGACTACAAACTCTTGCGGAACAGTAAAGTTAGCTAGCGCAGAAGCCACTAACTCATCAACATGCAAGACCGCATGAACATTTCGCTTCTGCGCTGCAAGCACTACTCCATCGATGACTGACTGTAAGCACTTATCTAAAGAACCTGCTGTGAATACCACTGTGTTCAGCGTGTTGCAGACCTTACGGTCTAGTGAGTTTTTCACCACTTTCATCAGTCGCTCTGAATCTTCCACATCAGACACAATCATCCAGGCACCACCGGTGCCATGGAGACTCGCCGGAACTCCGTGCTGCTGAGCAATCTCGCCAAGCAGAGCGACCGAAGGTCCACTTCCCCGCGCAACAGCAAGCGACAATCGTTTGTCAGAGAACAAGGCCCAAGCGGCAGCATGCGTCTTTGACGGCAGGAGCAAAATAGAAGCATGTGGAAGTCCAGCTTCCCGCAGACTCGGTGTTACGGCTAGATCCATGATTGCTTGAGCTGTTTCGAACGCATCGCTACCGATTCTGAAAACACAGACGTTACGACTTGCGAGTACGCCTGTGGCATCAGCAAACACGTTTGGGCGACCTTCAAAGACAAATCCGACTACTCCAAGCGGCGCTATATGAGATTCAATGGACCATCCATGGTGATTTACTGTCTCGCGCACTGTGTTCGGAGAAACCAATTGCTTCCAAATCAGCAAAGCATCAATCATGTCCCCCCGCATCGATTCGCTCATGACCAAACGAGTCGTTGAACGTCCCCTAACTTTTGCGTCGGCAACGTTTCGTTCATTTGCCTCTCGAATCTGACTGAAGATTGCATCATCTCTCAATCGACGTGCAAATCCGTCATAGAACGACATAATTTGGCGGTCTGTTACCTCCCCTAGAGCGGAGAACGCATTGACTGATCCATTGATGCACGATTCAACTGCATCTAAATCGGACTTGGGTACGAGCAGAATTCCTGCAGAGGTAGTTGCAATGAGTCGGTCACCGTCTTGAAAAGCATCGGCTATCTCGCTGCCAATTTCGACTAACTCTCCACCGATCAACACTCTGTCGTGCGGCTGAAGTTTCATTGCTGCTCCATAGGACTATCGTAGGTCACTAGTCTGAATCCGTGAACGATCGTTTGTATTTTCGTCAATTGTTGTCCGGAGTCGATTTCGCCACACAAGACCAAATGGCACAACAGATGGTCAATTTTGTCTATCTAATTGGTGACCGTCAGACTCGTGAATGCGTCATTGTTGATCCGGCTTATGCAGTGCAAGAAATCTCAGACATTGTTCAATCAGAAGACATGAAACTTGTCGGCGCACTCGGAACTCATTACCACCCCGATCATGTTGGTGGAAAAATGATGGGCTGGAATATAGAAGGTATCTCATCATTGCTAGAGCTGAACGAGATTCCTGTTCACATTCAGAAAAAAGAAATGGAATGGGTTACGAAGACCACTGGCGTATCAGCGTCTCATCTCACTTCACACGAAGGTGGCGATGTGATTCATGTTGGTGAAATTGCAATCACGCTGTTGCACACACCCGGACATACTCCCGGTAGTCAATGCTTCCTGGTTAATGGCAACTTGGTATCGGGCGACACACTATTTCTAGAAGGTTGCGGTCGCACAGATCTTCCTGGCTCGAACCCTGATGACATGTATGACAGCTTGAAGATGCTCGCTTCTCTACCAGGTGACACCATTGTTTATCCAGGTCATCGATATTCAGATCCTGCTTGTCTTGCTCTTGGTCAAGTCCGAGAAACTAACTATGTATTCAAGCCGACGACGAAAGAGGGCTGGCTGCAATGGTTCGGCCATTAGATCATCTGTTAGCCGAACAGACCCGAATACAAACTGCTGAATCCAGCAAGGGTAAGCAGGACCAATACCAATAAGCGGAAGCGATCGGGCTCCACTTGATTGCGTATGACCCTTCCCACATACACACCGACAACCATGCTTGGTAGTAGCGCAGCGGCAATCCAAACATCGGCAAGGGCGATTTCACCGAAGGCCGCGAACAACATCAAACCGTAAACACCACTCACTAAAAAAACCATATTTAGTGTTGACCGAAATACTTTTGGATCACTCCTCCGCGCTTGCATGGCAAAAACTAGTGGCGGCCCATTCGTAGACGTTGAAGTCAATAAGAAACCACTGATTATTCCCATTGACCAGTCGAGGCTGACGTGAGCATTTGTGAGATCTCGCCCGCGGGCAAGCAACAGAACACCAAGCAGCACGCCTACTCCCAAAACAACCTTCAGAAATTGTTGGTCTGCATAAATGAATGCGATGAGTCCGATCGGAGCACCTATGCACGATGCCAGTAAAAAACGTTTGACCTGTTGTCTATCTTGATGATGTTTCAAGTCTCGATATTGGAAAAAATTATTTGCGGTACCGATTAACGACGCCAAAATAACAGCGCGGTGCAATCCCACTATTTGCATCATGATTGGCACGGTTAATAGTGCAAAGCCGAATCCAACGACCGCCTGCGTGAATGCTGTAGCAAACACGATTGCCGCAGCAGCAGCGAAACTTAACAGCGCGATATCGATCATGAAACCAGTTCGTTAACACAGTCAGCAAAGACTGACGTATGTAGATCCACATCTACATCGGTGTGAAATGGTGTCATGAGTGCCATGTTGTGAAATGGCGTGAGCAAAATGCCTCTGTTCAACGCGTAAAGGTGCATGTAGGACTCAAGTGCATCATTTACTGAAGCTGCCGCCTGCGCGCCGTTTTGAGGGTGCTCCGAAAACCAGTATTCAGCGCGACATCCAAGTTGCTGCACAGTCCAAGGCAATTGGTATTGATCAATAACATTTTGCACACCTTTGCTCCAGCGTGTTGCCAAAGGAATCGCTACATCAAAATCCTCCTGACGAAGAGCGTGGGTTAGTGTCGCGCGAATCGCAGCACCTGCTAGCGCACTTCCGCTCAAAGTACCGCCGATGCCAGAAACGTCTAGGTCGTGCCCTTGCATGAGATTCTCCACCTTGATTGCAATGTCACTGGACATTCCGTAGGCCGCAACTGGAATTCCACCGCCAATTGTTTTTCCAATTACCAACATGTCGGCATCGATCCCCCACAGCCGCGATGCTCCTTGCGGACCTGCGCAGATGGTGTGCGTTTCATCGAGAATAAGAATCACACCATGCTTTCGCGTCAGTTGACGGACACCTTCTAAATATCCGCTTTGGGGCAACACAATTCCGATGTTTGTCAACGCGGGTTCCATCAGCACGCATGCAACGTCTCCACCAGCAAGCGCTTTTTCCATAGCCGACAAATCGTTGTATGGCACAGCAATTGTCGTGATACCAGGATGAACTTGTGGACCGATTGCACCTGGACGGCTAACCGTCTGTCCATCTTCATCCAAAATGACCAGTGTTTCGTCAACAGTTCCGTGATAGCACCAATCATTGACGACAATTTTTGGTTTACCTGTTAACTGGCGAGCGAGGCGAAGGCTGAATCGGTTCGCGTCAGTAGCACTGAGACAAAATTGCCACTTACTCAGACCGAATCGTTCTGAAAGATGATTCGCAACCCACGACAAATCAGATGAAGGCAACATCGTGGTGAATCCCCGTTGCGACTGCTGCGCAATCGCTTGCGAAATTGGTTTGTTGGCATGACCAGTCATTGAGCCCGTGTCACCCAGGCAGAAGTCAACATATTCATTGCCGTCGATATCAACGATGCGTCCCCCCTCTGCACTTTCTGCAATAACGGGGAATGGACCGGCCCATCGCTTCATCCACGGCATGGGAACCCCTGCCAATAATGATGACTGCGACCGAGCTGACTCCTGTTGTGACCGTGGGTGGTTCTGAACGAACATGTCCACTTCAGTTCTCATGAGTTCTGCAATGCGTGATTCAGCAACCATGCAGCCATTCTTGTAGATCCTCGTCTGAAGTTGTTGCTTCTACAATGGATTTATGAAATCACTGCGTATTAATGGACAACGGCTTATGGATCGAATCATGGCGTTGGCAGCGATATCTCCGATTGAAGGAGGCGGAAACTGTCGTCTTGCGCTAACCGATGACGATAAGGATGGTCGCGATCTTGTCATTACATGGATGAAAGATTTGGGTTTGGAAATATCCATTGATGTCGTTGGCAATATCGTTGGCGTCTGGAATGTTGGATCGGGTGCGTCAGTCATGACGGGATCGCATATTGATACCGTTAGAACAGGTGGAAAATACGATGGAAATCTTGGAGTACTTGCCGGATTAGAAGTAATTGAAACTCTGCAGCAGGCTGGAATAACTCCACCACGACCAATCTCTGTTGCCGTATTCACTGACGAAGAAGGAGCACGATTCGCTCCTGACATGCTTGGTTCGCTCGTGTTTGTTGGTGGGTTGTCGGTTGAGGAAGCCCTTGATATTCGCGCAATTGATGGTCCTCGTCTAGGCGACGAATTACAGCGCATTGGTTACGCCGGGAGTACTCCATGCCCGCAAACTCCTCCTCACGCTTTTGTGGAGCTGCATATTGAACAAGGTCCACTACTTGAGGCCAATGGGATTCGATTTGGCGCAGTTACTGGTGTGCAAGGAATTTCTTGGCAAGAACTCACCATTACAGGACAGAGCAATCATGCGGGCACCACTCCGATGCGATTGCGAAAGGATCCAGTTGTCGTAGTGGCTGAAGTTGCGAAGTTCCTGCACGACCTAGCTCTGCGATATGGCGGTAATCAGGTGTGCACCGTAGGAAAGATCGATATTCATCCAAGTTTGATCAATGTCGTGGCAGCTAAGGCCACCATGACTTTGGATGTGCGAAATACCGATGAGATGTTGCTCCGTAAAGCAGAAGCCGAAATTTCAACATTCATTTCAGAAATTGCAAAACGTGAGAACGTCACCACTGCTGTTCGAACGCTCGCACGATTCGAACCAGTGCAATTTGATCAGCGAGTGATTGACATCGTTCACCGCCATGCAATAGATCTTGGAGAGACAGTTCAATACATGCCCTCGGGTGCTGGCCACGATGCACAGATGCTGGCTCGCGTGTGCCCTACCGCCATGATCTTTACGCAAAGCAAGGATGGCCTCAGCCACAACGCCGCTGAGTACACATCACCCAAGGATCTTGAAGATGGTGCAAATATTTTGTTGCACACCATGCTGACTCTTGCTGAGACCGATTTTTCATAACACTTCCAACTAGCGCTCGCACGAACAATTAGGCTCATCGTCATGACAAGAATCGTCACTGTCGCGGCAGCTCAGTTAGGACCTATCCAGAGAGACGACTCTCGCGAGTCGTGTGTAGAACGAATGATTGTGCTTCTGCGACAGTCGTCATCAACCGGTTGTGACCTCGTGGTGTTCCCAGAACTAGCACTGACCACGTTTTTCCCTCGTTGGTTTGTTCAAGACATCAATGAGGCAGATCATTGGTATGAGACTTCTATGCCAAATGCTGCAACACAACCACTTTTTGATGAAGCGAAACGGTTGAGGATTGGTTTTTCACTTGGATATGCCGAACTAACGCCCGATGGTCAGCGATTTAACACTCAGATACTGGTTGAAAAAGATGGATCTGTTGTCGCCAAGTATCGCAAAGTGCATATTCCTGGACATGAAGAACACGAACCTGATCGGCCATTCCAACACGCTGAGCGTTACTACTTCACGCCGAGCAACGAAGGCTTTGGAGTGTGGAAAGCATTTGGAGGTCGCATTGGAATGATGATTTGCAATGACCGGCGATGGCCAGAAACGTATCGCGAAATGGGTTTGCAAGGTGTCGAAATGATCCTGTGTGGATACAACACACCACTCCATTACGTTCCGGATCCGTCGCAGGATGCTCTTGCTGGCTTCCACAATGCACTTGTCATGCAAAGTGGCGCCTATCAGAATGGAACATTCGTTGTAGGAGTGGCCAAAGGCGGCTTGGAAGAAGGTGTTGACAGCCTTGCTGACTCCAGCATTATTGGTCCATCGGGCGAAATTCTCGCAAAAACCACGACTAATGGCGACGAAATTGCCGTCGCGGCTTGTGATTTGGACTGGTGCTACCAGTACAAGAACACCCTGTTTGATTTCGACCGCTATCGACGTCCAGAGGTGTATCAGCGCATCACCCGACAGCGGGGCGCCATAGTCGCCGATTAGGTCTTTTTTACATTATGTAAAACCCAAACCCAATAGGTGTATGGTAAACCTAGAAATCTGCGAGGGGGCGGGAATGGAAGAAACTCGGGTTCAATTCGTTGCGAATGGCGTCCCCGTGAGCGTACGGAGCAACCATCCCCATCTGCTTTCCGCACTTCGTGAAGAGCTCAATATCACATCGCCAAAAGATGGTTGCTCGCCAAGCGGACAATGTGGCTGTTGCACCGTGTTTGTAAATGGCAAAGCCGTTGTCAGTTGTCAAACCAGTTTGGAAAAAGTCGCAGGCGGTGAGGTAACAACGCTCGAAGGCATTGAAGAGTCTGAACGTAAAAAGTATTCAGACGCATTTGCCGCCTGTGGTGGCTTGCAATGTGGATTCTGTATTCCAGGCATTGTCGTTCGCGCGAAGGCACAGGTGGACAAAAAAGGCGCTGACCTTAAGCGCGAAGACATGGCCCGCCATCTTGGTGCTCACCTATGTCGATGCACTGGATATGTAAAAGTTCTTGATGCAATCGAGATGGTTGCACAGGGAGTTACGCCAGACTTGCCACAAGTTGGTGGCATCGGATCGCGCAGCGTTAAGTATGAAGCTCACGAACTCGCACTTGGTGATCGTGGATACGTTGACGACATACGGGTCGACGGAATGTTGCACGCTTCTTTGCATTTCACTAAGCATGCGCGAGCAAAGGTAATCGGCATTGACAGCTCGAAAGCTCTTGCCATGAGCGGAGTCACAGCGGTGTTCACTGCAGCTGATATTCCTGGCGAACTGATGGTGGGCATCATCTATAAAGACTGGCCAGTCATGATTCCAGTTGGTGGATATACGTCGTACGCCGGAGATGTTCTAGCTGTTGTAGTTGCACAAGACCGAATCACCGCTCGGGCAGCAGCGGAATTAATTGAAATTGAATACGAAGTGTTGAAGCCAATTACGAATCCGCGTCATGCTATACACAGCGACGAGATTGCGGTGTGGAAGACGCAATCAAACGTTTTGAGCACCAGCACCTATAAACGTGGAGACGTTGAGGCAGCCTTTGCTCAGTGTGCGCACATCGTTGAACAAGACTTCAGCACACAGCGAATTGAACACGCTTTTCTAGAGCCGGAGAGCACGCTCGCCGTTCCTTCCGAAGATGGCACTCGCCTGCATGTGTATTCAGGTGGTCAAGGTATTTGGGACGACCGCAATGACATTGCGAACCTGCTTGGATTGTCCAATGAGCAAGTAACTGTTGAACTCATCACCAACGGTGGGGCTTTTGGCGGCAAGGAAGACATGAGCAACCAAGCGCATGCATCACTTGCTGCATGGTTACTGCAGGTTCCAGTGAAGTGCACGCTTTCGCGAGAGGAAAGCTTCCTCATGCACGCCAAACGACACCCCATTGACATGTCGTACAAGATTGGATGTGATGCTGAAGGCAAGATACTCGCGCTGCATGTGCGTGCGATTGGTGACAGCGGCGCTTATGCCAGCGTTGGCATGAAAGTACTTGAACGTATGGCTGGTCACGCCAGTGGCCCATATCAAGTTCCAAACATTGACGTTGAAGCCATTGCGGTTCGCACCAATAATCCCGTATGCGGAGCCTTCCGTGGTTTCGGAGCTAACCAAGCACAATTTGCGATGGAAGGTGTGCTTGATCGATTAGCTGAAAAAGTTGGTATGGACGGTTGGTCCATTCGTCGTGCAAACGTCATCATGCCGGGCATGGTGTGGGGTCCTGGCCAAATCATGGATGATGGTTGTCTCGGTGCATCAAAGTGTCTCGACGCAATTAAGCCGGCCTACGACGAAGCACGTTCGTCAGGCAAAGCAATTGGCCTTGGTCTAGGTCTGAAAAACAGCGGACTCGGAAATGGGTTTAAAGAAATCACACGAGCTGTCGTTCACTTTAAACATGACGGTCGTATAGAAGTTCGTCACGGTTGGACCGAAATGGGCCAAGGAATTAACACCGTTGCACAGCAGGTTGCGGTTGAAGAACTCGGCGTTGATGGCTCACTCATCGACGTCATCGTTGACACAACACGCGAGCTCGGTCTTGGTCAAACAACTGGCTCACGTGGAACCCTCATGGGAGCAGGTGCGGTTAAGGCTGCTTGTGAGGCAGCACGCGCTGCCAATTGCGAAGTTGGTGTAGATCACTTCGGTGAATACCGGGTCGACTGGACAACCAAACTTGGCGAGCCTGGCGTGGAGAATCCGATCATTCACTCCACATTTGGATACGCAGCACAGATGGTGGTTATCGATCGCGAAACAGGAAAAATAGAACACGTCGTTGCAGCCCACGACGTTGGTCGAGCAGTAAACCCACAACTTTGTGAAGGACAAATTGAAGGCTCTGTCCACATGGGGCTTGGTTATGCATTAAGTGAAGACTTCCCTAGCGACCCAGAGACGGGTTTCCCACTGAGCAAAACATTGCGCAGTCTTGGCATTCTTCGAGCCAAAGACGTACCAAAAATTTCAGTACAACTAGTCGAGTCGGCTCAACCCAATTCTCCATACGGAATTAAAGGCGTTGGTGAAATTGGATTAGTTCCAACCGCTGGTGCTGTTGCCGCAGCCTTGTACGACTTTGATGGCGTGTGGCGTTCCAAGTTGCCAATGAAGCGCGATGATTCGAGCAACGAGGACTGAGCATGACGAATACAACACCAGGGATGGTCTGTGCTCATCATCATCTCTACAGTTCGCTTGCCCGCGGGATGCCAGCCCCCCGAGGCAATACCGACTCGTTCATTTCCATCCTGGAAAACATCTGGTGGCGATTAGACGCAGCGCTTGATCTCGACATGATTTATTGGTCTGCAGCACTTGGAGCCGCAGAAGCCCTTGCAAGCGGAACAACATGCATCATCGATCACCATGAATCGCCAAATGCAATCGAAGGATCTCTCGCAACCATTTCCAAGGCTTGTCGCGACGTTGGTGTACGCGTGAACACGAGCTACGGCGTTACTGATAGATGGGATAACGACGGCAATCTGCATTCGAGCGTCAATCGCTCTGTGAAAATGACATCTGCAGCCCGACGTGGCCTTGATGAAGGTTTAGCTTTCATCAAGAGCGGTGGTCGAGGCATGATCGGCGTTCACGCAGCGTTTACTTGTGGAGACGAAACCCTCAGTGAAGCTGCTGCCCTTGCTTCATCTTTAGGCGTAGGTGTGCACATTCATGTTGCTGAAGGTATTGACGACCTAGATGCCGGATCGCGTCTCGAATCGCTCGCCCAAGATGATTGGCTACTTGTGCATGCCGTGCATCTAGACCGAGATCTCAAGGGTTCGATCGTTCACAACCCCCGTTCAAATATGAACAATTCAGTTGGATACGCAAAGCCCACAGAGCGTCCAAATCCAATCCTTCTGGGAACAGACGGAATCGGAGCAAACATGATGGAGGAATCACGCCTCGCATACGTTCGCCTCCGCGAATACGACGTCACTCAGAATCCAACTGTTGTTAACACGTGGCTTGATAACAACTATCAGTTCTTCCCAGAAGCAAAAAACGACAAAGTTGTCTGGTCATACGACAGCATGGAGAGCCCTTGGCACACTGCATTCACCACCGACATGCAGGTTCTTTCTGTGGATGTTGATAACGAGAGGGTGTACGAAGATGGCGAGTTAAAGCGAATGGATATTCAAGAAGTTCGAACGAAAGCACGTGAACAAGCACAAAGATTATTTGAAAGGTTGGAAGCATGAGTATTCCCGCAGCAGCAGTCAATCCGAAGACCGGCAAGGCGCGTATGGCCATTTACCTGCAAGACGCACATCCGATTCGCGAAGGAATGGCATTCGCGCAATACGCAGAGTCAAAGGGTTTCGAAGCCGTATGGCAGGCCGAAAGCAGATTGGTGCGCGAGGCAACTGTTCCGATGGCGGCATTTGCTTCAGTAACGAACAACATCAAGGTTGGTTCGGGAGTTGTTGACTGTTGGAGCCGCAATCCGGCTCGTCTAGCTGCCACGTTTTCCACTCTTGATGACCTTGCACCTGGACGAGTCATTCTCGGTATTGGCGCCTGGTGGGACCCATTGGCTCAAAAAGTTGGCATCTCACGTGCGAAACCACTTCGTGCAATGCGTGAGATCGTCACTGCAGTGCGCGCGTTATTGCATAACGAGAATGTCACCTTCAATGGCGAGTTCGTGCACTTCGATGGAATCGAACTTGACTACGTATATCAGGAGCGTCGCGCAAAGGACGTACCTATTTACATTGGCGCTACCGGAATGCAAATGATGGAGCTCACAGGTGAAATCGCTGACGGAGTTGTGCTGAATTATTTGGTCTCTCCCGACTACAACAAACAAGCCATGGAGGCTTTGCAAACAGGTGCGAATAAGGCGGGACGCAATATTGACGATATCGATCGACCTCAGCTTGTGGTGTGCAGCGTTCATGAAGATCGTCAGACCGCGTTAGACATGGCTCGCGAGATGGTCACTCAGTATCTTGGCCAGCAACCACACATCATGAAGGCCTCTGGCGTTCCTCAGTCTTTGCTTGACAAGGTGGCCGAGGTTCTCACATGGCCTGCAACACACGAACAAGTGACTGCAGCATCAAAGTTGGTACCGGACGAGATCGTGCAAATGCTTACAGCAAGTGGCACTCCTGCCGAAGCCCGCGAGCAGGTGCGTCACTATTTGAACAATGGAGCTACTTGCCCGATCTTGTATCCACTTGGCGATGTGCATGCAATGATTGATGCTTTCGCAGATTGGGATGGCAACTAAATATGACTGTCATCGTTGCCAAAGAGTTGACAACAGCACTTGCGGCGTTGCGTGAGCATGATGATGCCCGTCTCATCCAAGGCGGTACCGACCTGATGGTTGAAATCAATTTCAATCACGTAAAGCCGACAACCATGGTGAGCCTTCGCGACGTTGAAGCACTTCGCACGATTCGCACAGATACCGCAGGAATCTTGACGATCGGTTCTGGTGTTCCCTATTCGGTCATTGAAGGAGAGCCTGTTCTCTCGGCCATTCCTGCATTGGCACAGGCTGCACGCACAGTGGGTTCTCCTCAGATACGGGCGGCAGGTTCACTTGGAGGCAACCTCGGCACTTGCTCACCCGCAGGCGACACACTTCCCGTGATGTTCGCTCTAGATGCAATGATTCATCTGAACACGCTCGATTCAAGTCGTGTTGTCTCAATTCATGACTTCATGACAGGGGTGAAACGCAGTGTGCGTCAGCATGACGAGATCATTACGGCAATTGATTTCCCTATCGTTCGAGGTTGGCAAGGTTATTCAAAAGTAGGCGTACGCAATGCAATGGTTATTTCCGTGGCTTCAGCATGCTTGGTTGCTGATCTTGAAAATGCCAATGTTCGAATAGCACTCGGCTCCGTTGGCCCAACCATCATTAGGTGTCGTGAGTCCGAGGCATGGCTCAAATCAACACAAGATCTCTCTGCTGGTCAATCCATTTCAATTGATGTGGCAAATGAATTTGGACGACGTGCTGCAGCAGAATCATCACCTATCGACGATCATCGCAGCACAGCAGAATACCGACGACATGCCATTTCGGTCCTCGCTTCACGCTTGTTAAGGAAGGCTTACCAATGAGTGCCAATGAGTTCTACTCACTTCGCGTGAATGGAAAAACACACCAAGTACAGGACTCATGGGTTGGCGAAAGCCTGCTCTATGTACTCCGTGAACGCCTCGGCCTCCCAGGAACAAAAGGTGCATGCGAACAGGGTGAATGCGGTAGCTGCACAGTGCTTATGGATGACGCAGCTGTCTGTGCGTGCTTGGTAATGGCGGCAACAGCAATCAACAGCGAGATCGTCACAGTTGAAGGTATCACGACTGATTCAACACTCACCGACGTGCAACAAAGCTTCGTTGATGAGGGAGCCGTGCAATGTGGCTTCTGCACGCCAGGCCTGATTGTTGCAGTTCACCATCTGCTTGAAAAGAACCCTCAACCGTCTGAATTTGAGGTGAAGGAAGCAATTTCAGGAAATATTTGCAGGTGCACCGGTTACGGTCGTGTTTTCGCTGCCGTAGAAGCGACCATTCGGTCGAGAAATGCTGGAAAGTAGATATGGCAACCTCGTCGACAGTCACCAAGCCAAGAGACATACTCGGATCAAGTGCACTACGCCCAGATGGTGCTCACAAAGTTCAAGGTAGTTTCGAATTCACTTCTGACATGCACGCAGAGAACATGTTGTGGGGTGCAACGCTGCGCTCTCCGCACCCTTATGCGCGAATAGTTTCCATTGATACTTCTGCTGCTCTTGCTCTTTCGGGCGTCCAATGCGTCATCACTGCGAGCGATGTACCTGGCAAACCTACATACGGTCTCATCAGTAGTGATCAACCAGTCTTTGCACAGGATTTCGTTCGTTATATGGGTGAACCAGTTGCAGCCGTAGCTGCCGACCACCCCGAAACATGCAGGCGCGCACTTGCACTCATCAATGTGGTGTACGAGGTACTGAATCCATTAACTGATCCTGAAGATGCCGTTTCTGGTGCGCACGATCCGATACACCCAGACGGCAACATCATTCGCCATCAACGCATCATTCGCGGCGACCAAACCGCGACAGGGCCAATTGTCGTAGAGGGCGAATACGTGATTGGTATGCAAGACCAGGCATTCTTGGGACTGGAAGCCGCACTAGCAATCCCCGACCCAGACGGACTTGGCGTCCATCTACACGTGGCAACCCAATGGCTCCACGAAGACTTGTCGCAGATTTCGGCATGTCTCGACCTACCTGCGGAGAAAGTGCGGCTCACGCTTGGCGGAGTTGGTGGAGCATTTGGTGCTCGCGAAGACATCAGCTTGCAGGTTCACTGCTGCCTACTTGCTCTCAAAGCCGGACGCCCAATAAAGATGCAGTACAGCCGCGAGGAAAGCTTCTTCGGCCATGTTCACCGCCATCCAGCAACCATATTCATGCGCCACCACGCAGATGCGAACGGCAAAATCATCAAGATCGATGCTCGTTTTGTATTCGACGGCGGCGCGTACACCAGCACATCGCCTGCTGTACTCATCAATGGCATTACGCATACTCAAGGCCCGTACAAATGCGACAACGCAACGGTGGATGGCTATGCAGTGCGTACGAACAACCCACCATGCGGTGCGATGCGCGGCTTTGGTGTCGTACAAGCCTGCTTTGCACACGAGTCGCAAATGGACAAGATCGCTGCTGCTGTTGGTAAATCACCCGTTGAAGTTCGCTTGATCAATGCAATGGTCACAGGCGATCCGCTCATCACCGGTCAGATAATGGAAAGCGTTGCTCCAGTTGCTCGCTGCATAACAGAGACCGATGTAATTCCATTGCCTGAACCTCTGGGCACAACCGTGAACGAACTTGCACTTCCTGGTGGTAGCGGCCTCACGGCATCGCGATCCAACATCGTTCGTGGAATCGGTTGGGGTGTTTCCATGAAGAACCTCATGTACAGCGAAGGGTTCGACGATTACGCAACAGCTCGTTGCATTCTGAAAGATGGTGTCGCTTCACTCAAGTTCGCAACATCTGAAGTTGGTCAAGGATTCGTCACGCTTGCTCCACAAATTGCGCGAAGCGTGCTTGGTGTTGACGAAGTGATTATTGAACCGATTGATACCCAGATCGGATCTGCTGGATCAACATCAGCGTCACGTCAAACCTGGATGAGCGGTGGAGCCGTTGATGGCGCATGTCGTCTCGTTCGCGAACGTTTGTTCCATCATGTTGGCAAGATGCATGACATTGATCCTCTGCGTCTGGTAATTGACGGCACCGACGTTGTTGATCAATTGGGAACATTCCGAATCTCAGTTGCAGATTCCTCTGACGGAATTGAAATCAGCGAAACATTTGAACACCATCATCGCGCCACTGAAGAACTTGACGAGAATGGCCAGGGTAACTGCCATACAGCTTTTGCATTTGTTGCACACAGAGCAGTAGTCGACGTCGACCCCGAACTCGGCTTGGTCAAAGTGGTGCAGATTGCCACCGCACAGGATGTTGGCAGAGTGTTAAATCCGCTTTCAGCCATCGGACAACTAGAGGGTGGTATTGCACAAGGCCTTGGCCTTGCGGTCATGGAAGAGATCGTCATGAAAGACGGCAAAGTTCGAAACCCAAGTTTCACCGATTACCTTTTGCCGACTGCGCTTGACGCACCCGATGTCATTGCCGTGATGATTGAGGAATACGAACCTCAGGCCCCACTTGGAGCCAAAGGTATTGGTGAGCCACCATGCATTTCGGTTACTCCCGCAATTGTCGCCGCCATCAGAAACGCAATCGGAAAAGATATTGAGCGCATTCCAGTGCGCCCACAGGACATCTGTCTTTAGTCTGATTCAACCTTCAACAGCGTCGCAACAACAGCTCCAATTTCGCCTGGGCGGACCGGCTTAGCTGGCTCACTGAGGTCAAAGTTTGGCTCATCGTAGATGACGTCGAATTTCATTCCGCGACACAACGATGTTGTCGTGCGGCGCATTGATTTATCGATCAACGAGATAACAGTTCCCTTCATTCCAGCACGGCCAGTACGACCCGAACGGTGAATGTAGTCCTTCGGATCTTCCGGCATATCGAAGTGGACAACGACTGGCACTGCGTCAATGTGAATTCCTCGTGCTGCAACGTCTGTAGCAACCATGACGGTTGCCTTTCCGCGACGGAACTGCTCAAGTGCCTTCTCACGTTGCGCCTGGCTTCGGTTGCCATGAATGACGCATGTGTTAATGCCCATTGATTCAAGATTTCCTGCGAGTCGATCGGACCCGTGCTTCGTCCGGCAAAACACAATTGCGCGCTCATATTGGGTGGCAATCTCGGCAAGAACTTTCGTACGGTTGTCACGCGACACGTTCCAAAACAAGTGGTCAATTTCACCCGCATTTTCAGCGGTTGCGACAGCATGGCGCTTCGGCGAGTTCTGGAATTCACGAATCAGCAGGTCAATATCACCATCAAGAGTTGCTGAAAACAACAAAGTTTGACGGTTAGTAGTAACCGATCGCATGATTCGCTTGACAGCTGGCATAAACCCCATATCCGCCATTCGGTCTGCTTCGTCGATGACGGCTACAGCAACTGCACCCAAATCGAGGTCGCGTCGCTTGATCAGGTCTTCCAAACGGCCAGGCGTAGCAACAACAATGCTTGAAGCGCGAGCAGCTTTTACTTGTGGACCGTATCCGGCACCTCCGTAAACAGCTGAAACTCGAATGTCACTTCCACCACACAACAACGAAATTTCTTTTGCAACCTGTGCTGCAAGTTCTCGTGTCGGCACTAGCACCAATCCCGTAGGGCGACCCGGACGACTCTTGGTCACCTTTGCTGCGATAGCAATACCGAACGCAAGGGTTTTCCCCGACCCAGTTGGAGCTTTTCCGCAAATGTCATTACCAGCAAGTGCGTCGGGCAGGGTTGCCTCCTGAACCGGAAAAGGGGATTCAATTCCGCGTGCAACTAATCCGGAAATAATGTTCTTGGGCACGCCAAGCTCTAACCATGTTTTCGTCATGAAATTATCCTCGATCTTTATGTGTTGGGGGGTCCTCAGGTATGTTCCTGTGGTTGTGAAGGGCTAGCGACCCAACACACGACGCAAATAGTCGTTTGTGAACACACCCTCGGGATCGAGTTGGTTCCGAACTTCAATAAAACGCTGATATTCAGGATACAGGCTAGAAATGTCGCTTGCATCGAGATTGTGTATCTTTCCCCAATGTGGTCTTCCTTCGTACTTCCGCAGAATCGCTTCTACTGCAGCGAAATACTCGGAATACTTAGACCCCTTAAACATATGCACTGCAATGTACGCACTTCGTCGACCAGTTGAAGTTGAAAACGGAATGTCATCGCCATCCGTGCAACGTACCTCCACAGGAAAACTTACGCGAAACCCACGATCATCAACCATCTTCATTACTTCCCGCAAGGCTGGCGCAAGTGAGTCCAACGCAATGGAATACTCCATTTCATAAAACTTGACCAGTCGCTTACTACTAAATATTCGATGGCTGATATTCACATACTCATTACGACCAGTTGACGGAAGAATGGTTGCCAACCTTGGAATTAACTGCGGGAACAGTCGACCAATTCGACACAAAACTCCGAATGCGTAGTTTTCAAGGAACATTTTGTTGTACCACGTTCTGAATCTTCCTGGAGAATCAACAGGATCCAAGGTCACATTATTTGCCTTAGTGAGAGCCCATTTCGTGTGCGGAACCCAGTAAAACTCAAAAAAATCGTTTTCTTCGATTAGGCGTGAAAAATTGTCCAGCACGTAATCGATGCGCATCGGTTGCTCAACAGCGCGAAGATTGAATGCAGGAACGACTCTGAGCGTCACTTCAGTAATTACACCAAGAGCGCCGAGCGATACTCGCCCACAATGAAAGACGTCTTGATTTTGCTCGGTGCTACATACCAAGGTTTCACCTGTTGCAGTGATCAACCGGAGTGAATCGATCTGTGCGGCGAGTCCAGTCCGTTGCAAACCCGTGCCATGCGTTGATGTGGAAACGGCTCCGGCAAGCGTTTGATAAGTGACGTCTCCGAGATTTGGCATGGACAGACTTTGTGCCTCCAAATGGGCATTGAGATCACTCAGAACGATGCCCGCTTGTACTGTTACCAGACCACGGGCGCGATCAACATCGACGATTCGATTCAACTTGGACAAATCAATCATGATTTCATCTGGCACTGCGATACCCGTGAAACTGTGGCCGGAGCCGACGACCTTCACACGCTGTTTGCTGTTGACAGCACGCCTCACTACCGCAATGACTTCAGATTCAGAAGAAGGTCTCTCAACTACCGATGGGGACGACTTTTGATTTCCGGCCCAGTTTTTCCAGATCGGCATGCTTACTCCTGTTGGGTTCGAACAATATTCAATAGTAAGACAGCCATGAGGATCAAAACGATGAATGTGCCGAGTAGCGAAAGCCACGGAAATCCGATCGAACTTCGAATGAAGCCACTTGAGAACCCTGCTAATCCGCCAAACAAACTCATGGCTACGTCGGCTGCTCCTTGAACACGAACTCGCTGTTCAATAGGCACCGAATCGATGAGCAAACTTGACGCGCCGATCAGGCCGAAACTCCAACCGATGCCTAACAACCAAAGAGATGGAAAGAAAACAGCAGGGTTACTGCCAGCCATGGCTGACATCACCGTGCTCGCGATAAGCACCAAGCAGCCCACAAGCAACGTGTTTAATCTGCCCTTAGTATCGCTGAATCTGCCAACAAGTGGACTGAACGCGTACATTCCAGCGATGTGCAACGAAATAATATATGCACTGACCGTTTCGTGCCCATGTTCTCTCAGATGCACGGGGGTCATGGTCATGACAGCAACCATGGTGACATGCGAAACGACTATGCCATAGAACGCCAATCTGGTGCGTGGTGAAGAAACCAGAAACTGCAAAACACTTGGTCGTGAATTGTCATCTGTCTGCGTTTTTGCTGATCTTTGGGAAAGGGTTCCTCCGCTAAGAATCAGGGGGTCTGGCTTCAAGCGAAGAGCAACGTTCACGAATGACATGATGAAAAACAAACCCGAAAAAACCCAAGGACCTGTATACAGATTCCAACCGAAGAGATTTTGACCAAGGTGTTCGGCTGGCTTGATCAACACTGGGCCAAGAACTGCACCAAAAGTTGATGCAAAAAGAATACGGCTCATCGCCGAACCACGCTGGTTCGCTTCAGCTAAATCGGTTGCGGCATATCGTGAAAGCAAATTCGCAGATTGCCCATTTCCAAACAGAAACAATCCAACAAGAAATAAAGTCAAAGACTGAAACTCAACACCACATCCAGCGATCAATCCACCAAGCAAGGCCAGTGAATATCCGAGCATCAAGCCACGACGTCGACCTTGTCGCAGCATCAAACGCGACAGCAACTGCGCCATAAATGCAGTTCCAACGGTCACCGTTGCAGAGGCGATACCTCCCCATGGTGTCTTCTGACCGAGCATGTCCTGAATTACGAAAGCACCAACGGTCACCGCTGCAGACAGAGCGGCGGAACCTGCCATCTGCCCAAGAACGAGGACACGTAGCGTTCGCTTTTGGATCGCCTGCTTTTCAGCTACAGACAAAGCCTCGTGAGATTCAACGATGGCCATTGCCAAAGACTACAAAAAATGGTGTCGAAGAGGGGACTTGAACCCCTACGCCCTTTCGAGCGCCAGCCCCTCAAGCTGGTGCGTCTGCCAATTTCGCCACTCCGACGTGGTACTTGATTTTACCTCTGATCTGGCTCGCTTATGCGAGAAACATTCCGAGAGCAACAACGGTAATCACCCATACAAGAGCAAACACAGTCGTTATTCGATTGAGGTTACGCTCTGCGGCCGCAGACCCCAGTGCTGCTCCACCCCCACCTCCGAACATGTCGCTCAAACCTCCGCCTCGGCCACTGTGTAGCAAAACTCCAGTTACGAGGGCAACAAGTGAAAGAACGTTGATAACGATGGTGACGATGGTGATGAAATTACGCACGGGTGAATCCTACCGATTAGGAGAAGTAACGACTATTCCGGGAAGTGGCAAGCCGATTGCTGCCCTGCAGACCGAACTACCAACTGAGGTTCCTCAGATGCACACAAATCGGTGGCCTTCCAACAACGGGTACGGAAACGGCATCCAGTTGGTGGGTTGACTGGCGAAGGAACGTCTCCTTCAAGCATGATGCGATGACGAGACCGCTCAACCTTTGGATCTGGCAACGGAACAGCAGACAGCAATGCCTTCGTATACGGGTGGGTTGGATTCCGATACACCGCATCCTTATCACCTATTTCAACAATCTTTCCTAGATACATCACTGCAACTTGATCAGCAATGTGTCGAACGACGGAGAGATCGTGCGCAATGAAGATATACGACATGCCCAAACGCTTTTGCAAGTCAGCGAATAGGTTCACCACTCCAGCTTGAATACTGACATCCAGTGCCGATACCGGCTCGTCAAGAACAATCAGCTTTTGGTCGAGAGCTAGAGCACGTGCAATTCCAACACGCTGTCTCTGCCCGCCCGAAAACTCGTGAGGAAATCGTTTTGCATGGTCAGACGCAAGACCCACTAAATCAAGTAACTCAGCAACCTTTTCTTCATGATTTCCTGAAACACCTTGAACTACTAAAGGCTCTGAAATTGAACTTCCAACAGTCATCTTTGGATCCAACGAAGCAAACGGATCTTGAAACACGATCTGCATCTGCTTGCGTACTTCACGCAACTGCTCAAAACTCATCTTTGTGAGATCTTGACCTTCAAAAATTACTTCGCCCGAAGTTGGCTGGATCAGTTGCAAAATTGATCTTCCAACTGTTGTCTTTCCGGATCCTGACTCTCCCACCAACCCAAGTGTTTGCCCTACCTTCACATCAAAAGAAACTTCGGCGACAGCTTGAACTATGCGCTTGGTCTTTCGAATGCCACTGCTCGCACGAAGTTCAAAGTTCTTCACCAAATTTCGGACACTGAGAAGGGCGTCAGTTTGGCTATTCACGACACTCTTCCAATACGAAGTTCATCAGCACAAATGCAAGACGTGAACAGGTCATCATATGGAGTAAGAGGCGGCAAGGATACGTTGCAAGATTCTGTCGCGTGCTGGCATCGTGGAGCGAAGCCACATCCAGATGGCGGAGCAAGCATGTTCGGAGGGAACCCTGCAATTGGTTGCAAGCGCTCAATACCTTCATGCGGCAGAGAAGACAAAAGTCCACGCGTATACGGATGACTTGGATGATCAAAAATTGATTGCACCGAACCGCTTTCAACATTTCGACCTGCATACATCACATTCACGCTGTCTGCGACTCGCGCAATTACTCCCAAGTCATGGGTAATGAGCACGACAGCTGTACCAAAAGTTTGTTGCACTCGCTGAATTACTTCAAGGATTTGGGCCTGCACGGTGACGTCGAGGGCTGTTGTTGGTTCATCGGCGATCAACACCTTTGGGTTATTAGCTATTGCCATTGCAATTACTACTCGTTGACGCATACCGCCAGAAAATTCGTGAGGATATTGGCGAGCGCGTTCATCTGGTTGAGGAATTCCAACGATCTCTAACAGTTCAACTGCCTTCTTCTCGGCATCATGAGTATTTATGTCCTGGTGAGACTGAATCATCTCGACTATTTGATCACCCACTCGATGCACAGGGTTCAGTGCCGACAATGGGTCTTGGAAAACCATTGCCAATGACTTACCGCGTACCGAACGAATCGCTTTGCGCTTTGCTCCGATCAATTCTTCGCCGTCCAACTTCACGCTGCCCGAGATCGTTGCGCTTTTAGGTAAAAGACCCATGGCAGCGAGGAACGAAACTGACTTACCTGACCCTGATTCCCCTACTACACCAAGAATTTGTCCCGGTTCTACGTCTACATCGATCCCGCGGACTGCCTTTAACTCACCCAATTGCGTGTTAAAGGTAACGCGAAGATCACGAATTTGAAGTACAGAATTTGACATCATTTACCTGCATCCATTCGAGGATCTGTTGCGTCGCGAAGCGCATCACCGATGAAGTTGATGCACAATGAAATGACGACAAGGACTAAACACGGAAATAGCGCAATCCACCAAAAACCAGTTTGCACCGCACCCTTAGCTTGCCCAACCAACAGCCCAAGTGAAGTTGCACCCGCTCCAGGTTGTGGTCCATATCCAAAGAAGGACAGTGTGGCTTCGCCTGAAATAGCACCGACAACCGAAAAAGTGAGAGCAACCATGATTGGTCCGATGGAGTTAGGTATCAGGTGACGCTTGATGATGTACGAACGCGATGCTCCAGATGCACGAGCCGCCTCAATGAATTCTCGCTCCTTAAGAGCCAACACTTGACCACGGACAATTCGAGCAACACCCATCCATCCAAAAAATGACAGTAAGAAAATGATGAAGCGCAGCGAGCTCACTTCACCAACAATGAAGGTAAGCCACTCAATTGAACCAAACATGTTTCTCACAACGAGCAACGCGACCAAGAATGGGAAGGCAAGGAATAGATCAGTAACGCGCATAATTACGTCGTCAAATCGACCTCCACGGAAGCCAGCTACCGCCCCAACGACACAGCCAACAAACACCGAGATGAATGCGCTGAACAGTCCGATGAGTAGCGACACTCTGGTGCCATAAATAAGACGGCTATACAAATCGCGACCAATGTCATCCGTACCAAGCCAAGCGAGTTTCGAAGGTGGAAGGTACGAATTAGGCGGTGCCTTTACAGATTCGTTCACTCCGTAACGCGCAGTCAAGGGTGAAAGTACGATCGCAAGCACCAGGAATCCCAAAATCGCACTACACACAAGCGCGGCCTTATGGCTGGCGAATCGCTTCCAAGCCATTTGACGTGGACTCATCGTAGGAATCGCTGTTTTAGTCAAGACGAATCCTCGGGTCGAGAATCGCATACGAAACATCTGCCAGCAGGTTGAACAGCAACACCGAAGCAACAATGATGACCATCAAGGGCATTAACAGCGGAAAGTCGCCATTGCCAAAGGCACTCAGGAAGTACTTGCCAGTTCCTGGATAGTCAAAAATGTTCTCGGTGATAATGAGTCCACCGACGATTGCTCCAATGTCTAATGCTGCAATGGTGATGACTGGGATGAGTGCATTTCGCACACCATGGCGCATAAGTATTCGAAACTCGCTTAGTCCCTTAGACCGAGCGGTACGCATGTAATCCGAATTCAACACATCCAATAACGATGACCTCATATAGCGGCTATAAACGGCAATGATTTGGATTGCAACCACGACTGTAGGAAGAGCCATGTGCTTGATCATGAGCACAAGATCAAAACCGTCTTGGCCCGGCGGGTACACGCCAGAGGTTGGAAACAACGTGTTTCCAAACCATTTGCTCCAGTACACCGCAAACAACAACTGCAACAAAATTGCGGAGATATATGGCGGGATAGATATTCCAACGAATGCCGCGGTGTTCACCGCTACATCTCGCTTGCCGCCAGGACGTAACGCCGCAAAAATGCCGATAGTCAAACCTATGAACACACCAACAGTTGTTGCGGCGATACCGAGGCGCGCACTATTTGCAATTGCATCTTTCAGCTCTGGCCACACTTCGCGGCTTCCCTTAATACTTTTAGGCCAATTAAAAGTGACAAAGTTCTTCAGCCAACTGAAGTATCCAGTTACGTAGTTTGAGCCAAGACCATTGAGTTCTTTGTATTGCGCAATTTTCGATCGTGTTGCGCGTGGGTTCGATCGCATATAGCTAGCAAGAGGATCAGTTCCCATTCTGAGGGCGATATACACCAAAAACGTAACGAGCAACAGAGTTGGTATTGCCCATGCAGAGCGACGAAGTGCAAATCGAAACATTGTTGCCCCCTCCGCTCTATAACTCCTACACCATTTTGATCTTTATTATGCAGACGGTGCGCAACCCGAACCGTAAGGCCCGAGTTGCGCACCGCACATGCGTACTAGTGAACTAATTGATTAGAGAACCGTTACTACTGGTTCGCCGGTCAACAAGTTTGAAACAACGTACTTGCCGTCGTTGGTGGTGGAGAATGCACCTGGGCTGACAGGGAATGCTGTCGTCCAGACCATCCACGAAGAGTTTGCACACTCCGTGATTGGGTTGAGGCACTCTGGCCACTGTTCTGCACCAATAACGATCTTTCCGTCACCATCAACATCTGTCCACTGGTTGAAGTTGATGAATGCGGTGTAGTTGTTAAGTTCAGCATCGACTGGACCGCCAACTTTGTCTGTACGCCAGAAGCCCGACTTAGGGAACTGGAACAATGGCAAGAGGACATGATCCTCAGCCATCAAACGAAGGGCTGCCTTGATGTTGTCGGCACGCTTTACAGCATCCACTTCGACGTCTGCTGCATGCAGCAAATCTGAAGCCTCAGTGTTGCACCAACCCTGTGTGTTCTGTCCTACGTTGCCATTGGCATCGGTTGGAATCTGGTCACACACAAATGACGAGGTGAGGTATGCAGGATCTGGTGGAGCCGTGCTGATGTACATCGCCAAGTCGTAGTCGAGTGCTGGCAAACGCTTCTGGAAATAGCAAGCTGCGTCACAGTTGTCAGCCTTTACGTTGAATCCTGCTGCTTGCAGCAATGGAATCAAGTAAGCCTGGGTGCTCTCGCGACGGGTGTTTCCGGTGTTGATTACCCAACGAATTTCTGGCGCTACGCCATCCTTCGCCCAGAAACCTGAACCGTCTTTTTCCCAACCTGCATCTTCCATGATCTTTGCGGCACCTTCAGGATCAAAACTGCCAGCGAATTCATCGCCTACGCAATAGTCACCTGGCGTGATCGGACCACACTGCAACAATTTTCCAGTTGGAGCAATTGGGGTGTAGATCTGCGCAAACAATGCATCGCGGTCAATCGACTTTGAGAATGCTGCACGGAAATTATCGTCTGCGAAAGGTCCGCACTTCTGGTTGAAGTAGAACGCCTCGTAGTCGCCACCAAATTGAACTGAAGACGAAATGTTGTCTTGTGCAACTGCTTCTTCAATTCCCTGGTAGTACTGCGGATAAATGAAGTCAACGTCGCCAGCCTTGATTGACGCAATTTCAGTGTCGCTGTCAGCCTTTGGAACCATAACGATCTTTGGTGTAACCGCTTTGTCAGTACCCCAATAGTTTTCGTTTGGAACGTAGACCAACTGGTCTTTGCTCCATGATTCCATCTTGTATGCACGACCTGAGTAAGGAATCATGTCGGCGAAATCACCAGACACGTCTGCGGTGTTTTCAACTGAAGCAGCCTTAATTAATGATCCGAACAATCCCTTGTACGGTGCATAAACAGCCTTCAAGGTGACCACAACTTGCTTGTCGCTTGTTCCGGCCTCAACTGAAGTGATTTGGTCGTAACCAGTTGTTGACAATGAACCAGGTGTGTTCAACGAAGCATCCCAAGTTGCCTTGAAGTCTGCAACGGTGATTGGCGAACCATCTTCCCACACTGCTTCTGGAGCAATGTCGTAAGTAATGGTCATACCGGCACTAGTTGACTCTGGTGCTGTGTAGTCGTAGGTACGTGTTGCACAAGCATCAAGGCTTGTGAACGCTGCACCTTCGTTGCTGTCACTGCTACTGCCTGCACAAGCTGCCACTACCAGTGACAACGCTGCGAAACCAGCAACAACTCGAGCGAGTTTGTTGGTTTTCTTCACTCTCGACCTCCCCGTCGATTAGGTGGGATTTACCCCAATTGGGTCGGAGCACATAGCCCCGACATGTGAACTAAAGGCTACTAGCGACCAGGGGTTACAACTAACGAGATCGATATTGGACGATGCGCGCAAACTCGGCAGGGTCAAGGGATGCCCCACCTACCAAAGCCCCGTCAATATCAGGCTGAGCCATGATTTCAGCGATGTTGGCAGCCTTCACACTTCCGCCATATTGCAATCTGATTGCACTTGAAGCCTTATCGCCCGAGGTTTCCTGCACCTGGGCACGGATGGCACCAATAACCGCTTGAGCATCGCCAGCAGTGGCAGTTCTCCCAGTGCCAATGGCCCAAATCGGTTCATAGGCGATGACCATGTTGCAGACTTGGTCAACCGTGCGACCGACCAGTGCTGCACGCACCTGCCCGATAACTTTCTCGGTCGTTTTTCCTGCTTCACGCTCTTCGAGCGTCTCACCAACACAGACGATCGGATACATATTCAGTTTCTGAACGGTGGTTATCTTTTTTGAAACATCAGCGTCAGTTTCTCCGAAAAGCTCTCGTCGTTCACTATGCCCCACGATTACGTACTGGACGCCAAGCTTGGCAAGAAAGGAGGCAGCAACCTCTCCGGTGAATGCTCCCTTTTCCTCCCAGTGACAGTTTTGTGCACCAAGATGAATTCTTAACTCATCTGCATCTATCAAGGTTTGCACACTGCGAATGTCGGTAAATGGCGGGTGAATTGAAACGTCAACGGCGCTGTAGTCATCCTTCGTAAGCAGATATGCAAGTTTTTGCAAACTTTGAATTGCCTCGAAATGATTATTATGCATTTTCCAGTTACCGCTTATTAGTGGCTTTCGATACACAGTGCTATCTGGCATTTGGTGCTCCTCGTAATGCGGCAAGACCAGGAAGGTCGCCAAGTTCTAAGAATTCAAGTGATGCGCCACCGCCAGTTGAAACATGATCCACTTCATCATCAAGATTGAATTGTGCAAGGGCAGCTGCGGAGTCACCACCGCCTACAACAGTAAATGCTTTCGTGTCAGCAACGGCTTGCGCGACAGTTTTCGTACCAGAGGCAAAACGTGGATCCTCGAACATCCCCATCGGACCATTCCAAAACACAGATCGCGCGTCCATGATGATGTCAGTAAATGCGGCTGCAGAGCCTGGACCAATGTCTAAACCTTTTGCACCATCTGGTAATCGAATGCCAAAGGTTTGATATACACCCTGCGCGTCAAGACCGATGATGTCTTCTGGCAGATGAATAGGGACTGATCCGGCAAGCAGTTGTTTACAAATATCAATTTGATCCCGTTCACAAATGGAAGCTCCAACGGGGTAACCCTGCGCTGCAAGAAAGGTGAAGCACATTCCCCCACCAATAATGAAGGCGTCAACTCGCTGTTGAAGAGCTTCAATAACACCAATCTTGTCGCTTACTTTTGCTCCACCGAGCACGGCAACAAATGGTCGTTTCGGCTTCTCGCGCAGGTCGCCCAATACATCAACTTCCCGTTGCAACAATCTTCCAGCAGCAGATGGCAACGTAAGTGATGGACCGACAATTGAGGCGTGCGAACGGTGCGCGGCACCAAAAGCATCATCTACGTACATGTCAATGCCTTGAATCAACTGTTGAACAAAAGCGGGATCGTTTCCTTCCTCGCCTGGATTAAACCTCAGGTTCTCCAGCAGTTCGACACCAGGGGCCAACTCCGCCAAACGGGCGCGAACTGGAGCCATGGAGTACTTCACATTTGGCGACCCTTTAGGACGACCAAGATGACTGGCGCAGACAACATGGGCTCCGCGACTGGTTAGGTACTCGATCGTCGGTAGTGCTGCTCTAATTCGAAAATCGTCCGTGATTGTGCGCGCCTCATCAGGGCCCTCCATGGGAACGTTGAAGTCTGTTCGAACAAGGACACGTTTACCCGATACGTCACCGAGATCTTCTAGCGATGGAACCCGAGACATGAATATCGGTTACTTAGAGGAACCAATGTGTTTGGTGAGATCAACGAGACGGTTTGAATATCCCCACTCATTGTCATACCAGCCAAGAACCTTCACAAGATTGCCCATGACCATCGTGAGATCACTGTCGAATACGCATGAATGTGGATTCGTAACAATGTCACTCGACACGATCGGTGCATCTGTGTACTCAAGCACACCCTTTAACGATCCTTCAGCGGCCTTCTTGAACGCAGCATTGATTTCGTCTTTTGATGGCGTTGACTTGAGAATCGCCACGAAGTCGGTAATTGAGCCTGTTGGGACTGGAACACGAAGAGAAGTTCCGTCCAACTTCCCCTTCATTGATTCGAGCACAAGGCTTGTTGCGCGGGCAGCGCCTGTTCCTGTCGGGGTGATATTGATTGCAGCGCCACGCGCACGTCGCAAATCGCTATGAGGACCGTCAACAAGTTGCTGGTCTCCCGTGTATGCGTGAATTGTCGTCATCAACCCTTTTTCCACTCCGAATGCGTCGTCGAGCACCTTCACCATTGGTACGAAGCAGTTGGTTGTGCAACTTGCATTGGAAACCACCTTGTGTTTGCTTCGGTCGAAGTCTTGATGATTCACTCCATAGACAAAAGTTGCATCTGCACCAGCAGACGGCGCAGACACGATGACGATTGGAGCTCCAGCTTCAAGGTGAGTCGCTGCCTTGTCACGATCAGTGAAGAATCCTGTTGACTCAATCACAACGTCCACACCAAGCGATGCCCAAGGAAGATCTTTTGGGTCACGGTGTTGGAGAACCTTCAATACTTTGCCGTCAATGCTGATTCCGTCATCAACCGGTTTGATGTCGTTTGGCAAAATGCCAAGCACCGAGTCGTACTTGAGCAGATGGGCCATGGTCTTGATGTTGCCGAGGTCATTAACCGCAACTATCTCTATTGGAGCATTTGCTGCCTGCACTGCACGGAAGAAGTTGCGACCGATGCGACCGAAACCATTGATACCTACGCGAATTGGTGTGTTTGCCATAGAGGCAGACATTAGCAACCGAGCGACTATCTCGCGATATCTCTGTGAATAACCCGTGGATGGTGCCCAAATTGGACGAACTTTTTGCCAATCTCTTCTGCTATCGCAACTGAACGGTGTCTGCCACCAGTACAGCCAATTGCGACTGTTAGGTAACTCTTCCCTTCCGCTCGATAAGCCGGTATGAGCATCCCAAATAGAGCATCAATCTTGTCGATGAATTCAATCGCTAGCGGTTGCTGCAACACGAAGTCTGAAACTTGCTGATCCAAACCACTCAGAGGGCGCAAATTGTCGTCCCAGTGGGGATTAGGCAAAAAGCGCACATCTAAAACCAAATCAACATCAAGTGGGATTCCATGTTTATATCCGAACGACTCTACGGTGAGCTGCATCACATCTTTTCCACCAACAGGCGCAAAGAGATCGTGTATCTGCGACTTCAACTGGTGGACATTAAGCGAGGAAGTATCAATGACTAAATCAGCCGAACCTTTAACCAATTCAAGCATTGAACGCTCTTTAAGGATTGCTTCTTCAACGCTTACCTGCGCACTACTTAATGGGTGCTTGCGCCGTGTCGCGCCGTAGCGCTTTACTAACTCAGAAGTTGAAGCATCTAAGTACAAAATTCGCACTCGGTGTCCTGCTTCGCGCAAATTTGCAACAACATCTATTGCGTTCGTTTGGTTCGACGGAGTACCAAGCACAAGCGCTAGCTGTAAATCACCCTCACCGTTCTCTGCAAGCTCTACTACCTTGTCGACAAGAGCAATAGGCATGTTGTCAACGACAAACCAGCCGAGATCCTCGAGGTCATCCGCTGCCTGTGAACGACCGGCTCCTGATAACCCAACGATAAGCAAAATATCGGCCACAAGAGAAGGCTACCCGTGCAGGTGTTTATAGATGTCACGGGCAACAGACTCAGGAAGCCAGCCGAGTGACAACAAATTGTCTAGCGACGCCTTTTTGACAGCAGCAACAGATCCAAAATGCGCAACGAGTTTCTTCTTTCGAGCTTCACCTAGCCCCTGTATTCCGTCGAGTGCCCCCTTGGTCATCCGTTTACCGCGCAATTCGCGATGGAACGAATTGGCAAACCTGTGGGCTTCATCTCGGATAACTTGCAACATGAACAGTGCATCACTTCCACGAGGCACATCTACGGCATTTGATCTGTTGGGGATGAATACTTCTTCGAGGCGTTTTGCTAATGAAGCAACTGGGATCTCATGTTCTAGGCCAAGTTCACTGATGACTTCCATAGCGACACTTAATTGCCCTTTACCACCGTCAACCAAAATGAGCTGCGGGGGATAAGCGAATTTTCCTGGTTTGTCACCACGTTTTTCAACCGGTAAATCGCGCTCAGCGATATATGCGGAAAGTCTGCGAGTGAGTACTTCCTTCATAGCGGCATAGTCATCGTTCCCAGGCACATCCTTGACCTTAAATTTGCGATATTCGCGTTTCATGGGTAATCCATCTTCAAGCACCACCATGCTGCCGACATAATCAGTCCCCTGAAGATGCGCCATGTCGTAACACTCAATACGCAGGGGCGCTTCTGGAAGGTTGAGTAAATCTTGTAATTCGGTAAGTGCACGACTACGGCTGTTGTGATCAGATGCACGCTTCATCCGATGACGCGCAAATTCATCAGTTGCGTTCTTTACAACGGTTGCAAGCAGCTCTCTCTTGTCGCCGCGTGTTGGAACACGAATCTCCACTTTGGTTCCACGCTCTCTTGCAAGCCACTCTTCCATTGCACTCAAACTTTCGGGTGCCTGAGATACCAATACCTCCTTCGGAACACCTAAAGGTGGCGTATCGCCGTAAATGCTTTCAAGGATTCGATCCATCAATTGACCTGAACTCACGTCTTCAACTTTGTCGAGTATGAATCCGTTTCGACCCATAACCCTTCCACGGCGAACGTAAAACACCTGTACCGAAGCCTCAAATTCGTCATCTGCAATTCCAACAACATCGATGTTCTCGGACTGATCACCAACCATCTGTTGCCGCTCGAGTGCCTTATGAATATGGGTGAGTCGATCTCTAAACACTGCAGCACGTTCATAGTCCTGCCTGCTTGAAGCTTCTTTCATTTCTAATTCAATTTTGCTGACTATTTCGTCGGAATCACCATTAAGAAATCGTTGCAGATCATGCACATACTTTGAATATTGATCATTTTCGACATTGCCGACACATGGTCCGCTGCACTTCTCAATATGAAATAACAAACATGGGCGCCCAAGTCTATTGTGTTGTTTAAAGACACCATTCGAACACGTACGAACCGGAAAGGTGCGGAGCACAAGTTCAAGGGTGTCTCGAATAACCCAGGCATTGACATAAGGGCCGAAATACTTCGTTCCTTTGCGACGCCTACCTCGCATGACCATTGCACGCGGCCACTCCTCATCGAGTGTGATGGCTAGAAACGGATAGCTTTTATCGTCACGAAGTCGGATGTTAAAACGGGGTCGATGCTCCTTGATCAAGTTGTATTCAAGGATCAGAGCTTCAACCTCGTTACGAACTTCAATCCATTCCACACTCGCGGCGACAGACATCATTTTCGCAGTGCGGGGGTGAAGTGTATGAGGTTCAGCAAAATAGCTGCCCACGCGCGATCGCAGATTTATAGCTTTGCCAACGTAAATAACTCCGCCCTGTTCGTCTTTGAACTGATACGACCCTGGTGTATCAGGAATAGGTATCGAAGGACGCTGCACTGCCTAATGCTTCTTTTTCAACAGAGGCCCAAGGAACTTACCGGTGTAACTCCCCTTCACCTTTGCGACATCTTCTGGCGTGCCTTCGGCGATGATTCGACCTCCGCCGTCTCCGCCTTCTGGACCCATATCGATGATCCAGTCCGCAGTTTTAATGACATCCAGGTTGTGTTCAATAACCAAAACCGTGTTTCCAGTTTCGACAAGACGAGCAAGCACCGTTAATAATCGACGCACATCTTCAAAATGCAAACCGGTGGTTGGCTCATCAAGCAGATAAATCGTTCGACCAGTGCTGCGCTTAGCTAGCTCTGCTGCAAGTTTTACACGCTGTGCTTCTCCGCCCGACAACGTTGGAGCCGATTGACCCAATCGCACGTACCCCAAACCAACATCAAGCAGCGTTTGCATGTGACGACCGATTCGAGGTTGATTAGCAAAGAAGTCAACAGCTTCAGAAATCGGCATGTCCAGAATTTGAGAAATGTTTTTTCCCTTAAACAGGATGTCTAATGTGTCGCGGTTGTATCGCTCGCCTTTGCACACATCGCACGGCACATACACATCCGGCAAGAACACCATTTCAATTTTGATCGTTCCGTCACCCGAGCATGCCTCGCAACGACCCCCGGGAACATTGAAGCTGAATCTTCCCGGTTGATAACCACGTACCTTCGCCTCAGGAGTAGTTGCGAACAACTTGCGAATGTCGTCAAAAACTCCGGTGTAGGTCGCTGGGTTTGAACGAGGCGTTCTACCAATCGGAGATTGATCCATATCAATTACTTTGTCGAGGTGTTGCACTCCGTCTACGGCCGTGTGCTTGCCTGGCGCATCTTTTGACTTGTAGATCTTCTGCATGAGTGAAGGTAACAAAATGTCGCGAATCAATGTGCTCTTACCGCTACCCGACACACCGGTAACTGCGACGAACAAACCCAATGGAATCTTTGCTGTGAGGTTCTGCAAGTTATGTTCACGTGCTCCACGAATGGTAAGCCACTCCTTCTTTGGAGCGCGCCTTTCAGCTGGCACAGGAACGAACTTCTTTCCACTCAGATATTGGCCAGTAATTGATTTAGCTACCTTTTCGATACCGGCAACTTCACCGCTGTACACCACTTCGCCACCGTGTTCACCAGCACCGGGACCGATATCCACGATCCAATCAGAAGCACGAATGGTGTCTTCGTCATGTTCAACAACCATGACTGTGTTCCCGAGATCTCGAAGCCGAACAAGAGTTTCTATCAATCGATGATTGTCGCGTTGATGTAAACCGATACTTGGTTCGTCCAAAACGTACAAGGTTCCGACCAACCCAGACCCAATTTGGCTTGCGAGGCGAATTCGTTGCGCCTCACCTCCAGCCAACGTTGCTGCAGCTCGTGACAACGTTAGGTAGTCAAGTCCTACCGAAAGGAGAAATCCAAGCCGCGCATTGATTTCCTTTGTGATGCGTTCTGCGATCATCTTGTCGCGATCACCAAGTTTCAGTCCCCTTAAAAACTCTGCAGATTTCCCAATTGACAGATCACAAATCTCGCTCAAACTCTTACCGTTAACTTTCACAGCAAGTGAAGACGGTTTAAGTCGTTGACCCTTACATGCCTTACAAGGCGCTTCGCGCATGTAACTTTCGAATTGCTCACGTGAATAATCACCCTCAGCGCTTTCGTGACGACGCTTTATCCACGGCACAACACCTTCATACGAAGTGCTGTACTCGCGCGACCGGCCGTAACGATTTTTATACTTCACCAACAATGCGTCGCCTGCTCCGTGCATGATGATGTTCTTGTTTTTATCGGAGAGCTTTTCCCACTTCACGTTAAGAGGAATGGAATACTCGTCAGCCACCGCTTCTAGCATGCGCTGGAAATACTGCGTGTGCGCAGATCGCCAAGGCGCAATCGCTCCTTGAAGAATTGATAACTCTGGATCAGGTACGACGAGCTCTTCTTCAACTTCGTATCGCGTTCCTAAACCCAGGCAAGTCTCGCAAGCGCCAAATGGAGAATTGAACGAGAAATTACGAGGCGCAAGTTCTTCAAAACTTGCGCTGCATTTTGGGCACGCCATGTGTTGGCTAAACGTGATGACTTCACCTTGCTCGTCACCTTTACCGCTCATGATTTCTATACCGGCAACACCGTCGGCAAGTTTCAGGGCTGTCTCGAGGCTGTCGGTCAAACGTCGATTGATTCCAGCCTTTTGAACAAGACGGTCAACGATGATGTCAATACTGTGGTTCTCGTAGCGTGCAAGTTTGTCGCCTCTTTTCAAAAATTCCGAAATGTCAACAACTTGATCATCGATACGAGCACGGGAGTAACCCTGAGCAAGAAGTTCGCCTAGAAGATTCTCGTACTCTCCCTTACGACCACGAACCACAGGCGCCAAAACCTGAAATCTGGTTCCTGCTGGGAGTTCTAAGATCCGATCAACTATTTGCTGAGGAGTCTGGCGCTGCAATGCGATGCCATCTTTAGGGCAATGCTGAACACCAATTCGCGCCCAAAGCAACCGCAAGTAGTCATAGATCTCGGTGATCGTGCCAACTGTGGAACGGGGATTCTTAGATGCAGTCTTTTGGTCAATTGAAATCGCTGGCGACAAACCCTCAATTACATCGACATCTGGCTTGTCCATTTGCCCAAGAAACTGCCGCGCGTAAGCGCTGAGCGACTCAACGTAACGACGCTGACCTTCGGCATAAATGGTGTCGAAGGCCAAACTGCTCTTACCGCTCCCTGAAAGACCGGTGAGTGCAATCAACTTGTCTCGAGGAACTTCAACATTGATGTTTTTAAGATTGTGCTCTCGCGCACCACGAACGGAAATTACTCCCGCCGAATAAGCAGGCTTCTTCGCTGGAGGCATGACAGCAGACTACTTTCTCTCTACTTAGCGTCGCGAAGTTCGCGTCGTAAATCTTTGATTTCATCACGAAGACGAGCCGCATATTCAAACTTCAACTCCGCGGCTGCGAGATTCATCTCTTCCTCTAGGGTTTGTATCAGTCGACCGAGTTCCTGCTGTGGCAAGGAACGCAATTCGTTCACAACCTTTTCACGCTCACGGTCACGACGTCCGCCCTTCGTAGTGGATGTGGCACTTTCGGACGGACGGAGTACGGACAAAATATCTCCGACTGCCTTGCGAATGGTCTGAGGATTGATGTTGTGTTCCTTGTTATAAGCGAGCTGACGCTCTCGTCGACGCTGTGTTTCACCAATTGCACGGTCCATGGACGGAGTGCGCTTATCGGCGTACATCACCACCTGGCCATTTACGTTTCGAGCGGCGCGTCCAATCATCTGAATCAGAGAAGTTTCACTGCGGAGAAACCCTTCCTTGTCAGCATCGAGGATTGCTACGAGCGAAACTTCGGGTAAGTCCAAACCTTCGCGAAGCAAGTTGATACCCACAAGAACATCAAATTCACCAAGGCGTAGCGCTCGCAGAATTTCAATTCGTTGAATGGTGTCGATATTTGAATGCAAATATCGAACCTTCAAGCCCTGTTCAAGCAAATATTCGCTCAAATCTTCAGCCATTTTCTTAGTCAAGGTTGTAATCAGCACCCGATCGCCAGCTTCAACCCTGCCGTTCACCATTTCAATGATGTCGTCGATCTGGCCCTTAGTTGGTCTCACAATCACTTCAGGATCGACCAATCCCGTTGGACGAACAATCTGCTCAACAACTTGCTGGCTAGTTGTGATTTCAAATTTCGCAGGTGTTGCAGAAAGGAAAATGCACTGATTAATCCTTTGCATTGCTTCTTCAAATTGAAGCGGTCGGTTATCTGCGGCAGAGGGCAATCTGAACCCATGCTCAATGAGAGTCTCCTTGCGACTGCGATCTCCGGCGAATTGGCCATGTAGTTGCGGAATCGTCACGTGGCTTTCGTCGACCACCAGCAAGTAATCGTCCGGAAAATAATCCAGCAACGTAAAAGGCGGCTCTCCAGGCGACCGGCCATCAATGTGCATTGAGTAGTTCTCAATACCGTTACAAAATCCGACTTCAGCGATCATCTCAAGGTCATATTGAGTGCGCATCCTCAGCCGCTGTGCCTCTAGCAACTTGCCTTCCGTTTCAAATTGCTTTAGACGCACCTGCAACTCGTGTTCTATACCGAGAACGGCCTTCCTCATGCGTTCATCGCCAGCAACATAATGCGTTGCCGGAAAGATCAACACCTCACTCATATCGTTCACGGTCTCTCCTGTTAAGGCATCAACAATCGTGATTCGCTCAACAGTGTCACCGAACATTTCAATTCGAGTGACAGTCTCGTCATAAGCGGGCTGCACTTCGATGGTGTCGCCGCGTACGCGGAAATTACCGCGTCCAAGAGTCATGTCATTGCGGTCGTACTGCAGGTCAACAAGACGGCGAAGCAAACTCCGTTGGTCATAATCAACACCTACGTGAAGTTCTAGAAGGTTTCCCCGATATTCCTCAGGATTACCCATTCCGTAAATACAACTGACAGACGCCACAACAATGGTGTCTCGACGCGTAAGCAATGCAGCCGTCGCTGAATGTCGCAAACGATCTATTTCGTCGTTTACCGAGGAATCTTTTTCGATAAACGTATCGCTTGATGCAATGTAGGCCTCTGGCTGGTAATAGTCGTAGTAACTAACGAAATACTCAACACGATTTTTAGGAAAAAACTCTTTCATCTCTTGGGCTAATTGAGCAGCGAGACTCTTGTTCGGAGCGAGAATCAGTGTCGGTCGTTGCACCTTTTCAATGGTCCAGGCAACGGTTGCCGATTTACCTGAGCCGGTAATTCCAAGAAGTGTTTGAAACCTGTCGCCTCGCTCAATACCTTCGGCCAACTGAGCTATTGCTTTCGGTTGATCTCCTGCTGGCTGATAATCGGATACCACCTGAAAGCGTTGATTGTCAACGGTCACTAATTGCTCTTCTTCGAGAGTGCGCCAGCACCTTGCTGAGCATTGGGAAGTGTCGCAAACCAATCCCACACCTCATCAACCTGTGGCGTGAGCGCATCGATATCCCCGCTGTTATCAATCACTCGATCAGCAACTTTCAGACGCTCATCGCGACTCGCTTGACTAGCCATACGACGTCTTGCATCGTCTTCGTTCATATTTCGAAACTGCACCAGTCGCGAGATTGCAACTTCAGGGTCAACATCAACAATGACCAAACCCGATAGACCTTCTCGCGGGTTCTCCACCAATAACGGCATATCAAGAATGACAATCTTGTCCGAGTCCATGTATTCAGCGATCAAACGCATAATTTCAGATCCAATTGCTGGATGCATAATGGCGTTCAATTTCTTCAACATCTCTGGGTCGCTGAAAACCAATTGAGCAACCTTTGTTCGATCTAGCTCTCCAGATTCAAGCAACACATCGCCGAACTCGTCGACCATTTTCTGGAGCACGGCAGAACCTTTTTGCTGCAATTGCCTAGCAATGCCATCACCATCGATGATGACTGCGCCCTTCCGCGCAAACAGCGCAGAAACCGAAGACTTTCCTGACCCAATTGCGCCTGTAAGCCCAATCAATTTCATATGTCTCCGATGAACATCTGAGCTGCGCTCGCCCCCTGACGAGCGCAGCTACAGAAAACTATGCGCTTGGAGCTTCTGGTTCAACAGCAGGAACTTCAGCTGCAGCTTCTGCTGGTGCCCCAGTTGTTGCTGCGTTGTCGAAGTACTCAGACCACGCTGCTTCGCGAGCGCTGTCATCTCCGCCCACCCAGTTGCCTTGATCGTCCACTTGGAATTGTCCGCGGTATTCCTCAGCCAATTCTCCACCTTCAGCAGCCTGCTTAATGGACAGGCTGATGCGACGACGTGCGAGATCGAGATCAATGATCTTGACCCACAGCTCTTCGCCTGGTGTAACAACTTGCTCTGGCGCTTCAACGTGGTGCGCTGACATTTCAGAAATGTGTACGAGGCCTTCAATACCGTCGCCAACTTGAACGAACGCACCGAATGGAACCAACTTGGTCACGCGACCGTACACCAACTGAGCAACTTGGTGACCGTTGGCAAACTCTTGCCAAGGATCTTGCTGCGTTGCCTTCAACGAGAGACTGATGCGCTCGCGATCCATGTCGACTTCAAGAACCTTCACAGTTACTTCGTCGCCAATGTTGACCACTGCTGTTGGGTTGTCTACATGCTTCCACGACAATTCGGAAACGTGAATGAGTCCGTCCATGCCACCCAAGTCAACGAATGCACCGAAAGCAACAACGCTTGAGATGCGACCTGTGCGGACTTCGCCAACCTTGAGATGTGTCAAGAACTCATCGCGTGCGCCACGTTGATTCTGCTCGAGCAAGGTACGACGTGAAAGAACAACGTTGTTGCGATTGCGGTCGAGCTCAAGAATCTTTGCAGTGATGCGCTGACCAATATAAGGAGCAAGGTCACGAACGCGACGCAGTTCAACGAGTGAGGCTGGAAGGAACCCGCGAAGACCGATGTCAACGATGAGTCCGCCCTTAACAACTTCAATGACGAGACCTTCAACGGTTCCATCTGCGGCCTTAACTTTTTCGATGTCGCCCCAAGCACGCTCGTATTGCGCACGCTTCTTAGAAAGCAATAAACGGCCCTCTTTATCTTCGAGGGTAAGAACAAGCGTTTCAATCTTCTCGCCCAACTTCACAATTTCGTGTGGGTCAATGTCGTTGCGAATTGACAATTCGCGAGCAAGGATGACACCTTCGGTCTTGTAACCGATTTCAACCAGTACTTCGTCGCGTGTAATGCGAACGACTGTTCCGGTTACGAGTTGGCCGTCTTTGAGCTCAACAAGAGTTCCGCCAATCGCGTCTGCAAACGACTGCGAAAGATCACGCTCAGTAATTTGGCGTGGTGTGTAATTTCCTTCTGAGTCGAAGGTTCCCATTGGTGGGGATTGCATGGTCTGGAGATCTGACATTGGTAAGTACTTTCGGTGGATAGGAGAGATGGACCCTCTTGTGAGAGGCCCTACCGGCGGTAGGACAGGGTGTCACGCTATCAGCGCCCGCTCTATCTGGACTTGGCTACGACAAGGAATTCGGGCAATTCAGTACTGCATTCAGCATTGGAATACCGCCCTGGCTCAACGCTGGAAATACTCAAAATGTCGAATCCAGCCAAATTGAACACCAAGCGCAACTCCCGTGGCGTGTAACAACCAGTCCACAAATCGACGTTTTTCACTTCTCCAAGCTCATTGCGGATTTCAGTGGTTTCGTGACTCACTCCACTGAGAGCATCAAAGTCGGCATCGCCGTGATGTTTCACGGAGAAATAGGCATTGAAGGCCGACAGGACGAGAACCCCTTGTTCTTTCATGGACTTGCGGATGCCAGCGAGAATCTCGACATCGTGTTGATCGTCAATCATCAATCCAAATGCGCCTTGGCACAGACAGATTGCAAAATCAAACTTCGCATGAAGCGATGCGTGATTGATGAGATCACGTGCATCAAGCCGCAAGAACTCTGTATTGCTACGAAATTCTGCAGCGGAGTTTTTCTGTGCTATGTCGATGAAGTCTTGACTCACATCGATACCGGTTACATGCATTCCCCGACGCGCAAGTTCCAAACTGTGACGACCTGGTCCACAGCCAACATCAATGAACACACTTCCAATCGCCGCGCCTGTGACTTCGAGAATGAAATCAACTTCTTGATTTGTTCCTTTGGTGAAGGAGTACCTGAGGTACGCATCCTTCATATGGCTCGCTAAATCTTCGAACCAATGATCCCGATCAGACATCTCGTTATGCCTTCGCCGAAGCCCAGCTGTCACCCCACGCAGCATTAACTTCAAGCGGCACTTTCAGCGATGCAGCATTCTTCATCTCGTGAAGAACTATCTCATTTACTTGATCTTTCTCATTTACAGGACATTCCACGAGCACTTCGTCATGCACTTGCAAAATGACAGCACTCTTTAGTTTTGCTTTCTCAAGAGATTGATCAATGTGAACCAAAGCAATTTTGAAGATGTCGGCTGCCAATCCTTGGATTCCGGCATTCATTGCCTGTCGCTCGCCCGCTTGCTTAATTCGGAAATTGGGATTATTGAGTTCCGGGATTTGTCGACGACGACCAAACAATGTTTCGGTGTAACCCTTTGCTCTCGCTTGCTCAATCGTGTCATCCATGTATTGCTTCACGTTCGGGAATGCCGAAAAATACGCATCCAGAATTTCGCTGGCTTCTCCAACCCCAACACTGAGACGCTGACTCAACCCGAAGGCTTCCATGCCATATGCCAGACCGTAGGAAATCATCTTTGCTTGTGAGCGCATGTCAGGTGTGACGCTCGCTGCATCAACTCCGAATACTCGAGCCGCAGTGGCTCTGTGAATGTCGATGCCGCGATTGAAGGCGTCAATCAACCCCGGATCATTTGCAAGGTGTGCGATACAACGCAATTCAATTTGGTTGTAGTCCGCAACCATGAGCAAATAACCATCTTGTGGAATGAATGCTGTTCGAAAAACTTTGCCTTCATCCGACCGAATTGGGATGTTGTGTAGGTTCGGCGCATCGCTGCTCAATCGACCAGTTCGAGCCACGGTTTGATTGAAGGTGGCATGAATTCGCCCATCTGGTTGTATGGCATCAAGCAAACCTTGGCCATACGTTCCGCGCAACTTTTCAAACTCGCGATACTCCAATAACTGATCAATGAATTCAGGCCATTGATCCCGAATCTTCTCAAGCGTTGCTGCATCAGTGCTGAATCCAGTTTTTGTCTTCTTGCCAGGCGAAAGTTTTTTATCTTCGTACAGAATTTGCCGTAATTGTGTTGGCGAATTCAGATTGAAAGGCTTCCCCGCCAGTTCGTGCAGTACCACCGTGAGACGCTTCGTCTCGTGAACTAGATGATCGTTAATTGCTGTCAGCTGTTTCTTGTCTACAAGCACTCCAACATGTTCCATTTTTGCCAACACTCGAATGAGCGGCAATTCAACGTTGTTGTATAAATCGGCTACGCCTTGAGCATCAATTTCTTTTGCGAGCGCTGAAATGACTCGACTAACAGCTATTGCAACATTCGATGCATCTGAAGATGAATTCGGCACTTCAGATTCAAAACTGAGTTGACCATCAATAGTTGCGCCATCGACGCGCGCGGAGATGCGATCTTCTGTGTACCGGGCAAGCACTTCGTGCGCCTCCAACTTTGATTGCGCAGGTTCTAGTAAGTAGGCAGCGATAGCTGTATCGAATCCAATTCTTGGAATATCAATTTTGCGGTCAAGAAACCAGCGAAGCATCGGTTTCATATTGTGACCAGAGATAGCTGACGATTTGGCGAAGCGTGCAAGCACAGACTGCTCTTCAAGCACTACTGCCGGGATCCAAGCAACGTGATTCACCTGTTTTTCCGTGACCACTGCAATGCCTTCAATTTTTCGTTGTGCCTCGTTCAACCAACCCGCGGCAAGGATAATTCCGAAATCTCGTTCAGCCCGATCTAATGCAGCAATGGCTTCTTGAGCGTTATTGATAGCTGTTGTCGAAACTTCTATAGCAGTCGATGTCGGTTTCGCATCGGAAACAGACGCTGCGGCCTCTTCACTAATAAACCGACCGAAAGCTTCTTTAGTTCGTGCAAGCATTGACTTGAATTCCAAAGTTTCGAACCACTTTTGCAAAGCTTGAACGTCGGGCTTTGGAGTGGAATCCAACACATTGATGCCAAGAGGTGCATCGCGCCTAAGCACCATGATCTTCGCGTTACGTAAAACTCTTTCGCGACTTGAATGCAAAGAGTCCTTCAACTTAGGAGTCTGTTGATCTGCTGCATCAAAGATTGCTTCAAGTGACCCATATTGGTTGATGAGTTTTGCGGCTGTCTTTTCTCCAACCCCGGGCACTCCTTCGAGGTTGTCGCTCGGATCTCCGCGCAAGGCCGCATAGTCGGGATATTGCGCTGGCGTCACACCCGTTCGTTCAACGATGCCTGCTTCGTCATATAGCGCATAATCACTAACACCCCGCTTGTTGTACAAAACACGTATCAATGGGTCCTTAACGAGTTGATAGCTATCTCGATCACCTGTGACAACAATCAATTCTGAACCCTGCTCCTCAGCACGAGTTGCAATCGTTGCGATCAAATCATCGCCTTCGAAACCAGCGGCATCGATGACAGGTATCCCAAATGAAATGAGCAACTCTTTAATGATGTCTAACTGTTGATACAAAATGTCTGGTTGTTGCTCTCGTTGAGCTTTGTATTCAGGAACCGCTTCGTGCCTGAAGGTCTTTTCTCTCCTGTCGAACACCACGATGACGCCATCTGGCTTGTGATCCTTCACGAGAGTGTTGAGCATGGTGCAAAAGCCATATACCGAGTTAGTAACTTGACCACTTGCCGTTGCCATGTCAGTAGGCAATGCAAAGAACGCGCGATAAGCCAAAGAGTTGCCATCGAGCGCCATCAATTTCATAGCGTTATGAATATCACGAATTAGGCGTGAGATCGCCGTCAATCACACGCTGCGCAACATCTTTCATTCGCGACCGTGTCGACATGGCTCCCTTTTGAATGAAATCGAATGCTGCTTGCTCGGTCATGGAATAGGAGTCGATGAGTATTCCCTTTGCTCGGTCAAGAACTTTTCGCAGTTGTAGTTGCTCATCAAGAGCGTCTCTCTCTCCACTGAGCAGTTTTATTTCATTGAATCGCCCGATGGCTAATTCAATTGCCGGAACAAGATCTGTCTTTTGGAACGGCTTCACAAGATAGGCCAAAGCGCCAGCATCACGAGCTTGTTCAATTACTTCGCGTTGACTAAACGCTGTCAACATAACTATTGGACAAATCTTTTCGGAAGAAACCACATGTGCAGCAGCAAGTCCATCGAGGCCTGGCATCTTGATGTCAAAAATTGCTACGTCAGGTTTGTGTTGACGAACAAGTTCAATCGCAGCATCACCGCGACCCGTATCGGCAACCACGATGTATCCCTCTTCTTGCAATGTTTCAACAAGGTCTAAACGAATAATTGCTTCGTCTTCTGCAACAACAATTCGAACCGGGTTCGACATCAGCTCTTCCCCAGCCTGTCCAATAACTCATCTTGATTTTTAGTTTGTTCCGCAATCGCACGAAGCAAAAAATCACGATGCTCAAGTAAGGCTTCAACATGTTTTTGTGCATCGCGATATTCATGTAGTGAGAGAGGTGTTTCAGAAACCAAACTTCTCATTTCTTTTTCATTCGCATCATCACGCAACGCATCCAGCTGCTCATCTAACAGTGCGAGTTCAGTCTGAAGCTGCTTCAAGTTCTCAGAATTTCGGCGGAGCCGTTTTTCAATGAGCCTGTGGGCAACTCCGCGAATGTTCACATCAGCGAGTGTAGGAGTGTCCATGTTGGTGCCCGAGGTGGGAGTTGAACCCACACACCCTTTCGAATAACGGATTTTGAGTCCGTCGCGTCTGCCATTCCGCCACTCGGGCTTGAGTGAAGTGGGAAACAGCGTACCGACCCCTTGGAAGTTCTACGCTTGTCCACGACATGCTTGCGTTCACCTTTCCTGGTCAGGGTTCACAGCGCCCCGGTATGGGCCAGCCCTGGGTTGGCCACGACAGCTGGGAACTCGTTACGGAAGCCTCCGATATTTCCGGTCGCGATGTTGGACGTCTACTTTTAGAGGCCGATGCTGACGAATTAAAGGACACGCGCAACGCTCAGTTGACCACTTTTGTTTCATCGCTCATGGTGCTAGACGCCGTTGAGCGACTTGGCATTGAGCCAAGCCTGTGCGCCGGACACAGCCTCGGCGAATACACAGCGCTTGCTGCAACCGGAGCACTTGGTTTCGATGAAGGTATTCGTCTTGTCGTTGCCAGAGCAGATGCCATGCACGATGCGGGAAACGAATCGCCTGGCACGATGGCTGCGGTTCTTGGACTCGATGACGACGAAGTTGAAACAGCCTGTCGACTTGCCGACAGCGATGTGTGGGTTGCCAACTTCAACGCTCCTGGTCAGATCGTTATTGCTGGTTCCGAAGAAGGAGTTGCAAAAGCAACTGAGCAAGCAAAGGCTCTCGGTGCAAAACGTGTGATGGCACTCCCCGTGTCGGGTGCGTTCCACACTCCATACATGACCAGCGCGCGCGAACGTCTGCGCGAAGCAATCGCGCTTGCCAAACCGCGCAACATTGATGTGCCAGTTATCAGCAACGTTGATGCACGTGCGCACGACAGCGGCGAAGAATGGTCAACCCTGCTGTCAGCCCAACTTTCATCACCAGTGCGCTGGAAGCATTGCTTGCTCACCATGGCCGAGGCTGGCATAGTCGGCTTTATTGAACTTGGTCCGGGCGGAGTGCTCACAGGAATGGCCAAGCGAACCATTGAGGGATCAAAATCAATTAGCGTTGCTACGCCAGATGATCTTGACAAGTTAATTGAATGGATCGACGCGCTTCAGCCAACTGCCACGTTGCCACCTGGTTCTGTACATGAAGGAGAACATCTCTTTGCAGTCGAACGCATGGTGGTTGCTCCAGCCGCTGGATTGTTTCAGAAGATTTCATCCGTAACCAATAAGTCGCGAATCGAAGTTGGACAGATCATCGGTCATGTTGCAGAAACTGAAGTTCGTTCCCCGTTTTCTGGCATTTTGCAAAACTTCATTGCTGTTGACGGAGAACGTGTGACGGCGCATCAACCAATCGCTTGGTTGCGAACTCACTAAGGTTTAATTGCATGCCAACCATTCCTACCAACGCCATCGGCGGCGTCATCACTGGTTGGGGCACTGCACTTCCTCCGAAGGTTGTGACAAATGATGATTTGTCAAAGACCATGGAGACTTCCGACGAATGGATCCGCGAGCGGACTGGTATTCATCGCCGGCATATCGGCGGAAGCACCGCTGAACTCTCGGTAGAGAGCGGACGAATCGCCATGGAGATGGCTGGTGTTTCACCCGAAGAAATTGACGCTCTTGTGTTGTCGACCACCACCCCAGATCGTCAAGTACCTGCAACTTCAGCAACGGTGCAGAACCTGCTTGGCTTGAAGTGCGGAGCATTCGACATAAACGCTGCTTGTTCAGGATTTGTGTACGGGCTTGTAGTTGCGCATGGACTCATTGCTATGGGCTCAAAAAAGGTTCTGCTCATCGGCACCGACACTCTTTCGCGGATAACTGACTGGACCGATCGCAATACTGCAATTTTGTTTGCCGATGGTTCTGGTGCAGCCGTTATTGAAGCAACAACTGGTGAATCCGAATTGCTCGGCTGGGACTTAGATGCCGATGGCTCCGCCGAGGAATTGCTCTACGCCGAAATTGGCGGAAATATTCACATGGACGGAAAAGAAGTGTTTCGTCGCGCAGTCCGCATCATGGTGGACTCGGCTCAGAAGTCAATGCACGTTGCTGGAGTTACTGCTGACGACATTGCTCTCATCGTCCCCCATCAAGCAAACACTCGAATCATTAGTGCTGCATGTGAACGCCTCGGAATTCCTATGGATCGAACCAGCACGGTGTTACACGAAACTGGCAATACATCTTCTGCGTCTATCCCTCTCGCTCTATTCGATGCAGCCAACGGTGGTGCGATGAGTGGACGTACTCTTCGTGTTGGAGATTTGGTGTTGGTTGTTGGATTCGGCGCTGGAATGACCGCGGCCAGTGCCGTGTTGCGCTGGAACGGAAAGGGGCTCAGATCATGACCGTTGAGACAACATCCCCACGAGTGGTTTTAGTTACTGGAGGCTCTCGAGGTATCGGGTTGGCATGCGCGCGACATTTCGCAGCACTCGGTGATCATGTTGCTGTTACATATAACTCGTCACCACCACCCGGCGAGTTTTTTGCCGTGAAGTGCGACGTAACAAACAACCAAGATGTAGACAACGCATTCAAAGAAATCGAAGAGAAATTCGGTCCCGTACAAATTCTCGTTTCCAATGCTGGAATTACGCGCGACGGACTTCTTTTACGGATGGGCGAGGACGACTTTGCCTCAGTCATTGACGCCAATCTCACCGCCGCATACCGAGTGTGCAAACGCGCAACCCAAGGCATGTTGCGCGCACGTTCTGGTCGCATCATCTTGATGTCAAGTGTTGTCGCTTTGTTGGGCTCAGCCGGTCAAGCGAACTACTCGGCTAGCAAAGCGGGCTTAGTTGGACTCGCCCGCTCTCTAGCTCGCGAATTGGGTTCACGTTCAATCACCGTCAATGTGGTCGCTCCAGGCCCAATTGATACCGACATGACCGCAGCGCTCGGCGAAAAGCGTCTAGAAGAACTCGCTCATGCCGTACCACTTGGACGTACGGGAACCGTGGACGAAATTGCAGGAGTGGTTACCTTTCTTGCAAGCCCGGCAGCGGCCTACATCACGGGTGCAGTAATACCCGTTGATGGCGGGCTTGGCATGGGCCATTGATCCCATTCTCGTAAGCCGCGTAGTACTGTAAGTGCGCAACGAAAACCAAGGAGAAAATCATGAGCCAGGAATTGTTTGAACGTTTCACCAAGTGTGCAGTAGATGTCTTGTCAGTAGATGCCTCCAAAATCACACCAGATGCAAGCTTCGGCGATGACCTCGATGCCGACAGCCTCGACTTGGTCGAACTTGTAATGGCCCTCGAAGAAGAATTTGGTATTGAAGTTCCAGAGTCTGACCTTGAAGGTGTTGACACTGTCGGCAAGGCCTTCGCGCTCGTCACGTCAAAAGTCAAGTAAACCTTTTAAGCCTCACTGCACATGCAAGGAGCCGGTCACCGCGTTGCCATTACTGGCTATGGAGTGGTTGCGCCGTGCGGTATCGGTAAGGAAGCCTTCTGGACAGGCCTCCTTGGACCTGGTTTCACAGGCTCAAAGTCCATTGAAATAGAAAACTGGGACCCACTTCCCTATTTCGATAATCCAAAAGACGCTCGACGTTCTGACCGCTGCGAGCAGTTTGCTCTTGCTGCTGCCGGGGAAGCAATCACTCAGTCGGGTGAATTGCCATATGACCGCGCACGCATTGGCACCATTTTCGGAACAGGAATTGGCGGTCTGCGCACGCTTGAAGAAAATGTCATTACGCGAGTAGAAAAAGGTGAACGTCGTGTTTCGCCCTTTCTCGTTCCCATGATGATGTCAAACGCATCTGGTGCAGCGATTTCCATGCGCTACGGGTTTCAAGGACCGGCTGAAACCATTTGTACGGCTTGCGCAGCAGCAACACACGCCATTGGCAACGCAGCACGTCTCGTTGCTTGGGGTCGTTGCGATGCCGTAATCACCGGCGGTGCTGAAAGTGCAGCAACAATCACTGCGCTCGCAGGGTTCAGCAATATGACTGCACTCTCCAGCACATTGGTCAGCAAACCGTTTGATGCAACTCGCGATGGATTCATCATGGGTGAAGGTGCAGCAGTGTTTGTACTTGAACGCTTGGATCTAGCCCTATCCCGCGGTGCCACCATCATTGCCGAAATTGTTGGTGCAGCAAGCAATGCTGATGCCCATCACATCACCGCGCCATCACCTGGTGGCGTCGGAGCATCACGTTGCATGCAGTTAGCGCTTGATGATGCGGGATTGCAACCAAGCGATATCAAACAAGTCAATGCCCATGGAACAAGCACTCCGTTGAACGATGCGGCGGAATCGCAAGCGATAGAGACTGTCTTTGGCAAAAACACGGTTCCGGTTGTGTCAATTAAAGGCGTAACTGGTCACCCGCTTGGTGCTGCCGGCGCATTAGAAGCTGCCGCGGTACTACTCAGCATCGAAAAGAAGTTGATCCCGCCGACAGCAGGTACTCAGCACATTGGTGAAGACATGAACATCGACGTGGTCATCGGTTCTGCCCGCCCTTGGGAACCAGGTCCAACCATCTCCAACAACTTTGGTTTCGGTGGACATAACGGTTCTGTGATTATTTCGCCTTACAAATAAGTCACGCGTCAACTACGACGAAGAGCAGTTCACACTCACAAGCGATTTCGCCGTTCACTTTTGCGACTCCAGTACCCTTGCCCGCGCGGGCTGACATTCGTCCAATGGATGCCGATATCTCAAGCGTGTCACCTGGAAGAACTTGGCGCCTAAAGCGCGCTTCATCAAGACCTCCAAAAAGCGGCAGCTTCCCCGCAAACTTTGGATCGCTCACTATTGCTAGAGCTCCAGTTTGCGCAATGGCTTCACACATCAACACGCCTGGAAGCGTTGGACGGCCTGGGAAATGACCAGCAAAGAACCACTCATCACCTGTTAATTTCCAAATTGTTGAAGCAGATATACCAGGTGTCAGCTCGGTGATTTCATCAACAAAGATGAACGGGTCACGATGAGCAATGAGATCAGTTGGCTTAGGAAATGTCATTATTTGCCTAAAGCTTCCAACAGTTTTACTGGTGTGTCTTTCGGAGAAATCTTATACCACGCCTTCAAAATGGTTCCGTCTGCACCAATAAGAAACGCCGAACGTTCGATACCCATGTATTCGCGACCATACATAGATTTCTTCTTCCAAACTTTGTACGCCTTAGCAACTTTGTTATCGGCATCTGACAACAAAGGAAATCCGAGTCCATATTTTTCATCAAACTTCAACTGCTTTGCTGGTAAATCTGGACTGATTCCGATGATTACTGTTCGACCAATCTGATCGGCAATGTCACGCAGTCCACAGGATTGTTGCGTGCAACCGGGAGTATCGGCCTTGGGATAGAAATACACAAGAATTTTGCGCTTTGCATACTTCTTCAACGAAATCTTCTTGCCGTTCTGATCGAGCAATTCAATAGCGGGTGCTACAGATCCTTCTTTCAACATGGAACGAACTTACTTCAACCCAAATGATGCGTCGAGCGCTTTGCGAACTTCTCCCACGTATTCTCCAACCGCATCGGCGTCGTGTTCAATCAAACGACGCATTACTGATGCGCCCATGACAACTCCATCAGCCACCGTTGAAGCTTCAACCGCTTGAGCCGCATTCGAAACACCTACACCAATGAGTACTGGAACGTCAGTCAATGCTTTCAAGCGCGCGGCAAGTTTGGTAGCTGTACTAGCCAATTCGTCACGTTCCCCTGTTACGCCAAGAAGGCCAACTGCGTACACAAAACCATTACACCTCTGCAGAATTCGTGGCAGGCGTTCCTCGGGAGCGGTTGGTGCAGCAAGCATCACCGTTTCTATTCCGGCTCCATCTGCTGCAATACACCAATCGGATGCTTCCTCAAGTGGAAGATCAGGCACGATAGCCGCGCAAATGCCAGCTTCTGCCAAAGAATGCGCGAAGCGTTCGTTACCAGCTGAATGCACGGTGTTGTAATAACACATCACCGCGAGAGGCACATCAATGTCGATATTTCGTAATTCTTGAAGAATGGAAAGTGGAGTTGCTCCGCGCTCAAGGGCTTGCTCGGAGGCAAGTTGAATCATCGGACCATCCATAACCGGATCCGAAAATGGAATGCCGATCTCTATCGCATCTGCGCCATTTGCGGCAGCTGCACGAACCGCCCGTCCAGCCGAGATAACCACCGGTGATGTATGGAACGAGCAACTTTCGGCCTGCATCACGTCGCGCACGAAGATGGCTTTCGAGTTTTCCTGTATGTAGAACAGCCATCTGTTAGCCCAAAATGTCCATCATCTGAGCTACGTCTTTATCTCCTCTGCCAGACAAATTCATCAGCACAGTTTTGCCTTGCATATTTGGTGCCTCACGCGTAATCCACGCAACAACGTGTGCACACTCAAGTGCCGGGATTATTCCTTCAGTTTTCGCAAGCAGCTGGAATCCTTCGATCACTTCAGCGTCTGTCACGCTTGGATACTCTGCACGGCCTATTGATGCGAGATACGAATGCTCAGGACCTACGCCTGGGTAATCGAGCCCAGCACTGATTGATTGTGCCTCTTGGACTTGGCCGTATTCGTCTTGCATTAAATAACTGCGCATGCCATGCACAACGCCTGGTACTCCACGTCCAACAGCGGCACCACCGGCTGGCTCAACGCCGATCAAACGAGCATGTGTGTCGACAAATCCCGAAAATATTCCGATGGCGTTTGATCCTCCGCCAACGCAAGCAGCAACAACATCTGGATCGGTGCCAAGAAGCTCCCGACATTGAGCATGTGCTTCGGTTCCAATCACGCTTTGGAACTGGCGAACCATGAAGGGATACGGATGCGGACCCATCACCGAACCAATTGCGTAGTACGTGTGTTCAACAGTTGCCACCCAGTCACGCATTGCTTCATTTACTGCATCTTTCAGTGTGCGACTACCCGACTTCGCAGGAACTACTTCGGCTCCAAGCAAGCGCATTCGAAATACGTTTAAAGCCTGACGTTCAACATCGACCTCTCCCATGTACACCTTGCACCCAAGACCGAGCAATGCAGCTGCGGTCGCAGATGCAACGCCATGTTGTCCGGCGCCTGTTTCAGCAACAATGCGCTTCTTTCCCATTCGCTTCGCCAATAGAGCCTGGCCAAGGACACTGTTGATTTTGTGTGAACCCGTGTGATTCAAATCTTCACGTTTCAGGATCAAACGAATGCCAAGTTTGCGACCGAGGTTATGGCACTCAGTCAAGATTGACGGACGCCCCGCGTAGTCGCGCAAGAGATCGTTGAGTTCAGTCCGAAACACCGTGTCGTTCCAGGCATCATGAAACGCTGCTTCAAGTTCTTGGCAAGCAGGAACAAGAGTTTCAGGCACAAAGCGCCCACCAAACTCGCCAAAACGACCATCAGCACCAGGCGTTGTCAACATGCTTCTAATGTACTTGCGATGCTGGCGTGTCGGCCTAGCCGAGCACCGCATCTCGCGCATTTGTAATGAAGTGACGCATCTTTACAGCATCCTTCAGACCTGGGGCTTTCTCCACGCCGCTGCTGACATCCACTCCCCACGGATGCACTTGCATGATTCCCGCAGCAACATTTTCTGGTGTCAATCCGCCAGAAAGCATGAGTCGGATGTCAGTGGGAATGTCTTGCAGTAACTCCCAGTCATATGCAGTGCCAGAACCCGGATGCAACCCGTCAACCAAAATTGCATCAGATGCAAAGTTGTTCGCTTGTGCTGCATCTTGAGAACCCGCTACAACTGCTTTAATGACGAATCGGACATCAGTTGCAACTTCTGCAGTCATCGCTGCCGTTTCATGACCATGAAGTTGAGCACCTTGTAAGCGCGCTTCATTCACGATCTCAATTACTCGCGAAGGAGTCTCGTTACGAAACACTCCTACCGTTACTGTTTCGGGAGGGAGTCGCTTGACGATTTCACGAGCGAGCGCAGGTGATATCTGACGTGGACTCGGCGCGAAAACAAAACCCAACGCATCGGCTCCTAAGGCGACGGCAAGTAGTGCATCTTGCTCATTCGTAATGCCACAAATCTTGACGAACATTGCTATGCAACCCTTAAATCACGAACTGCCACAACTGGGTCACTGGATGTAACAATTGACTCGCCAACAAGCACCGCGTCATATCCGGCATCACGCAAGCGACGTGCGTCTGATGCATCTCTAACACCAGATTCCGCAACTCGTGCAACTGTTGGAGGGATGAGAGATGCCATACGCTCTGCACGCGCGTGGTCAACTTCAAACGTAATGAGGTCACGTTGATTAACTCCCACAATGCTTGCGCCAACGTTGAGTGCACGATCAAGCTCATTCTCATCATGCGTTTCTACGAGCACATCCAAACCAATATGAACCGCGAGATCATGGAACCTCACAAGCTCGTCTTCGGTCAATGCTGCTGCAATTAACAGAACACAATCGGCGCCCATGAGCCGGGCATCAACCACATCAAATTCAGAAACCGTGAAATCCTTGCGAATGACAGGAAGCGATGTACTTGCACGAGCAACCTGAAGATCTTCTACCGAACCACCAAAGAAGCGCTCATCGGTCAACACCGACAAACACGATGCTCCACCTTGTTCGTATGACGATGCGATCTGAGCAGCATCCAGATGTGCGTGAAGCACACCCTTAGATGGTGACTTTCGCTTGATCTCTGCAATGACACACAAATGCTCATGAGAGTCCCGAACAAGTCGATCGCCGAACCCTCTGGTCGACGACATTGCACGGGCTTGACTAACAAGATCGTCCAAAATTCGCTGGTCACGCGAAGCATCTTCGCGATGGCTCTGAACGATTTTGTCTAAATACAAGGCTTAAAGACCCTTGCCGCCAATCGGCGAAAGCAGGTTGAATTCTGGCGCTCCATCAACGAAATCAGCAAGCGACTTGGAGAAGGCCTTGAATGCATCGCTTCCCATGTGCGCATTCAGCGCATCCTGGTTCGCATACAACTCGTAGAACCACACCACATCTGCGTCTAATGCGTCGTGATGAAAGATGTAGGTCAGAGTCTCTGACTCACCTTGCGCTGTAGCCAGACCAGGCTTAACCGCTTCCGTGAATGCATCGCGCTGGCCAGCTTTGATGCGCAATTTGACTGCCACTGCTACTTTGCTCATGATTCCTCCTGTTAGAACCCTAATTTTTCACTAAGAACTTGCTCGAGACGATCAATTGACACTCGCTCTTGCTGAGTGGTGTCGCGTTCGCGGATAGTCACTTGTCCATCTTCTAGTGAATCGAAATCGACGGTGATGCAATACGGCGTGCCAATTTCGTCCTGGCGGCGATAGCGACGACCAATTGCTTGGGTTTCGTCGTAATCGCAGTAATACCGCTTGCTCAGTTTTGAAAAGATCTGATCTGCCAGTGGCGTGAGTGAATCCTTCTTCGACAGCGGCAAGATGGCGACCTGATACGGAGCCAGGCGCGGGTGCAGACGCAGAACTGTGCGTGGTTCGTCATTCACCACGTCTTCGTCGTATGCAGCGAGCAAGAAAGCAGCCATGGTGCGGTTGGCGCCTGCGGCGGGTTCAACAACATAGGGAACGTAACGCTCGTTTGTCGCTTGGTCGAAATAGTCAAGTTTCTGTTTCGAGAATTCGGCGTGACGGTTGAGGTCGAAGTCGGTGCGCTGTGCGATTCCTTCAAGTTCTCCCCATCCCCAAGGAAATTTGAATTCGATGTCGCTCGTTCCACTTGAGTAGTGCGAAAGTTCGTCAGTTTCATGTGCGCGAAGCCGCAGCATTTCTGCTGGAATACCTAAATCGATGTACCACTGCATGCGTGTTTCGCACCAGTAGTCGTACCACTTGGCGCTTTCGGCAGGAGGGACAAAGAATTCCATTTCCATCTGCTCAAACTCGCGGGTACGGAAGATGAAGTTGCCAGGCGTAATTTCATTGCGGAATGATTTTCCAACCTGAGCAATTCCAAAAGGTGGTTTCTTTCGCGAGGTTTGCAAAACATTCGCGAAGTTGACGAACATGCCTTGAGCGGTTTCTGGACGCATGTACACCGTTGCGCCTTCGCCTTCTACTGGGCCGGCATGAGTTTGAAACATTAGGTTGAACGCCCGAGCTTCGGTAAAGGTGCAGCCCTTCATCTTTTGCGGACAATCTCGCGCTTCTAGCTGATCTTCACGAAAACGTCGATTACACACCGTGCAATCAACCAGAGGGTCACTGAAATTCGACAAGTGACCACTTGCCTCAAACACTTGAGGCGGACCGAGAATGGCTGCGTCGATCAGAACAACATCATCGCGTTGTTGCACCATGCTGCGCACCCATGCATCCTTCACATTGCGCAACATGAGAGACCCAAGTGGGCCGTAGTCATAGGAGGATCGGAACCCTCCGTAGATCTCGGCGCTTGGAAAAACGAAACCGCGGCGTTTGCAGAGGTTGACAACTTGCTCTAAATCGCTTGCGGGCATGGATACAGACTACAACCCCATTAGTGACGGGGGCTGAACATTGTGACCGACCTCAATCGTCGCTCAATGTGATGCTCCATTGCCTGCGTAGCGAGTTGAGAAATTTCAAAACTTGCTGGCGACTCGGGTTGTGCGAGGGCAACATTGAGTTGACCACCCAGAACTTGCTGCATCAGGTCAATCGCAGGCTGTGAAATGCTGATGCCCGTTCGGCAACTTCGACATTGAACTCCACCTTGAAAAATGTCGAAAGCCGCTAGTCCATCCGTCACGGCACATCCCACACATGCATGCACCTGCGGGCTGACTCCCTCTGCTGCGAGTAACTTCCAATAAAACGCGGCAAGCATCACCGGTGACTCTTGTTCCATTAGCGCATTGAGAGCCCCATGCAACATGCGATACAAATGTGGTGAAGGCTCCCTGTCTTCGGCTATTTGATCTACTGCTTCGAGCATGGACATACCCTGGGTGAGCTTGTCCAGGTTGTTGTGTAAGCGAGCCGACGAATCAATGAGTTCAACTTGCGACACGGTGTCGAGTTCTCTGCCCTTATACAACTGAATCTCGACATGACTCATTGGTTCAAGCCGCGCACCAATTTTAGATTTTGTTTTACGAATGCCCTTGGCTACTGCCCGAATTTTTCCATGATGCTCGGTCATCAGGACAACAATCCGATCGGATTCTCCGAGTTTGTAACTCCTCAAGACCACGCCTTTATCGCGATACAACGTCATGAATCAACACCACCGAAGCGACGATCTCGGCGTTGAAAGTCGTTGATCGCCAACTCAATATCTTCAATGTTGCAATTTGGCCATTGAATATTCAGATACACCAGTTCGCTGTAGGCAAGTTCCCATACCAAGGATGGTGGCAACTGCGTAGGATCTCCAAAAATCACGACAAGGTCTGGTTCGCACGATGCCGGATGCAGAATCGCGTTCGCCAAGTTCTTTTCCGTGATGTCTTCTTCAGACAAGCTATTCACCGCACGAACAAACCTTTGCTGACCATCTGCGCAAACATCAATTACGACCGAAGTTACGCCACGAAGCAATAACTTGCCTCCCACGAGTGATGCACCACACGACTGCGCGATTTTTTCAATGAGATGAACATCCGTCATTGAGTCTGACGTTCCAGAATATGGATACACAGTGAGCCAATCGGCTCCAATCTGCTCAACCGAAGTGCGCAATGTTGTGATGTAGTCGGACCATTCGGAGGATGACATGTCTTTCCACTGATTGAGCGATCCCCCCACAACAAGTACGTGTCGCAATGATGAACCGTCAGCCACGTCACCATTGTCGCACGCCATCACGGCCCACATCAGTAAGGTGTTCAGAATGGATATGGTGAAACAACAAACTCCCATCCATATCGCCTGCATCATGGATGGCAATGGTCGCTGGGCAAAACGGCGTGGTCTTCCCCGTACTGAAGGACATACAGCCGGAGAAGAAAATCTGGCTGAAGTGGTGCGTGTTTGTGCCTCACGCAATGTTGGCTGGCTGACGGTTTTTGGATTTTCAACAGAGAATTGGGTTCGTCCTCCTGCAGAGGTGAAACACATTCTTTCCTTGCATAAACAACTCTTCGGACGAGTTGAAGAACTCAATGCCAACAATGTTCGAATCCAATGGATTGGTCGACCATTCGACGAACCAGGTTCAAAAACACCTGGATTTATTCAAAAGGCAATTGTGCAGGCCATTGAGGACACCGCACACAACACAGGCATGGTGCTGACTGTTGCTTTTGATTACGGAAGTCGTGCAGAGTTGCTCCGCGCTGCTCAACTTTCCCTAGCAAGTCACCAAATTGATCAGGCCGTTTCAACACAAGAGATTTCGAGTCATTTGTATGCGCCAAGTCTCCCACCAGTTGACGTAGTAGTTCGCACGTCTGGTGAATCTCGTATCTCGAATTTCATGCTGTGGCAGATACAAGGAGCCAAGGTGTACTTCACCGAACGCACATGGCCCGATTTTGATGTTAATGAAATAGATCGTGCACTCAAGTTGGTTCATGCCCGCTAAAAAGAACCACGAACTTGGTGTCGCAGATCTTCTTCAGGCAGTTGTAGACACGTTGCCAAATGTTGAAATTCGTTCGGGACAAATCACCATGGCGACTGCGATTGCCGATGCAATCGCAAACAAGCGCCACTTGATAGTTCAAGCAGGAACTGGAACTGGTAAAACCTTGGGGTACCTCGTACCTGCCATTGCATCTGGTCAGCGAGTTGTGGTTTCCACATACACGAAAGCATTACAAGATCAACTTGCAAAACATGATTTACCCGTTTTATCTTCAGCGCTTACGCCGATTATTGGACGAGAAATTTCCTGGGCGGTTCTAAAGGGTCGCAATAATTATCTCTGCGCACAACGCATTGCCGAAATCCGCGAACCAAAGCAGCACAAACTTGATCTCCAAGAATTCAGCACTCAAGTGAAATCTGATATCGACAAGCTCATTGCTTGGTCCGAGACAACCTCAACCGGAGACTCAGGCGATTTGTCATGGACTCCTCGCGATGCCGCTTGGCGACATGTGAGCATTGGTAGCGATGAATGCCCTGGAGCCAGTCGCTGCCCGTCCGGTGACGCCTGCTTTACTGAGCGTGCACGAGATTTCGCTGCAAGTGCTGACGTCATAGTTGTTAACACTCATATCTACGGACTGGACGTTGCGACGGATGGCGCATTACTCCCCGAACATGACGTGGTTATCTTCGACGAGGCCCACCAGCTTGAAGATGTCATGAGCGCTTCGGTGAGTATGGCTATCAGCCCAGGAAGTATTCAACATGTCATTGGTGCGCTGCGTTCAATCGTGAGAGACGACGCGTTAACGGGATCACTTCAGCAACTTGCAACCGAATTTGGCGGATACATCGCAGGCGATATTGACAAACGTGTTCCTCTTCCTCTCCCTGATGACATTCAAGATGTTCTCGCCCGGCTACGCCTAAAGATTGATGAAGCTGTTGCGGGGCTAAAGGCAATTTCCAGCAATGACGAGTCGGCAAAACAGCGAATCCTCAGAGGGCAGGCTCTAAGCACTCGACTGATTGAAGTAATTGACGGATCCCTCACGGCCGGACCACGAACCGTTGCATTCGTCAGTGGAAGCAAAGACCGCCCGATTCTTGAACTAGCGCCATTACATGTTGGACCCTCATTGCAAAGCGGAGTCTGGTCAAAACGCACTGCAATTCTCACTAGCGCCACTATTCCCCTGGCAATGCCAACACGTGTTGGCTTCAACGAGGATGAAGTTGACGCGATCGACGTTGGTAGTCCATTTGATTACGAGAATTCTGCGCTTCTGTACTGCGCAAAACATCTGCCTTTACCAAACGACTCACGACGAGATGAAGCAGTTCATGACGAACTAGAAAAATTGATCAATGCAGCCCAAGGGCGCACTTTGGCGTTGTTCACCACGTATCGCGCGATGCATGCTGCGGCAGACGAAATGATGCGTCGTCTTGATTACAAAATATGGCGCCAAGACGATTTACCGAAAATGGCATTGGTTGATGCGTTTGCTTCAGAAGATTCTGCGTGCCTCTTTGCAACCGCAGGATTCTTTCAAGGAGTTGATGTTCCTGGTCAAACTCTCAGCCTTGTTGTCATTGACAAGATTCCCTTTCATCGCCCAGACGACCCATTGCTCAGCGCCAGACGAGACGAAATTGGAAAAACGTCATTCAGCGAAATAGATATACCACTTGCAGCAACCCAACTCGCCCAAGCAGCTGGCCGATTGATTAGATCGCGCAGAGACTCGGGTGTTGTAGCCATTCTTGATCCGCGTCTAGCCACCAAGGGCTACGGCAAGAAACTTGTTTCGACACTGCCTCCAATGAAACGAACAATTGATTTTTCCGAAGTTGACCAGTTCCTTAAGTCCATCTAGCGAATCAACTCAGCAGCCGATAACCCATTCCTCGAACAGTAACGATCATCGTTGGCTCTTCGGGTTGTGTTTCAACTTTTACTCGTAAGCGTCTCACATGTGCATCCACCAGACGCGAATCACCCAAATACTCATACCCCCACACCCGCTCAAGCAGTTGATCTCGAGACATCACCATTCCAGGATGATCTGCGAACTCCACGAGCAAGCGATATTCGGTTTTTGTCAGCGAAATCTCAATGCCTGACTTCCTCACAATTCCCAAATTGCGGTCAATTTCAACATCTCCGATTTTGCTGAGCGATTTTCCACTTGACGAGGCAGGTTCAATCAATTGAGTTCGGCGCAATGCCGCACGAATTCGGGCAGCGAGCTCTTTGGGAACGACTGGTTTGGTTACATAGTCGTCGGCCCCAGCATCAAATCCATCTACTAGGTCTGAAGTGTCAGTCTGTGCAGTAACCATGATTACGGGGGTAATGCTTGTTCGGCGAATGGCTCTGCAAACTTCAAACCCTGAGATGTCTGGAAGCCGAAGATCGAGTAACACCAGATCGGGATCAAGCTGCCCAAACATTTTGATGCCAGTCTCTCCATCACCAGCTTCTGCTACCTCGTAGCCCTCATCTTCAAGCACAAGTCGAAGTGCCGTACGAATGGCCTCATCGTCTTCAATGAACAGCAACGTAAACATCGTTATGAAGTCTGCCCGATGCGGGCAAATTGTTACAGAAAACGCACACAAATCATCAACAAATGTCATCTTGTGCGTGCAGAATTTGCCTATCGAACCGGCGGGAGTTCATGCTCCCCCTTGAACCCCGCCGGTTCCGGTCTTGCCGTTTTACTGCCATGCTGTATCCATGAGTCGGCTGAGCATTCCCAAGAAACTGGGGTTGAAGCAGCGAATGGTGTTGTTCTTTGGTCTTGCTGCAATGGCCGCGGCAATTGCGCTGAGCGTGGTGACCTATGCCAGCACACGCTCCTATCTACTGGGCCAACGATCCGAGGTCGCTCAACGACAGGCATTCAATAATGCCCAACTCATGCGCAACATCGTTGAGGCAGATAGCGCAAATATCGCAGACTTGGTTACACAAATCCGAACCGAGCAAGGTGGATATGCAGTCGTGCAGCTTGATGAACGACCGGGCCGGGCTTCTCTTTTCTATGCACAGGAACCGCTTCGATTTACACAATCGAATCTTCCTCCAGAACTTGTCGAACTCACACTTAATGACGTAACCAGTCGGCAACGATTTCAGTTTGAGAATAGGCCGTACGAGGCGATTGGCGTTGCTGTTCCCTCTATTGGTCTTCATTATTTTGAAGCGTTCCCCGTCACCGATGTTGAAAACACACTTCGTACAATCCAAATCACCTTGCTCATCGGAGTCATATTCATCACTCTTTCCGCAGGTGTTCTAGGTCTGACCATGAGCAGAACCGTGCTTCAACCACTCACTCGCGTTGCGCTGGCTGCAAACCAAATCGCCACAGGCGGTCTAGATACACGATTAGTACAGGAAGACGACTCAGACCTTGACCGACTTGTTGTCTCGTTTAACGAGATGGCCGATGCCGTGCAACAGCGAATTGAGCGTGAACAACGTTTTGCCAGTGACGTGAGCCATGAATTGCGGTCTCCAGTAACCGCATTGTCTGCAGCCGCAGATGTTCTGGTATCGCGAAAATCTGAATTCTCGGAACGAAATCAACAAGCGATCGACATCATGCAAAAACAGATTGAACGCTTTGACAGAACTGTTCTTGATCTCTTGGAACTTTCTCGCCTTGATGCCCAAGTTGCGGATCACGAAACAGAAGACGTTCGACTCAATGACCTCGTCAGCCGAATCATGCATCGCTACGGCTTTGGAGACATACCTTTTATTAGTTCAGTTCCAACATCAGACGGTGAAACACGTTCCGAAGATGAAACCCGTCTTGACCGACGACGTATCGAGCGCATTCTCGTCAACCTTTTGGAAAATGCTAGAGATCACGCCAATGGAGCCACAAGGGTGACGCTAGCCAGCGATGGCAAAACGTTTACACTCGCAGTACACGACGCTGGACCAGGAGTGTTGGTGACTGAACGAGCGCAAATTTTTGACCGCTTTTCTCGCGGAACAGCCTCTCGCAATAGCAAAGGAAGCGGCCTTGGATTGGCAATCGTGAGAGAGCACGCTCGAGCCCTTCACGGCAATGCTTATGTAGAGCAATCGAATGAAGGCGGCTCAGCTTTTGTTATCACATTTGCGAGGACAGTGAGCCAATGAAGAACATGTGCCTCATTCCTTTCAAGGTGTGTTTGCTGTGCACGGTCCTTGCTTCATGTGCTGTACCGAAGTCTGGAGCAGTCGACGAAATCAGCACAAATGACATTCCTTTTGGACTCAATTCCCCAGAGACGTCCGCTCCTGCAACCACAACTACGGTTGTTCTGACGTCCCCGCTTACCGGCTCCACTTTTGAACAAGCCGATTTTTATTTTGTTGACGGATCTTCGCTTGAGCGCGTGCGACTCGAAATTCCCTCTCCAACCGATCTACAAGGAGTCTTTGCGGCGCTTATAGCGGGACTACCCGATCCTGCACACACCAAGATCAAAACACTTCTGCCAGTCGATTTTGTTGCGGTGATTGATGTTGAAGGTGGAGTTGCAAATGTGAATGCGAAGCGTGTCTATCTAGATTCAATTAAGCCCAATGAACAGCGGTTGGCAATTGCTCAAATTGTTCTCACACTCACCAGTCAACCCGGCATTGGTCAGGTGACTTTCAGCGTTGGTGGTAAAGCAATTGGTGTTCCTCGCGGACGAGGAGATATTGCAGGGGCGGGAACTCCTGTAACTTTCGATGACTACAAAATGCTGATATCGAAGTAACTAATAGCCAAGTCGCTCGACTCGTTCTGGCCGCTGTTGCCAGTTTTTGTCAACCACCACAGCCAGTTCCAGATGAGTCCCTTTAGGCAACTGCTTGCGAACTGCGGTGCCTACTTCCTTCAACAGCAACCCACCTTTGCCAATGACCATTCCCTTCTGACTGTCTCGCTCCACCACGATTTCGCATCTAACCCTGTTGTCTTCCCATTCGGTTACGCGAGTTGCAATGGAATACGGCAATTCATCAAACGTGATTGCAAGTAATTGTTCGCGAACCAATTCAGCAACCCATTCACCCGGCGAAGTTTCAGTAGTCATTTCAGTTGGATACAGCTGCTCACCTTCGGGAAGCATCTTTCCTAAATGCTGTGCCAACTCAATGACCCCTGCACCAGTCTGCGCACTTACCGGAAAATACTCAGAAGCTCCAAGTTCACTCAATTTTGTCAATTGTTTCAAAATCTGTTGTGGCGAGGCACGATCAATTTTGTTCAACACAACAACTGCCTTCGACATATCAATATGACTTGCTACCCACTGGTCTCCGGAACCAAACGGCTGAGTGGCATCTATAACCAAGCACACAATGTCAACATCTTTTGTTGATTCCAAAGCTGTTGCGTTCACTCGCTCGCCTAATGCACTTACCGCCTTGTGTAAGCCTGGAGTGTCAACGAAGATGATTTGATAGTCGTCTTTTGTTACGACTCCTCGAATTCGAGTACGCGTAGTTTGTGGCTTGTCAGAAACGATGCTGACCTTCGCGCCACAAAGCGCATTAACCAATGTTGACTTGCCGACATTTGGGCGCCCGACAAGAGAAACAAAGCCTGAACGCATAACTACAGGCTAGTTCTGCAAGAATGAAACGGTGCAGGACATCAATTGGAAGAAATGGTTCGATCGCATGCAACCACAGACGTTGCAAATCGCAACCTGGTTGTTGTACATCAATGGCTTTTTCGCCTTTACGAATTTCGTGGACAGTCGAATGGAACTCGGGTACATCCGTCGTTTCTTCACCCTTGGCCCTGTCTATGGCCTCGTCGTTATTGCTGCGCACGTTCTCGGCGGATTGCTCATGGCAAACGAACGTAAAATTGGCTACAAGCTTGCCGTTGTGGCCTCGTTTACGCCGTTTATTTCAAATTTGATCGTTTATCGATCACTCATTGGTGTTTCCTTCCTCAGCGCCATTTTTGACATCGCGCTTATCGCGCTGCTTCTGCACACTCAAAGCCGGTCCCACCAGCAGGTATGGTTCCGCTGAGCCGATTTTTCAAGTTCGCAATCAGACCGCCATTTCTGCAACACTGAACCCATGGCAACCATCATCAAAGACCAAGCAGACCTCATGGCTCATGTTGGCCAACATCTCGGCTACAGCGACTACATCACTGTCACCCAAGAACAAGTTCAACTTTTCGCAGATGCCACGGGCGACCACCAGTGGATCCATCTCGATACGGAGCGCGCCAAGGCTGGTCCATTTGGACAAACCATCGCGCACGGTTATCTGACACTTTCATTGGCACCAGTGCTGATCGGTCAGATCTGGAAAGTGGAAGGCGTCAAGATGGGCGTGAACTACGGAACAAACAAAGTTCGTTTTATGGCTCCTGTACCTGTAGGTGCAAAGCTACGGGCTGGAATCAAGCTTCTTGACGCAACAGAGATTGCAGGCGGAGCCCAAGTAGTACTTGAAACCACCTTTGAATGTGAAGGCGCAACGAAACCTTCATGCGTTGCTGAAATTATCTTCCGTCACTACTACTAAATAGTTAGCGGTAGGTTTTCATAATTTTTGCAAACTCGGTGAGCGTTTGCTTGTCGGGATAGTCAACACACCACGGAACGAATCCACTGCATCCGCGTTCAATGAAAATGGCAATTCGTTCCGCGACCTGATCGGGCGTTCCTACAAAATTTGCGTTGCTCCACTGTTCGAAGTTGTCTCCACGGCCACTAGCAATTTGATATTCGCGAAGCTCCTTTTCAGTATCGCGTATGAGGATTTCACCTGAAGTGGTCTTTTTAATTTCGGACTCGTCGCGACCAACCTTCAAACAGTGGCTCTTCAAAATTTCAACCTTTCGCGAAAATTCTTCGGCTGAGCCACCGAAGTTTGAGTAATCGGCGTGCTGAGCAACAACTCGAAGTGTAAGTTGCTCTCCTCCACCACCAATCCAAATTGGTGGGCGAGGTGCCTGCAGCGGCTTTGGATCGCAATTTGCGCGAACGAGTTGGTAGTACTTGCCGTCGTATGTGGTTTCTTCCTGCGACCACATCATCTTTACGATTTCTACACACTCGCGAAGCATTGCAATGCGGTCTTTCGGAACCGGGAATTCGTATCCGTATCCACGACATTCGTTTTCATACCAACCGGCTCCAATACCCCAGTCCAGACGGCCTCCAGAAATTACGTCAAGCGTGCTGGTGATCTTTGCCAAAAGTGCTGGTGGCCGGTACAAATTGCAACCAACCATTTGCCCCAAACGAATCCGAGTAGTGAGTTGACTTATTGCTGCCATGACTGTCCAGCATTCAAAGACCGTTTCGTGCGCAGGTCGAGGCACGTTATGGAAGTGGTCGTAAACCCAAATTGAGTCAAAGCCAAGTTGCTCTGCGGTTACAGCAATATCCACCGCAGCGTTCCATTTATCTACGGCGCTTGGAATACCAACTAATTCCATTTTCCAGCCTTGCGGCATAAATACACCAAACGTGATGTCCTGTTTGCTCATAATGGAAGGTCTCCTGTTGCTTTCTTGGTGGTTCCAAAATCCTTATATGCCGAGATAGTCCGCTGCGCGATGCGCATTTGATGGATCTCGTCTGCACCATCTGCAAATCGACTCCAACGCGCCTGCTGAAGCATTCCGGCTAATGGCGTGTCAGTACTGTAACCAAGTGCGCCATGCACCTGAATTGCACGATCAATGATTCTCCACAAACTGTTAGCAACGAAATGCTTGGTCATACTGACTTCACTGGTGAAGTCCATGCCATGTTCAATCTTGTACGCGGCGTGCAAAATCATCAGCTTGCCCTGATACATCTCCATTGCAGAATCCGCGATGAGCCACTGAATACCTTGCTTTTCAGCAAGCAGCGAACCATGCGAGTAACGCTCCAAAGCACGAGCCACCATCATGTCGAGCGCAGTTTCGGCTTGAGCGATCCATCGCATGCAATGCGCAAGACGCGCTGGTCCAAGTCGATATTGTCCCAACAGGTGTCCTTGTCCGCGCCCGCCGAGCATGTTTGCATTTGGCACCCGCAGATCCTTAATTTCAATCTCACAATGGTTGTGTCCACCAGACATCGTTTCTACGTCTCGGACAATGTTCCATCCTTCACTCGGAATGTCAACAATGAAACATGAGTTTGCTGCTTGTGGAAGGTCGGGATCTTCTTCGGTTCGCGCTACCAACAATGCAAACTGAGCACCACGCGCGCCTGAGATAAACCATTTGTGACCGTTGATCACCCATTCGTCACCGTCTTTATAAGCGAACGTTTTGATGAGCGTCGGATCACTGCCAGCTACTTCAGGTTCAGTCATTGCGAAACACGAACGCATGCGGCCTTCGCACAACGGACGCAAATACTTCTCTTTTTGCTCCGGCGTTCCCCAATGCAACAGCGTGTGTTGGTTACCTTCATCTGGAGCCTGCGCATTCAATACGTATGGACCGATGCTCACTTTTGCTGCTTCAGCTGACACTGCTGCCATGGCTGTAGGTCCAAGCCCCATACCACCCCATTCAGCAGGCATATGCGGGAGCCATAGGTTCCATTCTTCGCGAGCCAATTTCCGCAACTCAACGATGGCCTTCACTACTTGTGCGCGGTAATTTTGATCAATCGCATCCCACTGCGGACGAACTTGCTCGTCCATAAAGGCACGAACCTTTAGGCGAACTGCTTCAATTTCTGGCGTAAACGTAAAGTCGATCATCGGTCCCCAAACCTTTCCCATTCCACAAAGTGGTGAGGTCAATCATTAAGTATTGCCGAGAGTGTCGTAACCTGACGAGGTGGGCAATTCGGACAAGGTGGCTTGGGACACACAGGAACTTCCCCAGGGTGATGTCAAGGCAAAAGTTGTACAGAACATGTTTGACGCGATTGCCCCGCGCTACGACCTGGTGAACCGAATCATGACTTTTCGGCTCGATACACGTTGGCGCAAAATTGCAGTTCGTAAACTCGCCTTAGCACGAGGCGCTCGGGTGCTCGATCTCGCTAGTGGAACGGGCGACCTCTGCGTTGACCTTCGCAAGGCTGGACTCACACCCCTCTCTTTTGACATGTCTTTCGGAATGCTTGCTGCCGACCACAGCAAAGCGCCTCGCGTTCAAGCAGACATACTTCGCTTACCGATTGCATCAACATCAGTTGATGGAGTGACCTGTGGTTTTGCTTTGCGTAACTTGGTAGATCTCAACGTGTTCTTCCACGAGATTGCACGTGTCACCAAACCTGGTGGCCGAATTGCGTTACTCGACGTGAGCACGCCAACTAATCCGCTTATCCGTTGGGGTAACAGCGTGTATTTCGGAAAAGTGGTTCCTCGTATCGGAGGTCTACTTTCCAATCGCGCTGCGTACAACTACTTACCCAAAAGCGTCGCATATTTACCTTCGCCAGAACAATTGGTGGTCATGTTGCAGGATGCAGGTTTTGAACACGTGCGGCACGAGCAACTTTCCGGTGGGCTTACGCAATTGATGCACGCAACAAAGAAATAGCAAGCCCCATGAAAGCAAGGTCTTTCCCGTTATCACACATCACCGATCGCGAGATTGATCTCAATGATTTCGCTGGTTCAAGTGGCTTCTTGTTCGTTCGAGAGGGCGTGGGTTTTGCGGCGGTTGGTATTAGCGCTCGCCTGAATGCGCACGATGCGCGCGAACTGCTGAAGGGAATAGAACACTCTCCAGCAGATACCCCTGTTGGAGTAGGTCCCATCATGTTTGGATCTATTCCTTTTGATACAAAGCGAGCAGCTGATTTCATTCTTCCGAAGGTGACGCTGTGCAAGACCCGGGAAGGTGATACCTGGGTGACAGTAATCGATGACGCGACATTTCCTGCACTCACCGATCTCGCGTCAATTTCAGAAAACACACAATTCACCGCTCGCGACGGTGTTGCTGTGCCTATTTACCTGAAGGCTGTTGAAACCGCCAGAGATGCGGTCCGCAACGGGATACTCACCAAGGCGGTAATCGCACGTGATGTATTTGTTGATTCAACTGCACCAGTTGACATTCATGCACTACTCCTTCGACTCAGAGATTCGTTTGGAACTAGCTATCGATATTCGTTCGACGGTTTCGTCGGTGCATCTCCCGAATTGCTTGTTGCCATTCATAACGATGAAATCAGTAGCCATCCTCTTGCTGGCACTACGCCAAGAACCGGCGACCCCGTCAAGGATGAGGCGTTAGCGAAGCAATTGGTTGCCAGCACAAAGAATCAAATAGAACACCGCGTAGTGATCGACATGGTTCACGACACCCTGCTTCCCCATTGCTCATACCTGGACTGGGAAGAAGAGCCTTCCGTTGTTCAAGTTGCAAATGTTCAACACCTTGGTACACGACTTATTGGCAAACTTTCCGAACCTCGCGTCCATGTACTTGATGCTGCACTTGCGTTATCACCCACTCCAGCACTCGGTGGGTTTCCACGAGAACAGGCGCTACAACTCATTGCCCAGCATGAAGGCATGGACCGCGACAAGTACGGTGGCGCTATCGGCTGGTTCGATCGTCATGGAAATGGTGTGTTCGCTGTGGCTATCCGATGTGCGCAATTCAATGAAGCACGGACTCAGGCACGCCTATTCGCTGGTGGTGGAATAGTTGCAGACAGTGATCCATCTGAAGAACTGGCGGAAACACAAGCCAAGCTGCAAGCGATGCTCGCTGCCATCATGCAGCCATAATTCACTTTTTCGTTAGAGCCTCGGCCACTGCTTCGTAAAGGTCGTTGTGATCAGCAACGTTGAGTTTGCGATCAGTTCGCACGGCAATGATGGATGTAGCAGTATTTCCGAGTTCTCTCCGTAGATCGTCTGCGGTCGTGACCCATGAGAACGGAATACCGTGTGTTTTAGCAAGAGATTCAAAATCCACGCTGTGGGGCGTACCGAAAAGTTGCTCAAACTGCGTCCCGTCCAACGATTCCGCTTGTGGAAGGAACGAGAAGATTCCGCCACCCTCATTGTCAATGACAATGATCTTCAACTGAACATCACGACGAACCAAATTGAGCAACCCGTTGCTGTCGTGCAACATAGCGATATCCCCGATCAGCAATGCTGTTGGCGCTTTTGACGACAAGGCAACTCCCACAGCAGTCGAAACAACACCATCAATTCCATTTACTCCGCGATTGCTGAAGACCCGAACTCCGTCTCGAGCAGGCGCAAACCATTCCAAATCGCGAATCGGCATGGAAGATGACACCACCAAATTTGATCCTGGTTGCAGCGATTCACTTACCGTTACGGCACATAGTGGTTCCGTCAAATGCTGTAACTCAGCGAACCGTGCATCAAGTGCCGTGCGTGCGTTGCGCTCACAACTCTTCCATGTTCGTATCCACTCAGAATCAGGCTTTGACTGAGTGCCTCGCGACATTTCCATGAATAGTTCGTTGAATGATCCAACGATATGAGTAGTCACAATCTTGTCTGGGTCAATAAGAGTTGGTTGCTGAGTGACAGCAATCTGATCTGCTCCGCAACGCGCAAGCCATTGATTCACCACTTTGCTCACTGGCGGGTCTCCGATTCGTATGACCACAGTTGGTGTTAACGACTCGGCTGTTGCCTGGTGCCTCATCATCACATCGGCGCACGTCACAACCGTTGCACCATGACTGCTTTCTGGGACAACTCGACAATTGCTCCGCGGATCTGCAACAACTGGCCAATTCAACTTCGCCGCTAAGTCCAAAATGAAGCGCGGCTGATCAATTCCATTGCCCGCAATGATCAGTCCGCGTTCTGCACGAAGTGCGAGAGAAAGCTTTTTGCGTTCTGATGCTGTTGCCACATCGGCACTCATCCGAACTGGCGTGTGTGTCTCTGGTGCCGGAAGCGTCTCGGCAACGCCGACGAGTGGTTCGCGAAATGGAAAATTCACATGACATGGGCCACGGTTCACCCCAACCGTTGTCGAAAATGCGTCACGTGCGACTGCCCTCCATTTGGAAACCTTTGAATCATCTGCAATGCCTACATCAATAAACTTGCGTACGAAGTTTCCGTATAAGTTCGTTTGATTAATAGTTTGCGGTGCACCAACTCCCTGTAGTTCTGGTGGACGATCTGCGGTGCACACCAGCATCGGCACATGTGCATAATTTGCCTCAATGACGGCTGCAAAAAACTGTGCCGCTGCAGTCCCTGATGTGCACAGCAATACTGCAGGCATTCCCGATTGCAGGCCGATACCCAACGCTGCAAACGAAGCAGAACGCTCATCATGAAACACATGGAGTGCGATTTTCGGATTGCTGGAAAGAGCGATCGCCATGGGGGTACTACGAGAACCAGGAGAGACCACGGCATGAGCAACGCCAAGCCTCACCCACTCGTCCACGATCGTTGCGCAAAAGGTCGCAGTAGTTGCAGGAGATGAGGCCATCCCCTCTATCGTGGCATCTATGCGCATAGAAATCTTCTCCGACGTCATATGTCCATGGTGTTTTATTGGAAAACGGCGATTTGAGACTGCTATTTCACGCCTACGAGACCGTGGAGTCGATGTTGAGGTGGATTATTCATTCCGGCCTTTCCAGCTAGACCCAACGGCTCCAACTGATTCGCCAACTCCGGCAAAGGACGCATACGCCAAGAAATTCGGTGGACCAGAGCGTGCTGCCGAGATTCTTGATCACGTCACTTCAGTTGCCGCGCAAGACAACATCACGTTCAACATGGACATTGCTGTACGAGCAAATACATTTCTTGCCCATCGACTACTCAGTTTTTCGCTTAAGCAATATGGTGCTGCTGTGCAAATACCCCTTAAGGAACGAATCATGGATGCTTACTTCACTGACGGCAAGAACATCGCCGACATTGATGTACTCGTTGACTGTGCAGAATCTGTGGGTATTGACCGCACCAAAGCTCTCACATTTCTCTCTAGTAATGAATTGGTCGACGAGGTTCGAGCCGAAATTGCGGAGGCCTCCGATTACGGAGTGACCGCCGTTCCAACATTTATCATCAATGGTCAGTGGTCCGTGCCTGGTGCGCAAGACATTGAGATGTTTGAACGCATTATTGAAAGGATTCTTGAAAAGACATGAGCTTGCATACTGTCACTAGTGGAGATGGATCTCGCGAGTTCTGTTTTGTTCATGGATTTACGCAAACCGGTAAATCTTGGACAACTGCAGCGCAAGCCATTGGTGATTCGATCAATACATTTGTTGATGCACCCAACCATGGTGAGTCACAAGGCATCTCGCTTACACTCCAGGAAACTGGAGACGAGCTTGCGGATATTGCATTTGGAAAAATTCTCGTTGGCTACAGCATGGGAGCCCGCATGGCTCTGCATGCTGCAATCCAGCATCCTTATGCAATGACTGGCTTGATTCTCGTGAGTGGCACACCCGGAATCGAGGATGATGCCGAACGAGAAGCACGAGTCCAAGCTGACGAAGAACTTGCCTCGCGCATTGAAATGATCGGAACTTCCGCGTTCATTCAGGAGTGGATCCGACAGCCATTGTTTGCGAAATCAAAGTTCAGTGACGAGGAAATTCAGGATCGTTGCAAAAATACACCAACGTCATTAGCAACGAGTTTGCGCACATGCGGGACTGGCCAACAAGAATCCTTATGGTCTCAGCTTCAGGAAATTAAAATTCCTGTGTTGTTGATCTGTGGCACTCGCGATGAGAAGTTCGTCGAAATCGCGAAACGCATGAATCAAATGATTTCAGGGTCAACAATGAGAATTATTGACAAAGCCGGACATAATGCTCATCTCGATCAACCTGAGGATTTTGCCCAAGCTGTTAACTGGTGGCTACAGAGCTAAACCAACTGCCAACAACAGACCGATTGCTAATTGCGCTTTGCCGGTTGAACCAAGCACAGGAATTAACTCTCTACCGAGCGCTCCAGCCCTAATCGCCTTTAACCCGGGATAAGCAGTTATCAGGCCGATTAGCGCAATGAGAACGGTGCGATCCTGTGTACCGATGAGCACGATCAACAGTGTCACGTACAAAAACATGGCGTAGTACAACTTTCTCGTCATGGCATCCCCCATGCGCACTGCGAGGGTCAATTTATTCGCATTGGTGTCACTTGGGATATCGCGAAGGTTATTTACAACCAATAAAGCACATGCGAGTAGCCCTACGATGCAGGATGCAAGAACCGTCTTGACATCAATTGTTTGCGTGATTGCGTACACCGAACCACAAGTTGCAACTAATCCGAAAAATACAAAAACGAACAGCTCACCAAAACCGAAGTACCCATAAGGCTTTGGCCCTCCCGTGTACAACCAACCAGCAGCAATGCACAGCACGCCTAGCGGTATGAGTAGCAATGACGTAGCTACTGCAATAAATAGTCCAAATATCGCGGCAACACCAAATGCAATGAACGCTGCTGTCTTCACACTTTTCGCTGGAACTAAACCGGAGCCAACAAGTCTGAGTGGTCCAACTCTTTTGGCATCAGTTCCTTTGATGCCGTCCGAATAATCGTTTGCATAGTTCACTCCAACCTGCAGAGCCACGCTGACAATGAGTGCGAAGAAGCCACACCACCACAGCTTCCTTGTCTCAACTTCCTGAGAGAGCGCTTGACCAAAGGCAACAAAAACAGGGACAAAGGCTGCGGGCAATGTTCGTGGTCGAGCACCCAAAATCCATAGTTGAAGGCCACTTGGCTGTTTATCCATCTCTCCAGTGTCGCACTTTCGAAGGCCTACGCTGATGACCGTGAATCGCCTAGTTGCATTGGATATGCCGGCAAGCATCGAATTTTCCAACCATGTGCGAAATGCATGGGATTCAGGCGACGCGGTATTTCCTATTGACCAGCGGCTCCCTCAAGCCGCAAAGGAATCTCTCATCAGGCAGTTCAAACCCTCTGTGTTGATTGATGATTCTGGAATTTCAGTAAATCTCCCGAATTCAGAACCAACCGCAGACAACGACGCGCTGGTTATTGCAACAAGCGGATCAACAGGTGCACCAAAAGGTGTGGTGCATACTCACAACTCCATACGTTCACTACTCAGCATGTCTCAAGCGCGATTGCAGACCGATTCGTCGACACATTGGCTGTTGTGCCTACCCGTTTCACACGTTGCAGGGTTCAGCATTCTGGCGCGATCCATTCTCTTAGGCAATCCGATCAGTATTTTTTCCAAATTTGATGAGGCCGAAGTTGTAAACGCAGCGCGCTCAGGGGCAACACACATTTCGTTAGTGCCGACAACATTGCAACGAATTGAACCATCCGTTTTCCATACGATCTTGCTTGGTGGCGCAGCTGCTCCTCTGCAACTTCCAGACAATGTGGTTACAACCTATGGTATGACGGAAACGTTTGGTGGAATTGCGTACAACGGCGTGCCCCTTGATGATGTAGAAGTACGCATCATCAATGGAAACATTGAACTAAAAACTCCTTCCCTGTTTCGCACATACCGTGGCCTTGACTCCGCTGAACGCAATACGGATTGGTACATAACTGGAGACAGTGGATCCTTTGTCAATAATGTCATTCGTGTTTTCGGTCGCCGCGACGACATGATCATCACCGGTGGCGAAAACGTGTGGCCAATTGCAGTAGAAAAAGTTGTGGCAACTTTTCCCGGCGTAGCGCAAGTTGTTATAAGTGGAATTGACGATGAAGAATGGGGTCAGCGAGTTACTGCTTGGATAGTTTCGTCAACCGACGTAGCTCCGACACTTGAAAACATTCGTAATCATGTGAAGACTCAATTACCATCGTTTTGTGCACCGACCGAACTACGAGTGGTCAGGGAAATCCCGACGACCTCACTTGGCAAAGTTGACATCCAAAAGTTGAGGAATTTGAAATAGATACCGAGCAACGTCTACCGAGTAACTACTGGCGCCAGTTCGTAGCCAGCGGAGTCTCCAATGTTGGTGATGGCATGGTGCATGCTGCTGCACCTCTTCTCACTCTTTCTCTCACCAGCGATGAACGACTAATTGCTGGTGTCAGTTTTTGTGCGATGATTCCATGGCTTGTCTTATCACTCCCTGCGGGTGTGTACATCGATCGATTCGATCGCAGGAAACTGATGATCACTGCAAACGTCATTCGCGCAATCCTCTTTGGACTAATTGCGTTTTCAGCGGCGACAGGAACGCTTTCCATTTGGACATTCATGGCGATTCTCATCGGCGTCGGTTGTTGTGAGGTCATTTTCGACATGTCAGCGCAGGCATTTTTGCCACAAATCGTGCCAGACCACCTGCTGGAAAAAGCAAACGGCAGGCTTTCAAGCCTTGAACTCATAACAAACACCTTCATCGGTCTTCCACTTGGGGCTTGGGCATTCGTGATTGCTGTCGGCGTTCCATTTGGTGTCGATGCCGCTTCATTTGCCATTGCTGCCCTACTAGTTGCCAGTATTCGAATTCCATCAGCCGCAGAGCCCGAGATAAGCGACGAGAAACGACGCTCCAGCTTCAAGGCTGACCTCGCAGAGGGGCTGCAATGGCTGTGGGCCAACAAACTCATTCGTACTTTGGCCATCATGCTTGGCATCACCAATATGACCACCATGTTCGGCGATGCAATTTTTGTCAAATATGCCGCGGTTGAGCTTGGAGTAACAGGTCGCGCCTATGGATTTCTGCTTGCTCTCACCGCTGTTGGGTCAATCCTTGGCGGTTTGCTTGGTGACAAAATTGCAAAACGTCTTGGTATCGCGCAATCAATCGTCTATTCGTATTTCGTATTTGGATTTGTTGGAGTGATTTACTTCTTTATGCCATACGTTTGGGCAGTTGCCATAGCCGCCTCGTTTATGGGACTTGCTGGAACTACATGGAATGTGGTCACGGTTTCGCTACGACAACGAGTAATTCCAACCGAGTTATTTGGACGTGTAAACAGCGTGTATCGATTTATTGGCACTGGATCAATTGGTATTGGCGCTCTTATCGGTGGCCAGATCGCTTACTCAACCAACTTGCGCATGCCATTTCTTATTGCAGCAATTCTGGGGATTACCGCGTTAATAATCGGTGGCCCGGTTCTATTTCGAGAACTTCGTAATCACATTGCACCTGAAGCGACTCCAGCACCACCATCAATCACATAAGTTTCGCCAGTAATCCAACTGGCTGCATCAGAAGCGAGAAACGTTGCAAGATTGGCGATATCTTGCGGTTCGCCTAAACGCTTCCGCGGAAGTCGTTTTGCAAGCGAATCGCCATAGTTATCCACCAGCATCTGAGCGAAATCAGTTTTCACCAGACCTGGTGCAATACCCACAACCCGTGTGAGCCCTAACTCTCCCGCTAATTGCCTTGTGAGATGAATAAGGGCGGCCTTCGTCAAGTTGTACACACCAAGGCTTCCTTCGGCTCGAAGTCCACCGACGGATGCGATATTGATCATGACACCCGGATGGTCTTTCATGTGTTGCGACCACACCTGTGAGCACCAAAACAGTGGACCTCGAAGGTTCACCTGAAAAGTCTTGTCGAACTGCGACTCACTCACATCAAGAGTTGGTCCGGAGTACGGATTTGTTGCAGCGTTGTTCACAAAGATGTCGATCTTGCCGAATTGTTCAAGCGTTGCACTCACGCACCTTTGGGCGAATTCGGTGTCACCAGCGTTTCCCGCAATGAATGCGGAGTCTTTTCCAATAGACATGGCGGCTTCGCGAAGCGCATCCTCTTTTCGCGAAGTAATCATCACCTTCGCACCAGCATCTGTATACGACTTGGCAATGGCTAAACCAATACCCCGCGAACCACCGGTGATGAGAGCAACTTTTCCAGAAAGCGAAATGTCCATTCGCCCGACGATAGCCGTTATGGCGTTATGGCGCTGATGCGAACTTGCTGAATGCGACGGCCGTCCAATGTTTCGGTGCTAATTCGCCATCCGTCAAAATCAACTGATTCGCCTTGCACTGGAACGTGGCCCAACATTCCGAAAATGAAACCGCCAATGGTGTCGTATTCGGATTCAGGAACTTTCAATTCGAGTTCGTCATTAAGACGAGATATCGGCATTGATCCAATAACGAGATAATCACCATTTGGAAGTGTCTGTAGTGAGAGATCTTCGTCGTCATGTTCGTCAACGATCTCACCAACGAGTTCTTCCAGACAGTCTTCAAGCGTTGCCAGACCAACGATGATTCCGTACTCGTCTGCAACCATGACCATGTGGAACTTCTTTGCTTGCATACTTCGCATCAAATCGGCGACCAACTTATTCTCCGGCACAACCTCAACTTGACGAATGAGATCGGTTATCGGCGAGGCACCGTTGCCTTGACGCTCAGCAATCACCAGGTCTTTCACGTACACAATGCCGACAACATCGTCAACGTCGTCGTCGTCTTTACGTAGAACTGGGAGTCTGCTGAAACCGTCTTCTACAGCCTTGTCAAGAGCCTGTGTAACCGTGAGATCACTATCGATCAACACCGCATCGGGGCGCGGAACCATGATCTCGCGAACTACGGTGTCGCCAAATTCAATAATCGACTCAATAAGTTCGCGTTCTTCGTGTTCAATCACGCTCTCCTGCGCTGCTGCCTCCACTATTCCCAGAAACTCTTGTTCACCGATAAATGGTCCTTGTTTCAGGCCTTCACCCTTCACGATGACGTTGGTGAGTTTGATTAATACTGCTGATGCAGCACGCAATGGCCAAAAGCGTACGAGTAAAGAAATTGGGCGGGCCGTTGATGTTGCTCCACGCACAGGATTGAGCACCGCGTAGGTCTTTGGCACTGCTTCAGCAAGGACAAAGAACAACATCACGTTGATCACCACACCGATGGCAACACCTGCTGCACCAAACAAACGTCCGGACACAATTCCCATCAGTGTTGCTTGCACGGTTTGACATACGTTCACGGTGAGCAACAACGGGTTCACCCAAAGGGTTGGCTCTGCTGCAAGACGCACCAACGCCTTGCCCGACTTTGCTCCCTTTTCAGCAAGCGCTGCCGCGCGTGGCTTCGTCATTTGAGACAGGCTCATTTCGGCGAGCGAAAGAAAAATGAGGACCACGAGGATGAGCCCGATGCCGGCAAGCATCCAATAGTCGATCGCCGTTGGGGTTTGGGCAAACATCATTTCTGCTCTATCTCCTGAATATGTCGAAATTGTTCTGGCGCAGCATGACCCCAGTGAAATGCTTCAAGATGTTTTCTCTCACGAGCATGCATTGCAGCTTCAGCTTCAGGGTTGTCGTGATCGTTTCCCAGAACATGAAGTATTCCGTGAACGAGAAGTAACGCAAGTTCATCATCGACGGTTCCAGCGTGACGCGGAGCTTGCTCTACGGCGACACTCGGGCAAATGACCACATCGCCTAACAAAAGCGGCAGATCCGAAACATCAAGCGGAGACGGCTCAGGACTTTTCGACATCGCTCCAGGGCCAGGTGAGCGAGTTGCCTCAACCGCATCCAACGGAAAAGACAACACATCAGTTGCATATGACTTGCCCATGTATTGTGCGTTTAATTCAGTCATCGTCGATGCGTCAATAAACATCACGGTCATTTCCGTCAAACCCTTGACGCCTTCAGCGCGCAAGACATCAAGAGCAAGTTTCTGCCAACGAGCAAGATCAATCTCAAGATCTTGCTGCTCATCTGCCATAAAAACTTCTGGTTCACCGTCGCCACCAACGCGACGCGGTTTAGAAACACCCGGTCGCGATTCAGCCATGGTTGGGTGTTTGCTTTTCGTATGCAGCAACGATGTCTGCAACGATGCGATGTCGCACGACGTCTGTTGCATCAAGGTGGACAAAAGTTAGGTCTTTGATACCGGTGAGTACGCGCTCGACTCCAAGTAACCCGCTACGTCCATCTGGCACGTCAACCTGAGTGGTGTCACCGGTGACTACAACTTTCGAACCAAAGCCAATTCGCGTGAGGAACATTTTCATTTGCTCTGGCGTTGTGTTTTGTGCTTCATCCAAGATAACGAAGCTGTTGTTCAACGTGCGACCGCGCATAAATGCAAGCGGCGCTACTTCAACGATCTGTTTCTCAAGGTAGGTCTTCGCAGTTTCTGCGCCGACCATGTCGTGCAGTGCGTCATACAGCGGACGCAAATATGGATCAATCTTCGCGGTGAGGTCACCTGGCAGGAATCCAAGTCGCTCTCCCGCCTCCACGGCTGGGCGAGTCAGGATGATTCGTTGAACACGCTTTGTATTCAATGCAAGAACAGCCATCGCTACAGCGAGCCAGCTCTTTCCCGTACCAGCAGGACCAATGCCGAATGTTATGACGTTGTCTCTGATTGCTTCTATGTACTTACGCTGACCCGACGTCTTGGCGCGAACGTTTTTTCCGCTACTAGTACGCAGAATGTCTTCGGTGAGAATAAGGCTTGGCTTTTCGTTTGCCTGGACCATCACGATTGACCTGGAAAGCACTGAGCGATCAAGCGATTCTCCTCGCTGCAACAATGCGGTGAGTTCTTCGAATAAGCGAGACACAACATCAGATTGAGGGCCAGAAATAGATACTTCATTGCCACGTACACGAATGGCGACATCTTCAAATTCGCCTTCAATGAACCTCAGGTGCTCATCTCGCTCGCCGAGGAGTCCGCTCATCAGATGTGCGCCGGGCACAACAAACGTGACTGCCATATCGCCCCCAAATCTAGCGGGGTTTACACGCTAAAGAACTGAGTCAGAGAATGAGCTCGGTGCTTGCTCTTCCACTTCCTGACTCTCAACCTTTGAAGGTGAAAAGTCGAGTGCGTAATACCTCTGGACGGTGAGCGGCACCAATCGAGCACCACCTACTTGCCGTGCCATTCGATGCATCAATTCGGCTGCACCACCCAACTCGTTTGGCTGGTTGGACTCAGGCATGTCAAACACCAACAATGAGCCTTCACGTGCTTCAACCGCCATTGCCTGACGCGCCATAAACATGCTGACGCCCTTTGTGACATATGAAGGATCGACAACCGCCCAGACCACATAATGAACCTTGTTGGTGGCAAATTGCTGCGGGTAATTCTTCTTGAAATAATGCTCGCTCAACCAGCGAGTGCGGCGAACGTCAGTGGCGATCATGGTCATTGCAACCGGCATGTTGTCTTCCCAGACAACCCACGCGCGATTCGTTGTATCTGAGAGTTGATCGTTGAACTCCATGCGGTCAAGCATTTCGTGAGTAACAGCTTCTTCTGCTGTGCGCGCATAGGCGCGGGTGTACAGCGTCCACAACTGGTCCTTGAGTACCGAATCGGTAACTGGAGAGTGGCGGGTAACGAACATTTCGGGGGAACTCCAAACAGACCGCTAACGCGGCTTAGGGTTCTCCGCCCTGCGTATAAAGTAACCCATCCTCGGCGCACGAAAAGGGATGCTGTACCGTTTGCCAAGTGAATTCTGCGCCTATTTCACGCCTTTCGTGGGGCTTAACCGGCGTTGGCTTAGCCCTGACGGTCGCCGTGGCGACGAGTGGTTCCCAGGACTTCAGTAATGCCGCATACCTCATTGCCACAGTCCAGGTCATGGTGTTTTTAGCTATCTCCGCAAAATTCAATAAGCCTGACAAAGTCTTGTGGCCTGCTCTTTTCGTGATTGCTGTCTCTTCTTCAACGGCGCAGATTCTGGACAATCAATTCACAAACATGAACTTGCAGGCAATACCCGAGTCTCTGTACTTATTGGTGCAAATCACGTTGGCGCTTGGACTATTGCTCATCATCCGTCGTCGTATCGGTAACGATCCCATGAGCGTTCTCGGTGACGGGCTCATCGTTGCATTAGGTGCGTGGTTCCTGATTTGGGTTGTCTTTCTTCAACCGACATTCGATGCAAATACGTCAGATGTTCTAGTTACGGGGATTCAAGGAGCAACGCTTGCGATTAGCGCAATTGTTCTTTTCTCGCTAGCAACTTTGTTGTTCGGAGACGCAGCCCGTACACCTTCTGTTTGGCTCATTGCATTTGCTATCACATTCACTCTTGTTGGAGACTTTCTCTACGCGGCTAACGATTCTGGCCGATTCCAAATTGCTACTGAGTACATCAATGCTTCATACGTATTCTGTTTGTTTCTGTGCTCTGCCGCATTCGTACACAGCAGCATTTCAACGATCACCGAACATGGCGTAGCCCGCGCTCAACGCCCATTGCTCGGACGCCTGATCACGACTACCGCAGCCCTTACCATCCCTGTGGTTGTACTTGCATTAACTGAAGCAAAGGATCAAACCTACCGAATCGTTCGCGCTATTTCTGTGTTTGTTCTTTCCATTGCGGTAACGGCTCGTGTAATACATGCCGTGCGCGCGAATGCGATAACACAACGTTCACTCATCCATTCTGCTCAGACGGACGCGCTCACCGGCCTACCCAATCGCAGTCTCATGCTTACTCATGTCAATGCAGCACTTGAATTTGCAGAACAGGACCAGCGTCACCCCTCGGTGTTATTCATAGACGTTGATCGATTCAAAAACATCAACGACTCGCTCGGACATCAAGCTGGGGACAATGTGTTGATTGCAGTTGCGCAACGTCTGAAGAATGCACTTCCTGACCGTTGCGTAGTTGGTCGAATCTCGGGTGACGAGTTCGTCATTCTCGATCCTGGAACCCGTGGAGCGAGTGACGCAATGATTGTTGCTGACAAAATCCTGGAGAGTTTTAACGAGCCTCTATCACTTCGCCAAGGTGACGTTTTTGTTTCAACCAGCATTGGTGTCGCGACATACCAAAAACACATTTCTTCAAGCGCAGACGACCTTCTACGCCATGCCGACACAGCGATGTATCGAGCTAAAGATGCTGGCCGAAACTGCGTTGCGATCTTTGATGAGTCAATGCTTGAACGTGTCACGCAACGTCTCGCCGTTGAAACCGCACTGTATCGCGCCCTAGAACGTCGAGAATTGCGCCTAGTGCACCAACCGATCGTCGACATTGAACTTGGAGATGTAGTTGGCTTTGAGGCACTCATGCGTTGGACCCGCGACGACGGCAGCATCATTTCACCAGCAGAGTTCATACCGATAGCAGAAGAAACCGGAACCATCGTTCCCATTGGTGCCTGGGCGTTGCTCGAAGCACTCACCCATTTGCGCGGCTGGATCAACGAGGGCATTTGCAGTCGCGACGCCACCATGTCGGTAAACGTAAGTCCGCGACAATTACATGATCCCAACTTTGTTCCCGTTGTTCACGAGGCTCTACTTCGTTCACATATTGCGCCAGATCAGTTGTGGCTTGAAGTAACTGAAGGCGTGATGATTTCTCAGCCGGAACAGGCTCTTGAGGCGTTGACAAAGCTGTGTGGGCTTGGAGTTCGTGTGGCAATTGACGACTTCGGAACTGGATATTCATCACTATCGCTCTTACAAAAGTTCCCCATTCAGCGTTTGAAGATTGATCGCTCATTTGTAAATGGCGTTGCAGATGACCTCAGCGCGCGATCATTGGTGCGCACCATCATCGCCATGGGCGACTCACTAGGTTTAGACATGGTTGCAGAAGGCGTTGAAAGTGTTCGACAGTTGCAAGCACTTGCCGAATTACGCTGCGCAAAAGCACAGGGATACCTCATTAGCCATCCGGTTGCACCGGAGTCAATGGGCGCGACAGTTGCTTCACTCACTCAGTTTGGCGAGTGGGCAAAGCTTCGCGGCCGCAGTCCGCGCTAGTAACTACTTCTTCGGCGGACGCGGTATAAAACTGCTTGTGCGGCGCTTGTATTCGTCGTAACCAGGACGACGCTTCGACATAGAGCGCTCCAACATCGGTACCCCTGATACTCGAACCAAGAAGAAATTCATTAACAAACTTCCAATGAGTCCGATCCAACCGAAACTTGCTCCGAGGGCAACGATGCCAATTCCCCACCACACGCAGGTGTCACCGAAATAATTCGGGTGACGTGTGTACTTCCACAAACCCGTTTGCATAACCTGACCAGCGTTTTGCGGATTGCGCTTGAATTGGGCAAGCTGCCAGTCGCCAACTGCTTCGAAAAAGATTCCAAGAGCAAATAATCCAATGCCGACGTAACCGAAAATCGACAAGGTTGTATCTGCATCGGTCAAAGCTATTTGAACTGGTAGCGAGACAATCATCATGATCGCACCCTGCAAAAGAAAAACGGTGAACAAACTGATAATTGGAAACTTCGGTCCATAATGCTTGCGCATTGCGACATAGCGGAAGTCTTCCGGTTTACCGTGATTGCGAATACCTAAATAGAGCGAAAGTCGCAATCCCCACATTGAAACTAGAACTAGAACTACCTTGCCTAGAACAGATACTTGATCGGCATTGATTGCACTAGCCCACGCGACAATGACGAATCCCAACCCCCAAAAAATGTCGACAATTGATGCGTTCTTTTTCAACACGCTGAGTGCCCACAGCAGGACCATGCTGACAACAATGACAACTACCGAATTAATCAACGTATCTAGGATCATGAGCGCAGGCTAGTTCAGAGAAACCACTTGGTCGCGTCGTAATGAGGCTCAAGATTAAGAAATAGTTTCTCGTTCTTGCACAACTGCGGAGTTTCTCCGAGCATCTGTGGCTTTCCGTCTTTGAATGTCCACTCTCCGCGTTGTGAAGTATCTCCTCGCACATAGCTCGAAATTGCAAAGGCTCGCTCGTGAACCGATTCATTCGGCAACGATCCGTGAACTGTCATCAGACCCCACACAACGAGGTCGCCTGGTTCTAGAACCACATCAATTACTCGTGAAGGGTCTATGCCCACTTGCACCAATTCATCATCCTGCGTCAGACCCTTCATGATTTGGCCATCGCCATTATCGGAAAGTCCGAGATAACCCATGGTGTGGCTGCGAGGAACAATCTTGAGACAACCGTTTTCTGGCGTTGCTCGGTCAATCGCTAGGCCCATGGTGACTGTGTCGCGAACAACATCTTCGTACGCTTCACGACTTTCGCGGAACCGCAAATCCTGATGGAATCGGTAGCCGGTGAGTCGAGCTCCTGGTGGCTTCCAGTGAATCTGTTGCGTAACTTGTTTGATGTTGTTCCCTATTAAGGGTTCAAGCAATTGCAGATATCGGGGATTGCTTCGGAATTTGTCGAAGTAGGCATCCGCCCAAGCAAACCAATAAGCCTGAATGACGTACCGCTTCCCAAAATGCTCCTCGGGCAAAATTTCGTACGTTAAATTTCCATGGCGATATGTGACCGGATGTTCGAGTGCAATCTCCCGCAACTCTGCAGTCTTCTTCTGCAATTCAAGCAATTCGTGTTCGGGTAAAAAATTTCGAACAATTGCATAGCCCTCATCGTGAAACTGTTCAACAGTCGCTTCAATTTGCTGCTGACTCAACATCAGTTCACCTGCTTTGTGTAGCCATCCCAGTATGGGGCTCGGAGTTTGAACTTCTGCAACTTCCCTGTTGCTGTGCGTGCAAGCTCTGATCGAAACTCTACTTTCTTCGGACATTTGTAGGCCGCAATCTTTGTGCGGCAATAGGCAATCAAATCCTCTTCAGAAAGCTTCGAGTCTGGAGCTTTCACTACCAAACCCAGCACAAGTTCACCCCATTTGTCATCGGGAATTCCGATAACCGCAACTTCAGTAACTTCAGGGTGCGAAAACAATGCATCTTCAACTTCAATTGAACTGACGTTTTCTCCGCCAGAAATGATGACGTCTTTCTTTCGATCGCTGATGATCAGTACATGACCGTCATTAATGCTTCCTCCGTCGCCCGTGTGGAAAAAACCGTTCATAATTGCAGCGTCAGTTGCGTCCGGCTGATTCCAGTAACCATCCATCACCGTGTTACTGCGCGCCAAAACCTCACCTTCAGAATTCGTCGCCGTCTCGGTTCCAATAGTTGGAACTCCTGCTGCACTCAACACAACGGATCGTTCAGCGGGTGTTAGGTGGTCTGTTTCAAGTCGTGGACTGTTGATTGTTAAGACAGGGGAAGTTTCTGTCAATCCATAAATTTGATGAAACTGCCAACCGAGTTCCGTCTCTACTCGTTCAATAGTTTTTGATGGAGGTGGTGCTCCTGCAACCACAATTCGAACGGTCCCTTTGCCTGGAACCCGGGAACCAAATTGTGACGAAGCATCAATAATGGCGTTTGCCACTGCTGGAGCACCGCACAGCAGTGTGACGCCGTGCTTATCTACTCGACGAAGAATTTCTTGTCCATCAACTTTGCGCAAGACCACATGGGTGCCGCCCATTGCAGTAACTGCGTACACCATTCCCCAACCATTGCAATGAAACTGAGGCAACGTATGCAGGTAAACATCGCGGTCATTAACTCCCATGTGCCAACCAAACGTTGCAGAGTTCAACCAGATATTTCGATGTGTGAGTTGCACGCCCTTTGGCCGCGCAGTTGTACCGCTGGTGTAATTGATTGTCGCAGTTGCATCTTCGTCTGGCGTCCATGGCCGAGGCTCAGACGAATAGTCGTATAACAATTCGTCGCTCTCGGCGCCGATAACAAAGCGATGCTTTGCTGAAACTTTTCTGAGCGAGTCATCAAGTTCGGGATCAACGATAAGCACTTCTGCACCACAGTGATCAACGATGTATGCAACTTCATCGGCTGAAAGTCGGAAGTTGATTGGAGCAAGGATTCGCCCGTAAGCGCTTACTCCAAAGAAACTGGTAAGCAAACGCGCAGAGTTCTGACTGACGACCGCAACACGAGCACCCTGAGGAATTCCTAACTTGTCAAGCGCGGCGGCTTGCGCACGAGCCCGACGCGCCATCTCTGCATAGGTCTGTGTTCCCCATGATTCTGCGGGCTGATCTGGTTCGTCAATGAACGCAGTTCGGTGTCCATACACCTGTTCTGCACGGCGTAAATGATCTATCACCGTTAACGGCACCTTCATAACGACCCCCCGGCTCGCGTGAAACGACTGCAGTTACAATAATCGTGTGGCCGAAAAACGGAAGAAGCAGATCACCCTCGCCGATGCCTACAACTTGATGACCCCTGAAGACAGCCGCGAGCTGTACGCACAATGGGCTCCCACATACGACAAAACGTTCGTCGAGGACATGAAATACGTCTACCCCGCGAAAATTGCTGCGGTACTTGCAAAGCACATGCCAGCAGATCGTTCGTTTACTGTCATCGACATTGGATGCGGAACTGGTGCCGTAGGTGAGGAGATCGCAAAAGTTCGTCCTCTCAGCGTGATTGAAGGCGTAGACATCTCACCCGAGATGCTGGCAGTAGCAGCCTCAAAGGTTCGTTCGGATGGATCCAAGTTGTACGAGGACCTGCACGAAGCAGACCTGACCTCAACTATTTACTTTGCCGCAAATCATTTCGACTTCTTCGTCAGCGCGGGTGCATTCACCATTGGACACTTAGGTGCCTACGAATTGATTGATGCAATCAGCGTTTGCCGTTCGGGTGCAACAATCGTTGCCGGTGTGAATAAACAGCACTGGGAAGACAACGACTTCAGTTCAGCAATATCTGAAGCGGTGAATAACAAAACGATTACTAAGCCTCAGTACGAAGAAGTTGATATCTACGCCGAAGGCAGCGAACACTTTGGTGATAAAGCTCGCGTAGTGATCTTTAAGAAGAACTAGGACTTCTTCTTTTCAGCTTTCTTCGCACGCTTTTCTTTCAGCGTCAACTTCGCTTCTTTTTTCTGGTTGCTGTTCTTATTCTGCTCTTTGTTTGCCATACCCCATTCTTACTACAAGGAACAGGGTTGGACCTACTGCTGTAAGGCCTGCAGCTAATGCAATGCTGCTTATTTCCAATTTTGATGCCATTACTACCGTTACCAACAGACCCAATATCGGCATCACCGGCACTCTGCCTATATCCCCAGGTATGCGAAACGGTCGCATATCATCCGGTCGCTGTACTCGAAGAATGATCACAATGACATTAACCATGATGAACATGAGATAGATGAGCGCGTCTGTAGAAGCAGCGAGTTCATGAATATCTCCGACAAGCAGAAGTGCGGTAGACAAACTCAAGGTTGCAACAACGGAGTTGCGTGGCGACTGATGGTTGCGCAATGTAGAGAGCCAACCAGGCAAGTCTCCTTTGCTGGCCATTCCATACATCATTCGCGAAGCAGCGGTGATAACAAGCAATGTTGTATTGAAGGTTGTTACTAGAGCAATAACTGCCACAACATTCACTGCCCCTCCACCAACGGCGTCGCGAACCACGTCGGTAAGTGGCTGCTTGGATAGAGAAAGTCTTTCTGGCCCGAGAACGCTCACACTCACAATTGCTACCAGTACATAAAGCACAGTGGAAATTGCGAGTGAAAGTAGCAAGGATCGAGGAACCGTTCGATGAGCATCAATCGTTTCTTCAGACAGTGTGATTACTTCATCAAAACCTATGAAGGCGAAAAAGATTAGAGCCGCTCCCGCAATGATGCCAGAAAAACCTTTCCCTTCAAGCAGGTTGACATCGCCAATGTGATCAACTCCAAGAAAGATGACAAGCAGCAGACCACCGACCTGAATGCTGCTGAGAGCAATGATGAGCCACGATGCCCGCTTCATTCCACTCATTGCGATAAATGAAACCAGTAGCAGCATTATCAACGCCCCGAAACGCACATCAACATCTACGAAAATCTGCAGGTATCGAGCAAAGCCAAGCGAAACTGTTGATGCAGCAACGATGAGCGCCAGAGTCATTGCCCAACCTGTGCTGAACGAAACCCAACGCGGGAACACCTGTCGAGCAAATTCGTGTTCCGAACCTGCGCTTGGGAACATTGAGGCAAGCTCCATATAACTGAATGCCGTCATCGCGCTTAGCAAGCCTGCGACCAGAAATGATGCCCACACTAAGGAACCAGATGCCTGCGTTGCTGGCCCAAGAAGAACATAGATGCCAGCGCCGATAATGACGCCAACGCCACTTGCAGTTAAGTGTCGTAACCCAAGAACTCGATCGAATTGATTCGAATCTTGGCTGTTCTCCATTATCTGTGCTTCAGTCTTAGTGATTGCCAAGAACCATCGGCCGTCCAACCGCCATCGACCGGTAGTGAGACTCCATTAATGAATCCGGATTTTGATGAATCGCACAAAAAGGCAATTGCCTGCGCGATGTCGTCTGGCTTTGCAAAGCGACCCATCGGTACGTGCTCCATGATGTCGGCGTCACTGTAACTACCACCAGCTTGGTCTTTATGGTCCATTTCGGTTTTCACCCATCCTGGACACACGGCATTAACGCGAATACCTTTTGCACCCCACTCCACTGCAAGCGTGCGCGTGAGGCCAATGAGCCCGTGTTTACTTGCGTTGTAGGCAGAACGGCCTGCAATACCTTGCAAACCTGCAACTGACGCCACGTTGACCACAGAGCCAGAGCCACTGTTGAGCATCAATCGGCCAAATGCCTTGGCCAATAAAAACGGTGCAACCAGGTTCACGTCAATAACTTTGCGATACAACTCTGCAGATGTGTCGAGAGCTGAACTTATGCACGAAATACCAGCGTTGTTCACCAACGCATCAACTCGACCGAATTTTTCCATGCATTGCGCTGCAGCAGATTCAACAAACTGTTCGTCTGAAATATCACCTTCAAGCGCAAATGCCGACGCATATTCAGATGTGTCTACATTCTGCAGGTCGAGCAAAAGCAGGCTCCACCCTTGTTCGTTCAAAACTTGGGCCGCTCGCCGACCAATCCCTTGAGCCGCGCCCGTGATTACTGCAACATTTGCCATGATCTTTATTACCCCTTCAATTTCTTCACCATCAAACTGACCATCTTTCCTGGTCGCGTCTCCAATTCTTCCATCTGTACAAAACCTTCTCGTGCATGAAAGCGCAAAGAGCCTTCGTTACGTGGCTTGGTGTTTACTTCTAGTGCGAACCACGTTGCATCGCTGAGTCTCTCCACCTCGCTGTACAGCGCAGCACCAATACCGTTACCTTGGAATTCAGAAGTAATGGCGACTCGATCTAAATAGATGAAATCATCAAGACGTTCGCAGAAAAACTTAAAATTAGGGCTTCCGTAATCTGCAGTTGGCGCAAGCACCATGCAGAATCCCGCGATGGTCCCGGATGCCTCTGCAACTAGAGCGATCGTGCTCTGTTCATGAATCTTGGCTAAATCTTCGAGTGTCTCTTCGCCAACAGCAGGAACATTTTCCTGATTGATCGCCCACACCACTTCTAAATCAGAAGCACTCATTGCGCGAATGATGATGTCATTCATAATGATTCGCCATAATCACAGCGTATAAACTGATGACATAAGTACCTCGAAAATCCTTCTCTATTACAAGTTCACACCGTTAGGTGACCCTGACGCAATTCGCTTATGGCAGCGAGCACTATGTGAAGGACTCGGGCTCAACGGTCGAATACTTATTTCCAAACACGGAATTAATGGCACTGTTGGCGGTCCTATTGACAAGGTGAAGAAATATGTCCGGATAACCCGCAGCTACCCAGCTTTCAAGACGATGGAGTTCAAATGGTCCGACGGAGGAAAGGACGACTTCCCTGATCTGCAAATAAAGGTGCGTGATGAAATAGTTACATTCGGCGTGCCTGACGAAATAGTAGTTGACGAAAACGGCGTTGTCGGTGGTGGTATTCACTTAAAACCCGAAGAAGTGAATGAACTTGTTGCCAAACGCGACGATGTCGTGTTTTTCGATGGACGAAATGCTTTTGAGGCCAAGATTGGCAAATTTCGCGACGCTATCGTTCCGCAAACCGAGACAACGCGTGACTTCATAAAGGAATTGGAAAGCGGCAAGTACGACCACATTAAGGACAAGCCGATCATCACCTATTGCACAGGTGGAATTCGATGCGAAGTTCTTTCGGTCATCATGAAGAATCGTGGCTTCAAGGAGATTTACCAAATTGAGGGCGGAATCGTTCGCTATGGCGAAAAGTTTCGAGACCGAGGTTTGTGGGAAGGTTCGCTTTATGTGTTTGACGCACGACTCAACTTGGAATTCAGTCCTTCAGCTGCAGTAATTGGCGAATGCGATTACTGCAAATCTCCTACCAATCATTTCCATAATTGCGAACTGAGCGACTGTCGCAAACGAATTCTGCTGTGCGCGGCGTGTTTTGAACAATATCCGAAGCCCCGATGCAGTCACCACAATAATTCACTAGTGTGATGCGATGGCAATTGTAAGCACGTACATCAATACACAAGGTCGAACCGAGGAAGCGTTTAACTATTACGCCAAGGTATTTGGTACCGAGATCACCTCAATTCAACGGTTCAAGGACATGCCTCAACTCGCGTCCCAACTGCCCTCTCACGAGCAAGAGGGAATTCTGCATATCGTTTTGCCTATTCTTGCTGGCCACCTCTTGATGGGCACAGACATGCTTGAGTCCGCCGGTCATAAGTTGCAAATGGGCAATAATTTCTCAATCAATTTGCAGCCGGACTCCAAAGCAGATGCTGATCGCTTCTACGACTTGCTATCAGTTGGGTCAACCGAAAACTCAGGCGGAATGAACGATATGCCATGGGGTGCATATTGGGGTTCGTGCCTTGACCAATTTGGTATCCGCTGGATGATCAATTACGTTTCAAATGGAGCCGCATAAACGATTGCGTACTTCCCCAAGGTGTGACATGGTTGTATTCGGTTTGAGACACCACAGTGCAAAAATCTTCAAAGAGTGCAGACAATTGTTCTGCAGACCATCGTTGCACCGGCAAACCAGAACATGATTCAGGGCCCTCTGGAGAAAAGGTTGCAATAACAATGTGGCTTCCAGATTTCGTAGCTTCACGAACCTTTTCCACATATTGGCGCTGATCAATTGGATCTACAAGAAAATGAAATACCGCACGATCATTCCAATATTGGAATCTGATTTGTGGTTTCCAAGTAAGCACATCAGCAACAATCCAGGAAACCTTTGCTTCTTCTAAACCAATACGGTGCCGAGCTTCGTCTATTGCCGTGCCAGAAATGTCGAGTACCGAGACATTTGTAAAAGAGTCCTCAAGTAGCGAATCCACGAATGTAGACGACCCACCACCGATGTCAATGATCGCATCCTGCTTGCCAATCTCAGACGAAATCAACTCTGCCAGCGAATCAGAGGCACCACTCTCGCTCCATGAACGCTCATGCACTCTTTTAGATGAATATGCGTTATTCCAATGCAGCGAATTCATGATATTTGAAATGCAGACCAAGCCGTGTAGCCGCCGATGAGATCGCTCACGTCCGTGAATCCATGTGACTTCAATAGGCTCGCTGCGATTGACGAGCGGTAACCACCCCTGCAGAACACCACAACAGGCTCATACTTGTCGATTTCGTCGAGTCGCTTGAGCAGCGAGGGAAGGCTGATGTGTCGCGCACCGTCAATGCTTCCCTGCTCAACCTCCCCAGAGTTTCGAATATCGATAAGTGAAAGTTTTGTAACAGTATTGATACGTTCATTGAATGCTTCCACCGACAATCG